>CAYOUK010000043.1:0-467 GCA_964407175.1 uncultured Muribaculaceae bacterium
TTCGCTTAAGACTCGATAACCTTTTCCACTATCAGGAAGTTTTGCTCCTTTTTTAACAATTTTTGTTGGAGTAGAAGCAATGATTAATCCTAAGATATAAGGATCTAAATTAAATATTGGTTTTTCAAATCTAAAGCTTGTTTTTGGGGCATTTTTAAGAAAAATAATAATACTTGATATTTCAGGGATAGCTCCTAAAACAAGAAATATAAACAAAGCATAAGTTGTACCATATTTTATTACTTTTGGTAAAACTATTAAAACTATTAATAGTCTAATTAATTGTTCTATAATACTAGCTTTATTATAAACCATCATTTTTTCTTTACCAAAGTAATATCCTCTTAAGATACTAGAGATAGTAACAAATGGAATAATAAATATAAGAGATCTAATTATTAACTCGGCATCATTATTTTTTAATAATTTAATACTTATTATAGGTGATAAATAATATACAAGTATCA
>CAYOUK010000043.1:507-7527 GCA_964407175.1 uncultured Muribaculaceae bacterium
TAGCTTTCTAAATAATGTTTTACCTCTTGCAGTTAAAGCGCTTATTGCAAGTGGTAAACCACATGTTGCTATAGTTATAAAAAGCATGTAAGTTGGCATAATCAAACTATATAGATTAATGCCATCTTTACCAATTACTCTTGTAAATATTATTCTTATAACAAAACCTAAAGCCTTTGTTATAAGAGAACCAATTGCTAATATGATTGTATTTTTAATAAACTTATTTTTTATCATATTAAAATCATATGATTGATATTAAAATAACTACACTTTTTATTATTAATATGATAATATATTTATTGGTAAGTCGCTTGCAAAAAAGAAAGAGTGAACAATGTGAAAAATAAACTTATTGAAGAATTAAAACAACGAGTAAATGAATACATAGAAGATAAGAAAGAAATTAAATTAATTGAAGACGCAATAACATATGCAGATGAAAAATTAAAAGGCCATAAATCTTTTAATGGTTCAGCTCTTTTTTTGCATGTGTTAAGAAGTACTATTACACTAACAAAGTTACATAGTGACTATATGTGCATTGTATGTGGACTTATAAACTGGGTACCTGTTGTAAATGACAATGTTGGTATGTCTGAAATTAAAGATAAGTTTGGTAGTGAAGCTGTTGAAATAATCGAAAGTTTAAGTAAGATTAATAAATTAAAATTAAGAAAAGATGATAAACATAGTAATTCATATTTAAGAAAAATAATTGTTGGTCTATCAACAGACGTTAGAGTAATAGTTATTAAACTTGCAGAACGACATGACAATTTAAAATATGTTTTCACTGAAGATACACCAGAAAGAAAAGAAAAAGCTTTGGAAACAGAGAGAATTCTTATTCCTCTTGCACATAGACTTGGTATTAATTATATTAAAACTGAGTTAGATGATCTTTGTCTAAAGTATTTAAAACCTGATATATACAAAGAGATAGAAGAAGAACTTGATGAAGATAGAACAGAATTAAATAATAAGTTAGAGAAGATGAAACATGATATCTCTGAAATACTAACTGATAATGGAATTAAGTTTAGAATAAAGGGAAGAGTAAAGAGTATTCATAGTTTATATGATAAGTTATCTAAGGGTAAAACTATGAATCAAATATATGATGTTTTAGCCCTTAGAATTATTACTTCTAAAGTAAGTGATTGTTATTTAATAATTGGGTTAATACATGCAAGTTATAAATCTTTACCAAATAGATTTAAGGATTATATAAATAATCCAAAAGAAAATATGTATCAAAGTCTTCATACAGGAATAATTGGTCCTGATGGAAGTATTTTTGAGGTGCAAATTAGAACAGAAGAAATGGATGAAATCGCTGAGTATGGTATCGCATCTCATTGGTCATATAAAGAACATAGTACTAAAGTCATTCAAAACTTAATGGAGCAAAAGCTAGAATTATTCAGAAATGCCATAGATCCAGCGGAATCTGATAGTGAGATAGAAGAAGGATTTAAAGAAACTTTCGCTGATGACATGATATATGTATATTCTCCAAAAGGTGATGTTTTGGAGCTTCCAAAAGGAGCTACACCAGTAGATTTTGCTTATAGAATTCACTCACATGTTGGTGATACTATGACAGGCGCAATTGTTAATGGAAATATTGTTCCAATTGATACCGAGCTTAAAAATGATGACGTAGTAAATATTAAAACTAATAATAATTCTACTCCAAAGAAAGAATGGTTAAACTTTGTTAAAACATCACAAGCGAAGAATAAAATAAAAGCGTTCTTTAGTAAATTAGATAGAGAAATGTATATCGAACGTGGTGAAAAACTTCTAGAAAAAGAAATCAGAAAAAGAAACTGGAGTATTAATGAAACTTTAAGTAAAGATAATATAAATAAATTACTTGAAACACTAAAACTAAAAGACTACGATGAATTAAAACTAGGTATTGGATCACTAAGATATACTGCAAGTTATGTAATTAGTTTAATAAATGAAGATAAACATGACATATCAGATATGATTCTTGAAAAGATATCTCTTAACAATGGTGTAGATAATAAAAACTATAAGAAAGATATAATCGTGTCTGGTTATGATGATATTTTAGTTAATATAGCAAACTGTTGTAAACCAATATATGGAGATCCAATAGTTGGATATATCACAAAAGGAAAAGGTATGAGCATTCATAAAGAAAGCTGTCCAAATGTAAAAAATGTGGATAGATTAATTAAATGCTCATGGAATGAAAATAGAAATACAGAAGACTATATTACTAGAATTAGAGTAGAAACTATAAGCGATGATAATAATATATTAGATATAGTTACTATATGTAGTCAAAGAGGGGTATCTCTTGAAAATATAAATACATTTAATAATTTAGATTATGAATTATTAATAAAAGTTAAAGATACTGAAAAACTTAAACTCTTTATGAATGATTTAAAAAGCTTATCATTTGTTAGAAACGTAGAAAGGATGAATATTTAATGCGAGTAGTTGTATCAAGAGTAAAAAAATCATCTGTTAAAGTAGATGGTAAAGTCGTTGGAAAAAGCGATAAAGGATTATTAGTTCTTTCTTGTTTCACTGAAGGTGATGGAGAAAAAGAAATTGAATATCTTGCTAAGAAGTGTTTAAATCTTAGAATCTTTGATGATGAAAATGGTGTAATGAATAAAAGTATATTAGATGTAGGTGGAAATATTTTATCTATAAGCCAATTTACTTTATATGCCGATGCATCTAAGGGAAATAGGCCAAGTTATATTAAATCACTTGGTGGAAGTGAAGCTAGCAAGCTTTATGATAAGTTTAATGAAGAACTAAGTAAAAGTATAAAAGTAGAAACTGGCATCTTTGGTGCTGATATGGAAATAGAAGAAGTAAAAGATGGCCCAGTAACTATAATAATTGATTCAAAATAATAAATGATTTAAAAAACTTGCAATTTACCTTTAACATTAATATAATTATATTATGGAGGGATAGGTTATGGAAAAGAAAAAAAATAACAGAAATAATAGAAGTTTATTAGTGGTAATACTAATTATTTGCTTGCTTGTAGTTCTTGGTTTAATTCTTTATAAAAATAGTAAAAAACCAGATGGAGATTCATTAAAAGCAGCAAGTAAAATTAAAGAAGGAACAGTATACTATCAAAATAGCAAAAAAGATGCATATATCAAATTCAAATCAGATAATGTATATGAATGGGTATATTACAATGATAAAGGCAAACTAGAAAAAGAAACTGGATACTATAAAAATGGTGATGGTTTTGTTACATTAAATCATAGATATCAAGCTGTCGTAATGGGTGATTTTGTCGAAGTAAGAAATCCACTAGAAGAAGCAACAGATGCATATCATTACACAAACTATGTTGATAAAACTAAAATGGATGCTTTATTTGCTAAAATGGAAAAAAGAATTTTAGATTATAAAAACACTATTGGAAAAGCAAACGATGGTGCTAAAATCACTGACATTGAAGTAAATGTTGAAGAATGTTATAGATATCAAAGAGATTTTAATAAAACTAATGAATCTGAATTGATTTGTAAAACTGACGTTAAATTACACTTTGATGAATATGATAAAAAAACTTGTGAAAAACAAGGAAGCAAGATTAATATATATGCAACAGATTCTGTAGAACCTGTATGTAAAAAGAATTATCTAGATGCAAGTGGATATGTAAAATATGATTTAGATAACGATTACGAAATCAGGATGATTTATCCAAGAATATAATATAGATTTGACAAAAACTAACTCAAGTGCTATATTATCTTTATTAAAAAGCGATTCATATTAAGTAGTTAATTTAATCCTTTTATAGAGAGTCTATGGTTGGTGTGAATAGATAAAGTTAAATTAATGAAATACGTATGATGATTTTAACCGGGTAATTCCGTTAAAGATTTAAAGGTAATATTTATATTACGAATAAAGGTGGTACCACGTGACTTGCGTCCTTTTGGATTTGAGTCACTTTTTTTTTAGAAAGGGAGATTTAAATGACATGTTATGAAGATTTAAAATGGAGAGGACTTATTCAAGATATTAGTGATGAAAAACTAATCGATAAATTAAATAACGGAAAACTAACATTTTATATTGGGACCGATCCAACCGCAGATAGTTTACATATAGGTCACTATTCATCATTCTTAATAAGTAAGAGACTTGCAAAATATGGACATAGACCACTACTTTTAATAGGTGGCGCAACAGGACTTATTGGAGATCCAAAACCAACCGCAGAAAGACCTATGATTTCATATGAACAAGTAGAGAATAATATCAAAGGTTTAACAAAACAAGCTAAAGAAATATTTGGGTTTGAAGTAGTTAATAATTATGATTGGACTAAAGATATAAATGTAATAGATTTCTTAAGAGATTATGGTAAATACTTTAATGTCGGTTATATGCTTGCTAAAGATAAAGTAAGAAGTAGAATGGAAGTAGGTATTACTTATGCTGAATTCTCTTATATGATTTTACAAGCGCTTGACTTTATGCATTTATATGAAAACTATGATTGTACACTTCAAGTCGCTGGCTCAGATCAGTGGGGTAATATAACTGCAGGTATTGAGTTAATTAGAAAAAAACTTGGTAAAGAAGTATATGGTATGGTTATGCCTTTAGTCACTGATTCAAATGGAGTTAAATTTGGAAAAACTGAAGGAAATGCTTTATGGCTAGATAAAGAAAAAACTAGTAGTTATGATCTATACCAGTATTTAATTAATCTTGAAGATAGTATGATTATTAGTTATTTAAAAACACTTACATTCTTATCAAAAGAAGAAATTGAAGAAATAGAAAAACAACATAATGAAAAACCAGAACTTCGTGTTGCGCAAAAAACTCTTGCATATGAAATAATAAAAGATATACACGGTGAAGAAGAAGCTAAAAAAGCCAAAGAAAAAAGTGAAGCTTTATTTGGAAAAATGGATACAGATGCTTTAGAAGAAGAAAGTATTGAGGCAAGTGTTGGATCCACTATTTTAGATGTTTTAACTATTAGTAATCTTGCATCTTCTAAATCAGAAGCTAGAAGACTAGTTGAACAAGGTGGAGTTAAAATAGATGAAGAAAAAATCACTGATCCAAATTACACTATAGATAAAGAGGTAGTTGTAATCCAAAAAGGCAAAAAAGCATTTAAGAAAGTTAAACTTACAAAATGATAATAGTTATAACGGGGCCAACAGGCACAGGGAAAACTAAACTTTCTGAAGTTTTATCAACTAAATATAATCTTCCAATTGTAAATGCTGACTCAATGCAGGTATATAAAAATCTTGATATTGGTACTGCAAAAGTAACTAAAGAAGAAAAAAATGATATGCCTCATTATTTATTCGATATCAAAAGTCCTGATGAAAACTATACAGTATATGATTATCAAAAAGATGTTAGAAAGATTTTAGAGAATAACAAAGATATAATACTTATTGGAGGGACAGGGCTTTATATAAAGGCCGCTTTATATAATTATGTATTTGAAGAAAAAGAAAAAGACGTATCACTTGAAGAATTATCAAATGATGAGTTATATGAAATGCTTCTTAAAAGAAATATAAAAAATATTCATAAGAATAATCGTCAGAGAATGATAAGTTATTTAAATTCTAGTGGTAATAACAATTTAAAAGATGAACTATTATATGATGATGCCGTATTTATTGGTCTTACTACTAATAGAGATACTTTATACAAAAGAATCGATGATAGGGTAGATAAAATGGTTGATGATGGTTTACTAGATGAAGTTAAAAGTGTATATCAAAAGTATGGTAAAACAAAAGCATTATCAACAGGGATAGGTTATAAAGAGATTATTTCTTTCTTAGATGGAGATATTTCTTTAGATGAAGCAATTGAAAAGATAAAAACTAATAGTAGACATTATGCCAAAAGACAATATACATGGTTTAATAATCAAATGAATATTAAATGGTTTGATGTTGATTATAATGATTTTAACAACACAATAAAAGATGTAGAAGACTACATCGAAGAGAATAATTAAATAAAAACACTTAATAAATTAAGTGTTTTTTTATCTAACAAATAATAATATAAGTGTTGCAAGTACTATTAAATAAATAGAGAATCTATGTAACTTTACTTTTTTAAAAGTATCAATAAACCAGAATGTTGCAAAATAAGTCATTGCCATACTTGCTAAAAAACCTACCATATAAGGAGCGAGTAAATCTCCACCAATCGAGTTTATTTCATCTAAGCTAAATACAAATGAACCAATAGATACTGGTAGATAAAGCATAAATGAATATTTAATCGCTGATTCTTTTTTAAGACCAACAAGCAAAGCTCCAACTAAACAAGCTCCACTACGACTAATCCCTGGCATAAGTGCAACCATTTCAAATAATCCAATTATAAGCGCGTCTACATAAGTTATCTCATCATCTTTTTTACTTCCATCTTTTTTTCTAACAACTAGAAGCATTAAAGCTGTAATTATAAAACATACCGCCAATAAATAAGGATTGATTAAAGCTTCTATCTGATCTTTAAATAATACTCCAACAATGCCTGCTGGAATACTACCAACAATTATCAATAAACAATATTTAACACCGTTTTTAATCTTTTTATTATCTCTTTTAGATTTATCAGTTATATATAAGAAAAATGATTTTAATAATTCTAATATATCTTTTCTAAATATATACGCTATTGCAATAAAAGATGCGAAGTTTAAAATAATCTCAAAATTCAAATCATTAAATGCATCCGTATTTAATAGATATCTAACTAAATATAGATGCCCACTTGAACTAATTGGTAAAGGCTCTGTAAAACCTTGTACTAAACCAAAAAATAAATACTTTATAATTCTAATTAACATATTATCACCTAAATAATTATATAATAAAATCATGAAAAAGTGAATTAATTATATCTTTAATGGGTATAATTTTATAGATAGTATCTTTTGAAAGGAAAATATGAAAGACATCATAATAAAAGTTAACTTTAGTAAAA
>CAYOUK010000044.1:0-7428 GCA_964407175.1 uncultured Muribaculaceae bacterium
GTTGGCGTAGGAAAATTGAGGAGATCTGACTCTAGTACGAGAGGACCGAGATGGACATACCTCTGGTGTATCTGTTGTCACGCCAGTGGCATCGCAGAGTAGCTATGTATGGAAAGGATAACCACTGAAAGCATCTAAGTGGGAAACCCCCTCCAAGATGAATTTTCCCATATTTTATATAGTAAGAGCCGTTGTAGACTACAACGTTGATAGGCTAGGGGTGGAAGCGTAGCGATACGTTGAGCTGACTAGTACTAATAGCTCGAGGATTTATCCATAATATAATTTGATGTTAATTACATTATCTGGTTTTTCAAAGGACAAAATCCTTTGTAGGTGACGATAGCTAAGTGGACACACCTCTTCCCATCCCGAACAGAGAAGTTAAGCACTTATACGCCGACGATAGTGAATGCGAAAATAGGTAGTTGCCTACTTTTTTTATGCCTAAAAATGTAAAACATATTGACCTCTATATAAGATTTTTTATATAATTAATATGGTGATACATAATGGATGAAACAAAACAATATAAATATACTAGTCATGACGAAACTGAAACCATGGAACTAGCTCAAAACATTGAATCTGAGAAATTTCCAAATATGGTTATTTGTTTAAAAGGTGAACTTGGCTCTGGTAAAACTGTTTTCACTAAAGGTTTTGCTGGAAGTCTTGGAATAGATGAAACAATTACAAGTCCTACATTTAATTTAGTAAAAGAGTACTTAAATGGTGAAATGCCGCTATATCACATGGATGTATATCGCCTAGAAAATGGTGATGACGGTACCGTTGGGCTATCTGACTATTTTACTAAAGGTGGAGTTACAATTATAGAGTGGGCAGATCTTATTGAAGATATACTTCCTGATGAAAGACTTGATATCACTTTCAAAGTTATTGATGAAAATACAAGGGTTCTTAAAATGGTTCCACATGGAGAAGTATACGAGGAACTTGTAGACGCTGTTTTATAGCGTTTTTTAAATTGTTAAATAAACTAAAACTTTGTTGAAAAGGCTTAAATATCTTTATATAATATATTTAAGATTGATTTGGTGATTAAAATATGGAAAATAAATATGATGAAAACGGATTTAACTATTTAGGACTTGATAAAGAAGGATATGATAGAGATGGTTATAACTTCAAAGGGTTCAATAGGAAAGGAATACATAGGAATGGCACAAGATTTAATCAGTACGGAATAGATGTAAATGGTTATGATAAAAATGGCTTTAGTATTAGGACCGGTCTACATAAAAATGGTACTATGTATGATGATGAGGGCTATGATAAAAATGGTTACAATGAAAATGGTTATGATAGAGATGGTTACAACAATGAAGGATATGACCATTGGGGATATAATAAAGAAGGATATGATAGAGAAGGCTATAACACTTATCGATTTAATAAAGAAGGAATTCATCAAAATGGTACAAGATATGATGATGATGGTTATGATGCTGAAGGTTATAATAAAAAAGGATTTAACCGCGCCCGAATTCATAGAAATGGCACATTGTTTGATGAACAAGGATATGATAATGCTGGGTACGATAAAGAAGGTTATAACGATAGAGGATATGACAGAAATGGCTTTAATAAGGAAGGTCTCCATTGGAATGGGACAAAATTTAATTCATATGGACTAGATATAACTGGCTATGATAAAAATGGCTTTGACAAGAACGGGCGTCATAGAAATGGTACAAAATACAATGATGAAGGATACAACATCATGGGACGTGATAGACAAGGTTTTAATAAAATGGGATACAACATTAAAGGCTTTGATCGAGATGGGTTTGATAAAAATGGGTACAATGCTAAAGGCTTTGATCGAGATGGATTTGATATAGATGGATACGACCGTTGGGGATATGATAAAAGAGGCTATAATAAATTTGGATTTGACAGGAATGGTATTCATAGAAATGGTACAATATATGATGATGAAGGATACGACCAAAATGGTTATGACAAAGATGGTCTTGATAAGAACGGTCTTAACAAGCATGGCTTAACTTTAGAAGAAGCCGAAGAAAGAAAAAAACAAAGAATAGAGATTTTTCTAGGTCTTAAGAGTAAAGCAGAGAGACTAGCAAGTGGAGAATTGTCAGTGGAAGACTATATAAAGACCTCAACTACATCCATAGATGATTTAATAGCTTTAGCAAAAAAAGAACACATGAGTTCAAGCGTTATAAACGGGCTAAACCTTAGAAAGATGCAATATAATAAGTATAAAGTCCCGTTTTTTAAAGATAATTATTTAAAAACCACAATATTATTAATAAACGGACAAGAGGTAAGACCTACCGAGGAAGATGTTGATATATGTTTAGAGTATTTAAAATCTAAAGGTTCTTTGATATGCTATGTAACAGTTAGTGAAACAGTTAAAAAGTATAAAAAAGGAGAACTTGATATCACAATTGAAGATAGATTGCATCTCAAAAAATAGCGGAAGATCTTTATAAAGAGGAGTAATACTCTTCTTTTTTTTGTAATTTTGAGGTATAATACGAGCGTTAGGAAGTGCTGTTATGTATACATTATTTATTGATACACATTCAGAAAAGCTATTAATTGGTTTGTTAAAAGATGAAAAGATTTTAGAAGAAATTTCTAAGGAAGAAAAGAATCATTCTGTACATCTTATGCCTAGTATTAATGATATTTTAAATAATAATCATATAGAGGTAGATAATATCGATCAAATAATAGTTGTAAATGGTCCTGGAAGCTTCACAGGCGTTCGTTTAGGAGTTACAGTAGCAAAGACCCTAGCGTACACATTAAATGCTAAAATATACCCTATAAGCTCGCTTGAAGTTTATGGCGAAAGCGCTAATGAAGAGTTTGATTTAATTTGTATTAAAGATTCAAAAGGAGTATATTCTGCTAGAAAAGAAAAAAGTGAATATAGGGACTTTGAGTATAGAAAAAATGACGATTTTAACAACTATATAGAATCCAATAAATTTAAAACCGTATTCAGCGAAAGAATAGATTTAATTAAAGTTTTAAATTATATAAAAAATAAAGAAAGCGTTAATCCACATGGTGTTAATCCACTATATGTGAAATTAATAGATGTTGAAAAATGATAAGAGAAATTAATGAGTCTGAATATGACAAAATCATTAAGCTTGGAAAAAAATTAAATCCTAAGTTTAATAGAGAATTAATTGGAAATCTAGAAAAAGTGCTAGTATATGAAGAAAATGGTGAAATAATAGCTTTTATTGAGTTTTTAGCACTATATGAAGTAGTTGAAATTATAAATATTATTGTTGAAGAAAAACATAGAAACAGAGGAATTGGAACTCTTCTATTAAACAAAAGTATTAACAAAGATACAAAAGAAATAATATTAGAAGTAAAAGATAATAATGAAGAGGGATTAAAATTCTATCTTGATAATGGATTTAAGATTATTCGTACCATTAGTAATTATTACAAAGATGGGGATGCTTATATCATGGAAAGGATGATATAAATGAAGGATGTTTATATTCTAGGAATTGAAACAAGTTGTGATGAAACTAGTATATCTATTATTAAAAATGGTTGTGAAGAAATATATACTTCTGTGTTAACACAGATAGATATCCACAAGAAATATGGTGGAGTTGTTCCAGAAATTGCAAGTAGGATGCATACTGAAAACATCACAATGGTTCTAGAAGACGTGCTAGAAAATGCAAAAATGAGCGTTAATGATGTCGATGCAATCGCAGTTACATATGCTCCTGGTTTGCTTGGCTCGCTTCTTGTTGGAGTAGAGTTTGCTAAAACGTTATCACTTGTTTATAAAAAGCCGCTTATCGCTGTAAATCATATAATAGGACATATATATGCAAACAACTTAGTTAAACCAATGACCTTTCCATCTCTTGGACTTGTTGTAAGTGGTGGTCATACTGAATTAATTGAGTTAAATGGTGATTATGATTTTAAACTGCTAGGATCTACTCTAGATGATGCGATTGGTGAATGTTATGATAAAATAGCGAGAATAATTGGATTACCATATCCAGGGGGACCTAATATAGAAAGATGTGCAAATGAAGGAAAAGATTCATATATGTTCCCAGTTCCTATGCAAGATGATAGTTTAAACTTCTCTTTTAGTGGACTAAAAAGTTATATAATAAATTTTGTTCATAATGAAAAACAAAGAGGTAAAAATATTAATAATAATGACATAGCAAAATCTTTTGAAGAAGCCGCACTTACTGAAATAGTTAATAAGGCAAGCTTAGCAGTTGATAAAACAGGAGCAAAGAATTTAATTGTTGCTGGGGGAGTTAGTGCTAATAAGCATTTAAGAGAAAAATTAGAAAAACTTTCAAAGGAAAAAGGAATTGATTTATCAATACCACCTATAAAATATTGTACGGATAATGCCGCTATGATTGCATGTGCAGCTTATCCATTATATAAAAAAGGAATATTTGCAGACTTTTCTTTAAATGCTAAAAGTGAAGAAATGACTTTTAAAATTAAAGACTAATTGATATAACTATTAAAATATAGTAAAATTACATATAGTAGGTAAATGATATGAAGAGTGAAAAAATTTTTAAAACATCAATTGTTATTGCGTTAGTAGTTCCACTTATTATTGGATTTATTTACTATAGAGGAATTAGAAAAGTTTATTTAGCTAATAAAGTAAGTATTACTAAACAAGCAGATCCTGAGATAGTTTATAATAAGAAAAATAAAATCGATGGAATAGATGGTGTTGCTATTGTGGATAGTAACTATAAAAATGCATCGCATTTTGATTTTAATGTAACCTATAGCGATCCCAATTTTGGTAATACAGAGTACGACTTATATTTAAAGAATGTTTCGTTTAGTGAAAACATTAATCCAGCAAATCTAAAATGGCGATTAACGGAGTTTAATTACGAAAAAAATGAATACGAAGTGATATTTTTTGGAGATTTTCTAAAGCTTGAAGAAGGCAAGATTAACATTGGAAAAGATATACCAATTGGAAAAGATAATTTCCAAAAGTTTAGACTTTATTATTACATTTCTTTTGATAGTTTAGATAAACAGGATTACTCTGATAGTAAGTTTAGTGCTGAACTAGAAATAAGGTGATTAGTATGACAGCTTTTTTGATAACGCTTCTAGCAGGATTGTTCTTTTTAATCGGAGCAATAATAGCTAAATTAGGCCATAATAAAAAAGGCTTAATAGATTTTAGTTTAGGAATGGCATTTTCAGTGATGCTTATCCTCTTAGTATTTGATTTATTGCCAGAGATTAAGGAATTAACAAATAATAAGGGAAGTATATTTATAATTATATTAATTTTTAGTGGTATTGTTTTATTAAAACTAATAGATATGCTTATTCCGCATCATAGTCATGAAGATGAAGTAAAAAAACACCATCATGAAAAACATCTAGAACATATAGGGGTAATAACGACAGTTGCTTTAATTATTCATAATATAATAGAAGGAATGGGGATATACGGGCTTTCACTAGCGGATCCTAAAATGGGTCTAGTCATGGCTATTGGTGTAGGTCTACATAATGTCCCATTTGGAATGGAAATATATACAACACTTGAAGAATCAAAGAAAAATTCTTGGCTTGGAATAATACTTCTTACTTTAAGTACAGTAGTAAGTGCTGCTATTATGGTTCTTATTGGTGGTGTTAGTGATATTGTTTTGGCCGGTTTAATTAGTATAACTATAGGAATGATAATCTATTTGTTACTATTTGAATTAGCACCAGAATTGTTTGAAACAAAAAACAAAAAAAGTCTTTCTATTGGAATAATTGCAGGTGTTATATTAATGGCCATAAACATTATATTTGGAGGTTAAAATGAAGGATATTCTTATAATTGGTGGCGCAGGAAATGTAGGCCATAAATTAATTGAAAATTTATTAGAAGATTACAGTATTACAGTTCTTGATTTAAAGAGTAAATTAAGTGTTCAAAGATTATCTTTATTTGAGAATAAAATAAAAATTGTTTATGGTGATGTTGGCGATTATCATTTAGTAAAAGATTTAGTAAAAAAGAATGATGTAGTTATTAATCTTGCTGGAATAGTTCCTCCTCTTGCTGATTTAAGCGAAAAACTAGCTTTTGGAACTAACTATGAAGGAACAAAAAATATAGTTGATGCTATAAACTCTGTTAATCCAGAATGTATATATTTATATACATCATTTATAAGTGTTTATGGTGAAACTAAGAATATAGAAAGAGATTTAAGTTTAAAGGGAGAAGTTAATAATCCTGAAGATATATATTCAATAAGTTTAATTAGAAGTGAAGACTATATTAAGGAAAAACTTTCTAAATACGTTATTCTTAGATTACCAATAGTAACTACACCAAATAATTACTATATTAAAAGAATGTCTTTGAACAGAATGGTAGATTTTATAACAGTCAAAGACTTAAATAAGATTATTACTAGAGTAATCACAGAAGATAAAGCTTATGGAAAAACATATAACATAAAAAGTTTTACTATCAATTCTAATACATTTATTAAAAATTATTTTAAAGCGTGTGGAAAAATTAACATGTTTAGAAGAAATAAGTATTATGGCAGATATGAAGACTTTAAACAAATAGATAAATTCATTAGTATGAATTATCAAAGTAATACAGATTATTTTAAAGAGTTAAAAAGAGAAACAAATATTTTTAAAAGAATAATTAGTAAATGTATTAAAGTATGTACATATTTATACTTTAGAATTAAAACAAAAGAAAAGAAGCATCAATAATGCTTCTTTTTTTATGGTGTTGTTGGTTCAGTGGAAGGATTCGTTGGATTTGTTGGTGTTGTTGGAGTGGTACCTCCATCAGGATTAGTTCCTTCACCGCCAGGATTTGTTCCACCTTGATCTCCACTAGGATTGTCACCGCCAGGATTATCTTGAGGTGTTGTATCATCTTTGTTTCCGTCATTATTATTAGTTTCTTCGTTGGTAATTGGTTTATTAGATGATTGTTCATTTACTTTTACTATGACAGAAACATTAATACTATAAATCTTACTAATATCAGTTCCGGCTGGAACACTTTGACTTAGAATATAACCATCTGGAAGAGATGCGTCATATTGTGGATTTCCTTCCATTACTTCATTAACAGTTATACCTATAGATTTTGATTGAGCCCAGCTTTTTAAATAAGAAATGTTATTTCCGATAAAGCTTGGAAGTGTAGTCTTTCTAGAACCAGAAGAATAGTTCTTTCCAGCGACATATTCTTCATATTCTTCTTTTGCACTAAAACTAAATGTTGTTATAGGTTCTGGGTCTTCTAATTCTAGGTTTATTTTCATGGCTTTTACTCTGTCATCTAGAGATTCTTTATAGTATTGGAAAGTATAAACATTACCCATACCACTTATATTC
>CAYOUK010000045.1:0-4975 GCA_964407175.1 uncultured Muribaculaceae bacterium
AAGAAGAAAAAGTAATTATAATAAAAAGGGTAGAAAAGCTTTTTAAAACTAAACAAGATACTGATAAAGAAAGTAAACAAAAAGTGCTAGAAGCTCTTCATAAATATTTAGAAAGTCCAAACAAGAATATTATTTTAATACTTGAATCAACTGATAAAATAAATACAAGATCAAAACTTAATAAAGAGATTCTATCAAAACTAAATATAATAGAAACTCCTGTCTATACAAAAGCATATGAAATGGCTAAAGACGTCGAAAAGATAATTAGAAATGATGGATATGCCATAAGTCAAAATGATTTAAACAACTTTATTACTAGGTGTTCTATAAATTATGATGTTTTTTGTATGGAATGGGAAAAATTTAAAAAGATTCATCCACCAGGAGTAATAAAACCAGAGTATATTGATGAAGATGTTTGTAATTATAATTTAGATGATTTTTTTGCTTTTAAAGATGCAGTGATTAACAAAGATATAGATAAAGCAAATAAACTACTTGATGATTTAATAGTAGCTAAATGTATGCCATTACCACTTGTTGTTATGTTAGCAAATGAATATAGGGTGTTATATGATATAAAGTATTTATCTTTAAAGGAATATACTAATGAAAAAATAAGTAAGGAACTTGATAATATGCATCCATTTAGAGTTAAAAATCTTAGAATCAGTAGTAATAAATATGCATTGTCTGAAATAGAGAAAGATATAAAATATTTATGTGAACTAGATTATAAACTTGTAAGTCAGGATAATTTAGGGCTTGAAGAGATAAGAAAGTTTTTACTTGAATTATAAAAAGAAGTTAATTAAATTAACTTCTTTATTTTTTCTGTATTTTTAAAATTAAGTTTTGCTACATCTCTTAGTATATTTTCACCATGCTCTTTTACAAGTTTTGCTCCAAACTCATCGACTACATCTCCTGCACCTTTTGGAATATTACCATATTTTTTAGATAGTTTATCCATTTCTTCTAAAAAGATAAATCTTGCTATCATAGATGCACATGCAACAGAATAACATTTATCTTCAGCATGTGGAGTAAAACTAATATCAGTTACTTTTGTAGGAATATCTTTTATATGTTCATAATACTTAGGAATTAATGCAAACTGATCAACGACAATATACTTATAAGAAAAGTTGTTGTTTTTCATTGCATATAATACTTTATTATGTAAAATGGCTTTTACTTTATTCATGTTTGTTATTCCAACATCATTATATTCTCTTGGAGTTAGAATATATGATACATAAGGTATCTTTTTAATTAGTTTTGGAACAACTTCTTTTATTTTCTCATCAGTGATTTTTTTAGAGTCTTTTACCCCAAGTTCTTCAAGAAATGAGATGTTTTCTTTTGAAACATAAGTTGCAGCGACAACTATTGGACCAAAGTAATCTCCCGTTCCAACTTCATCTGAACCAATAGTACTAACATATTTATATGTTGTATCATTTAGTTCTTCTTTTTTCTTTTCATCTTTTTTCTTCTTTTTATCTAATTCCTTATCGATATCTCTTTTATTAATAAATGCTTCTCGTTCTTTCCATATTGTATAATCAATATCTGCGCTTATACCTTGAAACATAATTTTTCCCGATTCATACAAAGTTACAATTGTACCTGCGCCGTCATCTGCTTGAAAAACAGAATAGGGTGGTTTTTTCTCTCTAAAAGTATCTTTATAATGATCAATAATCTCATCTTTTAAATTATCACTTACTTTAAAAACATACGTATTATTATTCGCCATTTTTTTCACCTATATGTATTTTATCATATGAATACAAAATTATAAAGTAATTAGTGGCGCTCTTTTAATTCATTTTTATATATATCATATAGTTCTTTAAAACGATTGAAATGTACAATTTCTCTTTGTCTTAAGAATAACAACGCTTTAATTACATCTTCATCTTCTGTAAGATCAATTAAGTTTTCATAAGTTGATCTTGCTTTTTCTTCGGCGGCCATATCTTCTGAAAGATTAGTAAAGACATCGCTCGTTGATTGTAAGGCTGTTGCATTAAATGGAATACCATTTTGGTCAATTGGATATATTCCCTTGCCATGACTAACATAGTATTCATCAAGTCCAGCATCTTTTATTTCTTTTAAACTAGCATCTTTAATTAACATATGAACCATTGTAGCAATCATTTCAGCATGTCCAAATTCTTCTGTTGCTATGTCATTTAAAAGGGCTCTTCCTCTATCATCGGGCATAGAAAACTTTTGGCTTAAATATCTAATCGCAGCGCCAAGCTCACCATCAGGACCACCAAATTGGGTAATAATAAACTTTGCCATTTTCAAATCCTTTTTCTTTATATTAAGCGGATATGGCAGTAATTTAGAGTATTTAAACATTAGTTACCATCCTCCCAAGGGAATACACTAGAAACCCATTCAAAACTATCCATTTCATCAAATAAATCTATAGGGCCATATTTTTTAGTATATTCTTTCTTCTTTGTTTTAAAATCTTTTACATAACTTTTAAAAGTATTAAACATACCATAATCATCTGGATGAAGATCTAAATATAGATTTAAATCATTAATAGCAAATAATATTGTTTGTAAATCTAACATATCTTTTTCCATTTGATTACTCACTTTAATACTTCCTTCTTTATAGCTTTTATATGGAACATATAAGCTTTTAAATAAATTACCCTTAGCTAATGCTTCATCTTTATTAAACAAATCATCAGTATCTAGAATATTAATTTTAAAATCATATTCCATAGGGTTTATAAAACCATTTGAATCAAATAACATAAATACCTCCTAGATTAATCTATGCTTTATATACTAAGGTGAAATAGGCATTTGTCATAATTGACAAATATATTGTAAAATCTTTAGATTTGGTGGTTTTTCTATTGAAATGGGGAAAATAGTGTTGTACTATTAACATAGAAAGTGGTACAATGTGGTAGAAAGTGGGGAATACCATATGCTAATAGGCGAGTATCATAGAAATTTAGATGAGAAAAGTCGTTTAGTTATGCCATCTAAGCTTATTAGAGAGCTTGGTGATGAGGTAATAATAACTAGAGGGTTTGAAAAATCTATTCTCGTGTATTCAGTTGATAAATGGAATAAGATTATTGAAAACTTCAGTGATTTATCCATTACAAAAACTGATGCTCGTAAATTTATGAGAATCTTTCTATCAAGTGCTACTTCATGCAAATTCGATTCCCAGAATAGAATTTGTATACCAGCTGTGCTTAGATCATATGCATCCATCGAGAAGGAAACAGTCATACTTGGTATTGATGACCACTTAGAATTATGGAGTGAAACATCTTATAATGAATTCTTAAATGAAAACCTAGATAGTTTTGCTGCAATAGCGGAGAATATTTATGAGTAAACTTCATTATAGTGTTTTATTAAATGAATCAATAGAAGGTCTTAATATTAAAGATGGCGGCATATATGTAGATGCAACTCTTGGTTACGCTGGACACAGCATGAAAATTGCAAAGGCAATGAAAAGGGGCATTTTATTCGCCTTCGATGAAGATCAAGATGCCATCGATTATGCTAATGAAGTCTTCAAATCTTATAAAAATGTGAACATCATACACTCAAATTTTGTTAATCTAAAAGAAGAACTTCAAAATTTTAATATCGATAAGATCGATGGCATCATCTTCGACCTTGGTTTATCAAGTCCAGAGATTGATAGTAAGGAACGTGGTTTTAGTTTTATGAAGGATGCACCTCTTGATATGAGGATGGATCGAAGAAATGAAAAAAGCGCTAAAACTGTCGTTAACGAATATGAATATGCTGAACTTATAGATATTTTCTTTAAGTACGGCGAAGAAAAATATTCAAAGAGTATTGCTAAAAATATTTTATATAGTAGACCAATTAATACTACTTTAGAATTAGTAGAAGTAATTAAAAAAAGTGTTCCACTAAAATATTTTAATACTCATCATCCTGAAAGACAGATTTTCCAAGCGATAAGAATAGAAGTTAACGAAGAACTTAAAGTCTTAGAAAAAGTATTGCCAGATGCAATAGAAATGCTAAATCCTGGAGGAAGAATCGCAGTAATATCATTTCATTCACTAGAAGATAGAATTGTAAAACATACATTTAAAAAATATAGTGAAGTAAATGAACTAGTTAAAGGGCTTCCTGAAATAATGGATGAATTTAAACCAAAATTAAAATTAATCAATAAAAAACCAATACTTCCTAGTGAAAAAGAAATTAAAGAGAATTCTAGAAGTAAAAGTGCAAAATTAAGAATAGCGGAGAGGTTGTGAAACACATGAGATCAAGACAAAGAAGAAGAATCGAGTTAAAAGAAAGAGTATGTCTAATAGCAATGATAATACTTGGTATTTTAGTTCCAACTTTAGTTGTATATACTCAAGCCACTTTGTCTAAAAGTGATATAGAAGTTGAAAGTCTTAAATCTAAAGTAACAAGACAAAAAGAAAATAATCAAAGCTTATCGATGCAAGTAGATGAACTTGCTAGTCTATCCAATATTCAAGGCATTGCAAAAGAATATGGATTAAGTTATAATAATGATAATATAATCGTTATTGATAACTAGGAGGTAACATGAAAAAGAAAAACAATACAATTCGAATAAGTTATATTGGAATTATAAGTATTGTTTTTTTGTTTGTCATAATATCTATAAGATTATTCTTAGTTAGTTGTTTTGACGAAGTAGATGGTATTAATATTAAGGAATTTGCTAAGAATAGAAACACTATAACTAAAAAACTAAGTGCATCAAGAGGGACTATATATAGTATAAATGGAGAAGCTTTAGCGCAAGATGTTAACTCATATACTGTAATAGCGTATCTCTCTGATAGTAGAACGACTGATAAAGATAATCCAAAACACGTAGTTGATAAAGAATATACCGCGAATACATTAGCGCCATATCTTAGTATGACTCCAGAGTATATATTAAA
>CAYOUK010000045.1:4985-7410 GCA_964407175.1 uncultured Muribaculaceae bacterium
TATTAAAACTTTTAAGTAATGATACTTACCAAGTTGAACTTGGGCCTGGTGGTAGAAATATAAGTGAAACTCTAAAACAACAAATTCAAAGTCTTGACTTACCTGGAATAGACTTTATTTCTAGTTCAAAAAGATATTATCCATATGGAGATTTTGCTTCTTATATAATTGGATATGCTAAGAAAAACGATAAGGGAATTATAACTGGAGAACTTGGTGTTGAAGCATATTATAACCATGAATTAACTGGTAAAGAAGGTAAAACTACTTATCAGCAGGATGCTTATGGGTATCAAATCCCAGATACACCTGTTATAACAACTAAAGCTAAATCCGGTGATGATATATATCTAACAATTGATTCTAATATTCAGATGTATCTAGAAAATGCAATGAATGAATTATCTAATAAAGCTAAATATGAATGGGGAACAGTAACCGTTGCAGATGCTAAAACAGGGGCAATTCTTGGAAGCGCTGCAAAGCCTAGTTATAATCCTAATAAACTTGATATAACAAATTATAACAATCCACTAGTTAGTTATTCATATGAACCAGGTTCTACTATGAAGATTTATACGTTTATGGCTGCCATGGAAGAAGGTAAATATCAAGGTGATGCTATGTATAATTCTGGTTCATTTATGATAGGGGAAGATAAAGTAATTGACTGGAATAAATATGGATGGGGAACTATCTCATATGATACTGGATTTACATATTCTTCCAATACCGCTGCCGCTAATTTAGGTCTTGCAATTGGAAAAGATAAACTAATTAAATATTTTGAAAACTTTGGTTTTGGAGCAAGAACAGGTATTGAAATGGCTAATGAATACTCTGGTGAAATCGATCCAATATATAAAATCGAAGTTGCAAATGCTTCATTTGGGCAAGGTATTACAACAACTCCAATTCAAAATATACAAGCTTTAACAAGCATCGCTAATGATGGTACAACATTAAAACCATATATTGTTAGTAAAATAGTAGATACTAATACTGGTAAAGTTACATATGAAGCTAAACCAAAAAAACTAGAAAAAGTTGTCAGCAAACAAACAGTTGAAAAAATAAAAAGATTAATGTATTTAACAGTTAATTCAGAAGATACTAAAACAACAGGACAAATGTATAGACCAAATTCAACTATATTAATAGGTAAAACAGGAACTGCCCAGATTGCAAGAGAAACAGGTGGGTACTATTCTGATGATACAAATGTTGTTCACTCTTTCGCTGGATTATTCCCATATGATGATCCAAAATATATTCTATATATTTCAGTTCAAAGATTATATGGTCCAACTGAATATATGGCAGAATCTATTAAATCTATAGTAGATAGTATTTCTAAATATAAGAATCTTTCTGATTTAGTTACTCAAGCAGATGCAACACAAGTTATATCTTTATCTAATTATATAAGTAGATATACAAAAGATAGTGTTGAAGAATTAAATGCTCTTGGACTAAATGTTGTACCAATTGGCGCAGGAGAAAGAGTTATAAACCAGTATCCAAAAAAAGGAACAAATATAACTAAAGGAAGTAAGGTATTCTTACTTACAAATACTTTAGAATATCAAATGCCAGATATGACTAATTGGACTAGTAGTGATGCAAAAAACTATTGTAATTTAGCAGGTATTAGTTGTACTATAAGTGGGCATGGATTAGTTAGAAGTCAATCAATTAAACCATTAAATGTTATTAATAAAGATAGTAAATTAAAACTAAATCTAGCAAAGGAAGAGAAAAATGAAAAAGAAAGTACAGAAGAAAAACAAGAATAACATAAAAAAGTTTTTTAATAATCCTCATATATTATTTGCAGTTATGTCTTTGATTATGCTTTTCTTAATTGGATATACAAGGTATATCGTTACTTCACATGTTGTATATACATATGAAGGTGAAAGTAATAATGTATCTATATTTGATGGAATGATAGATTTAAATCACGATGTTAACTACTTTGTCTCTGGGAAGATTATTTATTCAGGGGAAAACAAGAAACTAAAATCATATGAAATGGGACATTTCAGATGTAATATAAATGTAGAAGTACCACTTGCTTCAGTAGCCAATCTAGTTGAAAAAGGTCAGATTGATTTAAACAGTATAGTAACTTATAGTTTATTCTCGTTTACAGAGGCTAACTCTGGAGGTAATATTTTTACTAAAAAGAATGTTAAAAATATCAATAATTTATGTTTTATATTAAATGGCAAAGACGCTAATGACAAAGATATAAATATAAAAGTAAAACTTGATATAAATAAGTTACAATCGTAAAACTATAAAAAAACTCAAAAAAGTGCTTGAAAATTGCTTGAATTATGATATAATTAGATAGCAATTTGAGTTTTGTCTCCTTAGCTCAGTTGGTAGAGCAACTGACTCTTAATCAGTGGGTCTAGGG
>CAYOUK010000046.1:0-7210 GCA_964407175.1 uncultured Muribaculaceae bacterium
TGACGAACTTGAGATAACAGAATATGATCTAAGCAAACAGATTACTATTATAGTTAATAAATTTGAAATATTAGAACTAACTGAAAATTATCACTTTAATGTGGATATTCCAAAAGAAGCAATGGTTCACGCTGATAAGAAGAAACTTAATCAGGTTATTTATAATTTGATTAACAATGCTATAAATTATACTGGCGATGATCAAGTTGTATATATTAAAGTTAAATCACAAAAAAATGAATATAAAGTTGAAATAAACGATAAAGGTATATTTGTTGATGATAAACTAATAGAAAATGTCTGGGATAGATATTATAAAACCGAGAAGAAACATCGTAGAAACAAGGTAGGAACGGGCCTTGGATTATCGATAGTTAGGGAAATATTAGAAAAACACAAGTTCAAATACGGAGTAAATAGTACAGTTGGAAAAGGTACAAATTTCTACTTTTATGTAAAAAAATAAAATATTTCACATAGAATACACATAACTCTGTTATAAAAAAAGTGATGTGCAATCAAGTTATCCTTCTCTATCTTGAACTTGCACATCTTTTTTTTATTTTTGTTGTCTTTTTTTATTGCAATTTTGTTTTTTCTTTGCTAGAATTAATATAGTAAGGAGGAACACATTGATGAACGAAGAAAAAAGAGTAGAAAAAAAGGAAAAAAAGGATAATAATACGACAGTATTAACAATAATCGCTATCGCTACATTGTTAATTGCTTTAGTAGGTGCTACATTCGCGTACTTCACTGCTCAAGCAAACAACTCTCAAAACCAAAGTGTATCGATTACTACTGCTGCACCTGTTGCGCTTCAATATGAAACTCAAGGAGCTATTTCATTACCTAACGCAAGACCAGGTGATCATGCTACAAGTACATTTACTGTATTAAATCCAACAACTGCAACTAATGGTGAACCTAATATTACAACATATACTTATGATTTAAATCTTATCACTATTACTGATACTTTCGTTGCAGATGCTACTGGTGGTGCAAACCAATTAATACTTACTATTAGTGGAGCAACTACAGTTGGTGATACTGATACTGCTGGTCCAAATGTACCACAAATCAACTCAACTAGTCCATCAACTATTAACTTAACTGATGGTACTCAATATCCAGAAGGGCAATCTACTCCTGTAGTAACTGCTCAAAGAATCGCACCAGGAGAAAAGCACACTTATACTGCTGAATTATTATTTGCTGAAACTTCTACTATTCAAAATTCAAATGCCTCAAAAACATATGCTGGACATCTTGATATATCAAATATAAATCAAGCATCTTAATATTAAAAACGATTAAAAGGAAGCCTATGGCTTCTTTTTTTATTTGTGTGTTGCATTTTTAAATCTCATTTGATATACTTTTTATGAAGGTAGGAAAGAAAAATGGAAAAACAAAAAGAAGCCGAAAAAGAAAAAAAAGATACAAATGCTGTAGTTGTTGATGAAGAAAAAGAGAAAAATCACAAAAAAGTGATGCTTTTGATAATTGGTGTTGCTACTTTATTAGTTGCATTAATTGGTGCTACATTTGCATATTTCACAGCATTAATTAATAGACCAAATGGTGAACAAAGTGTAGCTGTTACAACTACTACTGTTTTAGGTGTTGTTTATACAGCGAATGATCCAATATCACTTGAACATGCACTTCCTGGTGATCATGCTGAGACTACTTTTACTATTTATAATCCAAACGAAAGTGCAGTTGCACAATATACACTAATTTTCTACCCAGTTAGTAACTCATTTACAAATAAAGCTACTGATGATCCAGATGAAACAGAAGAATTAAATAACCAGCTTGTTTTAACTGTAAGTGGTGGACAATTAGATGGCCCTGTATCTCACGATTTTACTAATGGTGAAGATGATTCGAACTGGACAGTTGCAACTGATCTTAACTTAAGTGCTAAAACTGGTGTAACTTATACCGTTAGAATAGATTTCTTTAATCTAGATGCTAACCAAGATGTTAACCAAGGTGAACACTTCGCTGGTCACTTTGATGTAACTCAAAAAGTTATCGCTTCAAGCGCTGGATAATGATATCAAAACCTCGAAAAAATCGAGGTTTTTTATTTGAAAAAAAACCTCTTTTTTTGTCCTTAAAGTCTTGTTTTTTTATGATATTTTCGATATACTAATAATGGTGAACAATATGAATAATAAAGGGAGTGTTCGTGAAAACAGTCTTTTTAGGCGTCTAAAAGTTTTTTCGAACAAAATTGGAGCTTCGTATATTTATAAATTGGTTTCAAAAATCCTCTCTTTTTTAGGTACAATTTTTCTTATTTTTTTAGTTGTAATTGGTTCATTAATGTTTTACTTTAATACAAAAGCTAAGTCTTATCAAAATAAAGGTGTTAACTATGTGCCACCTTTTGGACTATATACAATAATAAGTGGAAGTATGGAACCAAGCATTAAGGTTTACGATGTAGTTGTTTCCGTCAGCGAACGGGATTTGAGCAAAGTCAAAGTAGGGGACATTATTACATTTATATCTACCTGGGATGTGAATTATGGAAAAACGATAACACATAGAGTTGTATCAGTATCTAAGAATGTCAAAGGGGAATATCAATTTACTACAAAAGGTGATAACAACGAGGCGCCTGATGGAGCTGTTGTTAATCAATCGAATTTTGTTGGACGAGTAGTAATGAGGCTACCACAACTTGGTAGATTACAATTCTTCTTAGCAACAAAAATGGGATGGTTTATTGTAGTTTTAATTCCAGCGCTTGGAGTAATCATATACGATGTACTTAAAATATTTAAATTATCGGTATTGAAAAAAGAGATTAATAACGTAAGTAACGTAGGTGAATTAAATCCAGACGGAACATTAAAAAATGCTCCGGAGCCGGTTTACGAAATGCAGCCTAGCGAGGGAGTTGCAAGCGTAGGTGCTAGTGAAACACTTAATCAAGTAGATATCGTAAATACTCAAGCAGATGTAAATAATATTCCACCTGCAGCACCTGTGATAGATAATGTGGTGCCACCAGATATTGCACCACCTAATGTAGAAATACCTGCAACTCAAGTACCTATCCAAGACGTTCAGCCTCAAATAGTTGAAACAAACCAACCTACAACTATTAGTTCACCAGAAGTTGTAGAATCATTTGAAATAGATGCTGAATTACCAATGCCTGCAAGCGAAGAAACAAGACCTATAGAAGCAGGAAATATTATAGAACCTGTGGTTACAGAAGTGCCGCAGAATAATATAGAAAATAATACTCCAATTAATAATTCAAATATTGTTCAAACTAATACTAATCAATCTACTAGAGCACCTCTTGCTAGAAGAACAGAGCAGTCAAAAGAAGAGGAAAAACCAAATATCCCACATAAAGTTATGGATTTAGAGGATATGGTAAATATTCAATTGCCAGTTATGAAAGCTAACGCTGCTGCTGGTATCCCTGAGGAGGGCCCACTTAGTACAAGACAATAAAAGAGAAAGAAGGTGAGAGAATGAATAAACTTCCAAGTAGTACTAATTTAATGGAAGCAATTGAAGCTGCTGAAAAAGAAATAGAGCATTTAAAAAAATCAAACTCTAGACAATCTAAAAGCAAAAAAGTTCTTATTCAAAAAGCAGTTAATAATGCTTATTCAACATTAAATAAAAGAGATTATACAAGTAAAGAACTACTAATCAGAGAAGACAATATCTGGGAAGCTATGAAAGAAGGAAATAGAAATTCTTTAGTATATTGGCTTTGGGAGTTACTTATTCTCGCTGCACTTTTATTCTCTGTATACGAATGCTTCTCTTTTATAGAAAAAAATATTGTAAGTATTCATAAGGAAGCAACACCAAACTTAAATATCGATACAAATGGTGATGGTATCCCAGATCTTAATATCGATTATATGGGTAATGGTAGACCAACATTTAATATTGATACAAATGGTGATGGTAAACCAGATTTTAGATTAATAAACGTCGATTTAGACAAAGACGGAGTTTGTGATCTAAACTGTGATATTAATGGTGATGGATGGCCAGATATCAACATCGATTCAAACAATGATTTTAAACCAGATATCAACGTAGATGTAGATGGAGACTTAAAACCAGATACTAATATCGATATGAATGGTGATTTAATCCCTGATATTGCAATTGATACTAATGGTGATGGAAAACCAGACAAGAATTTAATGAATCAAGATAAAAACGGCGATGGCAAATGCGACTTAAACTGTGATATAAACAAAGATGGTTTCCCACAAGTAAATCTAGATATAAATGGAGATGGCAAGCCAGACTTAAACATCGACACAAATGGAGACTTAAAACCTGATATAGATATTGATATCAATCATGATGGTAAACCGGAAATTGCAGTTGATACCAACAAAGATGGAAAACCAGACAAAAATTTAATGAACCAAGACTTAAATGGTGATGGTAAATGTGATTTAAACTGTGATATCGATGATGATGGTTTCCCTGATACAAATATAGATGTTAATGACAATGGAATCGCAGATATAAATATTGACTTAGATGGTGATGGAAAACCAGATAAAAACATCGATACAAATGGTGATGGAAAACCTAACCAAAATGTTAATAGAGGTAAAAACAACTTCAATAATTTAAAAAATAAACTAAAGATTAATCCAGTTAACTTCGATACCGATGGTGATGGAATTTGTAACTTAAACTGTGATACCAACTATGATGGTATCCCTGAAGTTAACATAGATATAGACGGAGACGGAAAGCCAGACACTAACATCGATTTAGACGGCGATTTAAAACCTGATATCAATATAGACGTTAATGGTGACTGGAAACCTGATGTAAATGTAGATACAAATGGGGACGGGAAACCAGACAAGAATTTAATGAATCAAGATTTAGATGGCGATGGCAAATGCGATTTAAACTGTGATACAAATGGAGACGGATTCCCAGATTTAAATGTTGATATAAATGGTGATAAAACTTGTGATCTAAACTGTGATACAAATGGTGATGGTAAACCAAATACTAACATTGATGTGAATAACGACGGTATTCCAGACATCAACATTGATATTAATAATGATGGCATCCCAGATATCAATATAGATACAAACGGTGACTTGAAACCTGATAAGAATCCAATGAACCAAGATACCAATGGAGATGGCAAATGCGATTTAAACTGTGATACCAATGGTGATGGTATCCCAGATCTTAATATTGATTTAGACGGTGATGGAAAGCCTGATTTAAATATTGACACCAATGGTGATGGAAAGCCGGACGTAAATGTTGATACAAATAAAGACGGAAAACCTGATATTAATATCGATGTTACAAGTGATGGCATCCCAGATATTGCAATAGATACAAATGGTGATAAAAAGCCAGACAAAAACCCTATGAACCAAGACACCAATGGTGATGGCAAATGTGATCTAAATTGTGATACAAACGGTGATGGATTCCCTGATACTAATATCGATATAAATGGTGATGGTAAACCAGATATCAACATTGATGTAAATGGAGATGGCAAACCAGATATAAATATTGACACAAATAAAGATGGTATCCCAGATAAGAATCCAATGAACCAAGATACAAATGGCGATGGTAAATGTGATCTAAACTGTGATATAAACGGTGATGGATGGCCAGATACAAATATCGATATAAATGGAGATGGAAAGCCTGATATAAATATTGATTACAATGGAGATGGAAAACCAGATATTAATATCGACACAAATGGAGATGGCATCCCAGATAAGAACAGAATGAATCAGGATACAAATAAAGATGGTAGATGTGATCGAAACTGTGATGTAAATAATGACGGATGGCCGGATACAAATATTGACATAAATGGAGACGGAAAACTTGATGTTAATATTGACTATAATGGTGATGGAACTCCGGATATTAACATCGATAGAAACCATGATGGTGTTGTAGAAGAAAACCCAATGAACCAGGATACAAACGGTGATGGAAAATGTGACCGAAACTGTGATACAAATGGTGATGGTTTCCCTGATACAAACATCGATTATACTGGTGACGGTAAGATAGATGTAAACATCGATTATGATGGAAATGGAAAACCAGATATCAATGTAGATACAAATAAAGACGGAAAACCAGATAAGAATAAAATGAATAGAGACACCAATGGCGATGGAAAATGCGATTTAAACTGTGATACAAATGGAGATGGATGGCCAGATAAAAACATCGATTTAAATGGTGATGATATCTGTGATCTAAAATGTGATAAGAAAGAATCAGAAAGTCAATCTACTAAGCCAATTCCAGATTCTGGTGTTGTTACAGTTAACTTCATGGAAACTAATATTATTGACTTAAGAAATCAAATTCCAGTTGATGATGAAGTTGGATTAACTAATCCGGTTCAAAGATTCTCTATTTCTAACGATAAAAGTCAACTAGAAGGTGTTAATTATGAAGTTGATTATACAATTAGTTTAATAGAGCTAAATAAAAATGTTCGTAAATTAATTGATAAGGATTATATTAAATTTAGATATACCAAAACAGATAGCAAAGGACAGAGAACAACAAGTAAAATAGCTAGATTATCATCACTTAAAAAGCAATCTGATGGTAAATACTTAATACTTAAAGATACCCAAGCCAAGGGTGGTAGCGACTCCTATGAATTTGTATTTTGGATAGCTAGTGATGCTGGTAACGATCAACAGAATTCGTCATATATTATGGCATTTAAGGTCGAAGCTGGTGTAACGGTAAAATAAGAGGAATTTTTCCTCTTTTTTTTAATTATAGTTGACACTATAAAAATTAATGTGTTATAATCTTTTTGTCGCAACAAAAGTTGTGATTGTGGAGAAATACCCAAGTCCGGTTGAAGGGACTGGTCTTGAAAACCAGGAGGTCGGAAACGGCGCGGGGGTTCGAATCCCTCTTTCTCCGCCATTATTGTTTATTTATCGCGGGATGGAGCAGCGGTAGCTCGCTGGGCTCATAACCCAGAGGTCGTAGGTTCAAATCCTTCTCCCGCAACCATGGTTCGTTAGTCTAGTGGTCTATGACGCCTGCCTGTCACGCAGGAGATCACGGGTTCAAATCCCGTACGAACCGCCATTTTTTTGGCACCATAGCTCAGTTGGTAGAGCAGAGGACTGAAAATCCTTGTGTCACTGGTTCAATT
>CAYOUK010000047.1:0-7022 GCA_964407175.1 uncultured Muribaculaceae bacterium
TATTTGAACATTTTCCTTAGCTTCAATTGCTTGATGTAAGCCTTCGCTAAATTGTCTACCTGGCATAAGTCTACCAGTGAATTGGTCAACGATTACTACTTCTCCTTCATCATTAACTACATAATCAACGTCTTTTTTCATGCCAAAGTTAGCTTTTAAAGCTTGGTTAATATGATGTACAAGTGCAGTATTGTTTTCATCGTATAAGTTACTTAAACTAAATGATGATTCAACTTTAGAACTACCTTTTTCAGTTAGTGATACTGATTTAGTCTTAGCATCAATAGTGTAGTCCTCTTCTTCTTTTAATCTTTTAACTGCTGTATCAGCATCTTTGTATAGATTGGCAGAATTCATCTTACCACCAGAAATGATAAGTGGTGTTCTAGCTTCATCAATTAAAACTGAGTCAACCTCATCGATAATAACGAAGTTAAGTGGTCTTTGTACTCTTTCTTCTTTAGAAACAACCATGTTATCTCTTAAGTAGTCAAAACCTATTTCATTATTTGTAGAATAAGTTATATCACAGTTATATACTTCTCTTTTTTCTTCAGGGCTTAAGTCTCTTAAGTTTAATCCCACAGTTAAACCTAGGAACTTAAAGATTTGTCCCATCCATTCAGAGTCACGTTGAGCAAGGAACTCATTAACAGTTATAATGTGTACACCCTCGCCAGTTAAAGCATTTAAATATGCTGGTAATATTTCTGTAAGTGTTTTACCTTCACCAGTTTTCATCTCAGCAATATTACCATAATGAATGGCAAGACCACCAAGTAACTGAACATAATATGGTTTTTCTCCAATAATTCTAAATGCTGCTTCTCTTGCAACTGCAAAAGCTGGAACGATTAGATTTTCTAGAGTAGTACCATTTGATAATTCTTCTTTAAATTCAATTGTTTTTGCTGCTAGTTCTTCATCAGAAAGTTTCTCTATTTCCGGTTCTAAAGAATCAATAGCGTCTGCAATCTTTTTAAATTTTTGTAATTCTTTATACTCAGAATCAATAATCCCTTTAATAATATTCATTTTATTCCTCCACGAGACCTATTTTAGCAAAATAAAAAGGAAAAGTAAACATTTCCTTTTGTTTATCTAGCATTTATTATACCATATGTTCCATCTTTTCTTTTATACACAACACTGGTACATTTTTCATCGGCATTTTTAAATACGAAGAAATCATGATTAGTAAGTTCCATTTGAAGAATTGCTTCATCTTCATCCATTGGTTTGAACTCTATCTCTTTTCTTCTAACTATTTGAGTTTCTTCTACTTCTTCAAACTCTTCTTCTGCCATTACAAACCCTTTTTTATTCTTGTATTTACTATTCATCTTTGATTTGTTCTTTTTAATTTGTGACTCAAGTTTCTTTTGAACTAAGTCAACCGCTGCATACAAATCTTCATGTCTTTCTTCTGCACGAATAGTAAACAATTTTGTCGGAATCGTGACTTCAATAATCTGATTCTCTCCTCTAACTCTGATTTTGACAACTACCTCGATTTCAGTTTCGTTATCGAAATATTTACCTAGTTTAGTTATTTTGCTTTCGATATACTCCTTAATCGACTCAGTAACCTTATTGTGGTCACCTTGAATTGAAAAATTCATTAAATCATCTCCTGACTTCATGATAACACAAAAGTACTATTTTGTAAATTTGCTATTTATTACATACTTTTTAAATAAATTGTATATATAATCTTCGTCAGCGAAATGAATATAACTATCTTTTAAATTACCAATTAATACTTTGCTTTTTGGTATATCTTTTATATTTTTAATAATATTATGATTATATAAGTCTATATATATATCTTTATCATATATAATAAGCTTTTCATAATATATATTTGTTTTAAATATGTCGGTATAACTTATGAAGTTTACTTTATTATATCCAAGCATATCAAATGCATATCTATATAAGAATTTAATATCATAATTACATATATCATTATATAGAATAGTTATATTAGGTTTAAATATAAATCTTTCATTTATATGTTTATCTAATGCATTAATGAATCTTTCTTCATCATATATTTCTCCAAATTTAAAAAAAGAAGAAGTATTAATTTTCTTAATTACATCTTTATCTTTATTAACTCTATATAAATATAATTTTGTAGAATTTATATAAAGTAGTACTTCTTCTCTATGCATATTATGCCTCTATTTTTGAAGGATCCATTACATAAAAGTCGTTAGGGTTTATTATTTCTCCTTTTAAATTAACTTCAAATATAAGTGCATTTCCATATCCTTCATCAATATCTACTGAGCCACTTTTACCTATAATTTCACCTTGTGATATTTTATCACCAGGTTTAACTGAAACTTCTCCTAGACATTCATATATTGTTATGAGATTAGTTGAATGAGATTCTTCGACATCATTACCAAGTATTTCATCTTTAGTAACTCTTGTTACTTCCCCATCTAAAACACTTACAACATCAAATTCAGCCTCTCCATTATATAATATCCCCGTATTTTGCATATAAGTATCCTTATAATATAAAAGTGAATTAATTTGGTTTTCTTCGCTTTCATCTTTATTATAGTAGTTCTTAGTTATTTTAACTGTATCTAAAGTATATGGAAGACTAATTATATTTTGTTTTACTACTGGGATAGTTTTATTAGATTCAACAACCTCACTAGAAACATGTTGTAACTCACCTTTTTTATTGTTACTAAATAAGTCATAACTAAGTATCAATCCTGAAGTGATTACTCCCATACTAAGAATAAAAATGCCTCTTTTTACTACTCTTTTTAACTTGTATCTTGTCATATCGTATCCTTTCTAATACAAGTTTGAGTATTTTTTGTTATTTTATACTCGAAATATTAATATTTGTATAATAATGTTTTAATATGTCTTTATAGTTGTATCCTTCTTTAGCATATCCATTAGCCCCGTATTGACTTAGGCCAACACCATGGCCATAACCATAAGTAGTTATCTTTATATTATCAAGTACTTCAACATCAAAGGAAGCGCTCCTAAGATTAAGCTTTTTTCTAGCATCAATTCCGTTTATTATTTGATCACATACTTTTAAATTATCTACATAATGACTATCATCATAAGTAATATCAATACTATCTATTTGACAATTTAAGTTAAACTTATTTACAAATTCATCTTTTGAAAAAAAGTATTCTTGTTTAAATTTATTTATGTTTTCATTATCATATATTGAATCTACACTTTTTAAATAATCAACATCTTCTTTAAATACATTTATAGAATCTTCGGTTTGACCATTACTCATAGAAAAATAAAAAGCTTCAATTATTTTTCCGTTATATGTAATTACTTCATTTTTAGTAGATTCTACTGCATCTTTAACTTTATTATAGTAATAATCATAATCTTCTTGCCATTTATCTTTCATTTCTTCTTTAGTTAGATATACTTGATTATTTATATCACTTGTTAAGTCATAGGTATTATCAGAGTTGTTCTTTTTATATAAGGCATAACTCCTAGATGCAACGGCTTGTGCTTTTAATGCTTCCATTTCAAAACTTGCAGGCATTTCTCCTGAGACAACACCGATTATATAGTCTTCTAGATTAAGACTAAGGACTTCATCATTTTTTAATACTTTAACCATAATTGGTTTATTTTCTTCTAAATTAAAATTAGTTTCATCACTTTTGGTAATGAAACTAATCAATGTAACTCCAGTTAATAATACTACTAATACTAATAGTATTTTATTCATATATTATTCCTCGTACTTTATAATTTTGTTAACTCTTCTTATGTGTCTTTCTTCTCTTTTTGATGTATCTTCATTTATAAATATATCAACCCACTTAAACATATCTTCAATTTTGTTATATGAACCAAATGCAATAATATTCGCATCGTTGTGCATTCTTGCAAGTGAAGCTTCATCATCGTTGTGGACTAATGCGCATCTGATTCCTTTTGCTTTGTTAGCTGCGATACTCATCCCTATGCCTGTTCCGCATATTAATATACCAAACTCCGCTTCTTTCTTTTGAATTTTTTCACATACCCTAAAAGCATAATCTGGATAATCATCTCCATCATGACTATCATAGCAGCAGTCAATCATTTCATATTTATCTTTAAAATGATCTATTATTTCATTTTTAATATCTACTCCCCTATGATCTGTTCCGATTGCTATTTTCATATTTATCACCTAATAAAATTATAACAAAAAAAATCCTAGTTTTCACTAGAATCTTTAAGATTATACTTTTTATTGAATTTTTCGACACTACCTGTCTTTTTATGCTTTCCTTGAGCTCCTGTATAGAATGGATGAGATTTGCTGCAAACTTCAACATGAATATCTTCTTTTGTTGATTTTGTTTTAAATGTAGCTCCACAGTCACAAGTTACTGTGCATTCTTTATATTCAGGATGAATACTTTTTTTCATACTTAATAACTCCTTTCGCCATGACCAGTACTTCGGCCATAGAAATTTAATGCAAGGATAATATAACACACTTTATTAAAATAAGTCAAGGAATTGTTAGAAAATAAGTAAAAATACAAGTAAATACACGAAAGTAAACGTAAATACTGATACAATTATAGAATTATATTTCATAAATTTCTTATCAGCTTTATATAACGATACTATTTCCTCTCTTTGTACTTTTCTTAATTTCTCGCTAGTTACTTTCTTTTTATAGTAATCCTCTTTTATTTTGTTTTCTACTTTTGTTTGCTTTAAAGCAATTAATAAAATATAGATAAAATATACAACAGTTACTATTACTAATGGTATAAGTACAAATAATAAAGCTTTAAACGATTCTATTTTACCTTTATAAATAATATTTAATATAACCATTAAAATCATACATAAGATAAATACTATAGATGATTTCTTTATTTCTCTTATTTTGTGTTTATATCCATATTGATATCCTAGTAAATAAACTATAACCCCTATTATTCCTATAATTAATGTTCTAAGCGTGCTAAAAATCATTTTACTCCTCCACTATCTTTATATCAGCACCCACACTAGTTAACTTATTGACAATATCTTCATATCCCCTTAATATGTGATCTATGTTAGATATCTTCGTCTCCCCTTTAGCAATCAAACCTGCAATAATAAGCGCTGCGCCTGCTCTTAGGTCTGTTGCAGTTACTTCTTTTCCTGTTAGTTTTGTTGGAGCTATAATTTTAGCATTGATGTTTGAACTTGTTATATTAGCTCCCATCTTTACAAGTTCTGGTATTTGCCCCATTCTATTCTCATATATTGTCTCTTTAAATCTTGAATTACCTTCACACTGCGTTAGTAATACAGTCATTGGTTGACCTAAGTCTGTTGGAAATCCAGGATATACAGACGTTATTATATTTGTTGGTAATAACTTTGATTTATTAACTATCATATAGTTTCTGCCAACTTTAAAGTCTACTTTCATATCTTTAAAAATTGATATTAGAGACATTATATGTTCTGGAATAATATTATCTATTTTAAAATTTTCACCTATTACAGCACCAATCATAGCATATGTTCCTGCTTCTATTCTATCAGGAATTACTCTAACCTTTGCTTTATGTAATTTTTTAACTCCTTTTATCTTTAAAGTACTTGTGTTTTCTCCAGAAATCTTTGCTCCCATGTTATTAAGTAGTAAGATTAGATTAGATATCTCCGGTTCTTTAGCTGCGTTTTCAATTATTGTTGTTCCTTTAGCTAATACACTGGCAAGAAGTATATTAACTGTTGCACCAACACTTGGGAAATCTAAATAAATATGATTTCCTCTTAATTCCTTCGCATCTATTATATATTTGTCTTTATCCTTAATAACAGTAGCGCCAAGTCTTTTAAACCCTTTTAAATGCTGGTCTATTGGTCTTTTTCCAATATTGCATCCTCCAGGGAAATTAATCTCAACATGTTTATATCTACCAAGTAATGCTCCCATAAAATAATACGATGCTCTTAACTTATTTGAAAATTCTTCTGGAATAGGTTTACTTGTTACGTTTTTTCCGTTTATTCTGAGTTTATCTTTTTCAAATTTGATTTCTCCTCCAAGAAGATTAATTATTCTCTCAAGATTAACTGTATCTGAAAGCTTAGGGACATTGTTTATTTCAACAACTTCACTTGTTAAAATAGAAGCTGGTATAAGCGCAACAACACTATTTTTTGCTCCACTAATACTTACTGTTCCTGTAAGCGGTTTATTACCCTTTATCACTATTTTTTTCATAGTACCACCAATTAAAATATATTAATTTATTTGAATATTGTCAATCAATTTGCTTAAACTTGACACTTTTTTTGCTAGGAAGTGTAATCAGATAGTATTTCTTTAATCAAAAAGGAATAATTGTTAGTGTTTTTTTCATCGACTAAACAAAGCGGAGGAAATAACACACACCAGAAGTTACTACCTTCTCCTTTCCCAAGAGTTACTACGTATGACTTATAATTTCCTGCTTTGTAGATTACCCCACCCTTTTTCTTTTCTGGGAAGTAATTATAACCATAATTAATCGTATATTTTTCTTTAATATTATTATCCTTCATACTTTTTTCTATAATACTATGTATAAAACCAAACACTTTTCTATCAAAAATACAACAGACTGAAGCCTTTAAATTCAGAAATCGGAGTACAACTCCTCTAACAATCGTATAAGAAATCAAGAATTTATGCGGGGTTACAGCGGTTGTTCCTATTATATAATCATCTCCGAGTTTTTTTTGCGTTCCATCAGGTCCAGATCCTATTATTCTAGGATCATTTTCCATTTTATACATTAGACCTTGCATTTCATTTTTTGACATAAGCTCAGCCTTACGTTTTTCAGCATCCATGTACATACTGCGATATTTATATATCTTGAATCTTCTTCCATTTTTACCAATTCTTTCCTGTGAAAAGAAAATCGGTCCTGGATCTGATATATATATAGCTGGCGCAACGAATATAAAAGAAATACCAGTAATAATAAGCCCTACTATAGAACCTA
>CAYOUK010000048.1:0-6707 GCA_964407175.1 uncultured Muribaculaceae bacterium
TTGATAATTAATTTAGTAGAAAAAATCTATATCTATCAAGACAAAACGATAGATATTATATTTACATTTAAAAATGTTACATAAAAATTGTATCAGGTGATACATTATGGACAATTGCAAAAAATAATGGAATAACTGTTCAAAAGTTAAAAGAAATAAACAATTTATCATCCAATCTATTAAAAGTTGGTCAAACATTAAAACTAAAAGACGATGAATCAAGCGATGATTATTATATAGTTAAAAGCGGTGATAACTTGTGGAATATAGCTAAAAAGTATAATACGACAGTTCAAGATATAAAGACAATAAACAATTTAAAAACTGATGTATTAAAAGTAGGACAAAAACTAATTATTCCACCTGCAGAAACAATATATATAGTTAAAGTAGGGGATACTTTATATAGTATTGCAAATAAATATAATATAACTGTTCAAAAACTAAAAGAAATTAACAATTTAAACTCAAATTTAATAAATGTAGGACAAAAACTATTAATTAAATAAATAAAAAATATTTAATTAAATATAATTTAATGGTATACTAAACATAAGAGAGAAAGGAGTTTAGATTATGACAGGATATGGTAGCTACGGGTTAGATTCAATGTACAGTTCTTATTCAGGTCCAGATTCTACTTGGTTAACTATTTCATTAGTTTTAGCAATAGTAGGAGGAATTGTTGCATACTTTTTATTCGTTTGCAAAAAGAACAATAGCAAAAGCCCATTTTTAAAATGGCTTCATAGTTTCTTAAATTTCAGAAAATTTATTATAAGTGCTATTTTAAAAATAATGTATATTTGTACTGCAATCTTTATTACTCTTGGATCATTTGCATTTATTAGAGTAGGCGTTGCACAATTTTTCTTAATTTTATTAGTTGGAAACTTAGTAGCAAGAATTACTTACGAAGCAACACTAATGTTTATAACACTAGTTAACAACTCTTCTGAAATAAGAAAAGCTGTTGCAGATAAAGAAGAAAAGAAAAAATAAAAATTGCTTAATAGCAATTTTTTTAATACAGTTCTGGACAAACCCCAGCAGCTGGTTTATAAAAACAGTGACTTTTATATCTACCTGCTAATGCTTGACTATAGAAAGTTTCTTTACAGGCATTTTTTCCACTTGGTGCATAAAACCAAAGAGCATTAGTAGCTGGATAGAAGTATTCCCCGTCTAAACACTGTTTAGCAAGTTTTTTTTCATCTTCTGTAGCACTTTTATAAAAAAGGGAAGATTTGGCTCCAGAGAAGCCTCCTGGGGACTGATTAATAACATCTGATATAGATCTAATATTCTTAAAGGTGTGGCAATTAGCAAGAGCTCTATTAACAATTACATTACCAACCATAAGCATTCCAAGATTACCTTCACCAAGTGCTTCAGCTCGCATAAGTCTAGCCATTAAATCTAGCTCTTTTGAATTGTAATTAACTAACATATCTCATCACGATATATTATATGATAATAAAACAAAAACTTGAAAGGACATACTTATTATGCTATAATCTTACTTGTCCACAGGGGTGTAGTTCAGCTGGTAGAACGTCGGTCTCCAAAACCGAATGTCGTGGGTTCAAATCCTGCCACCCCTGCCATTTTGATTATCGGTCGAACTATTTTGTTCGATTTTTTATTGATTTTTCATTTTATTTTGTATAGAATAATTCCTGCTGGTGATAATATGGGAAGAATATATCAAAATGAAAATCAAATATTATTAAGAGAATTAATTGAAATATACCAACCAGATAAAAATGATTGGCTTAGTTATCAAATAACAAAAAGGAATCTTTTAACTTTGCATCATATTCTTAAAGCTGCTGAAGGTGGCAAACTTAGTATTGAAAATGCTGCATTATTAACTAAAAAAGCGCATCAACTCTTACATATATGTGAACATAGGGTTTTTATTCTTTATTCAGAAATAAATGACTTTTTTAGAGAAATAGTTGCATTTCGTGCTCCATTAGACGATTACTTGATAAGAGAATCTAGGGAGTATAAAAAAGCTTTAACAAATACACTATATAAATAAAAGAATGGAATAGTTCTTATAAAAAAAAACTAGGTAAATCCTAGTTTTTTTCTATAACATTAATATTAACAAAAATCTTGTAATTTGGATATTCGTAATCGCTAATTAAAATTTGGGTTTTTCCTGCTTTTAATCCTTCAACTTCAACAGTTGTTTTTTTGTTTTCAAGTGGAGTATATCTTACTTCTACTGTTTTACCTTGATCATCGCAGTGAATATATTCTCTTATAGACATTTCATCTGGATTAGTAAAAGTTATTTCAAAAGATTCTGTTGATCATTCTTCAATAGTTAGTTCCTTTTTTGAAACTAATATTTCATATCCTTCATTTGTTTCTTCTCTTTCTGCTGATTCAGACGAATCTTTTTCAGCCTTTGACTCTTTTTGTTTACTTTCAACACTTGATTTACTAGACTCGCTTTTTGAACTAGTATCTTTTTTGCTTTGATTAATAACGGCAAATATAATGCCTCCGATTATTAGACCACATATGATACCAATTAACACTTTTTTCATACTTATCTCCTTTTGGTTATTATTAAACCAATATAATTATATCATACAAAAAATACTAACATAGTAGTTAGTATTTTTATAGTTTTTGAAAAACTGATTTTCTTTTTACTATTCTAGATAGAAGTATGCTTCCAATTATTAATAGTAATGTAGTTATTGTATAAAATCCAACTCCAGTAGGAGGATTTTGTTCTGGTTTTTCTTTTTGCGCTACTGCCGTATTATTTAGTGTAGTAACTTTGACTGGCTCACTATAATAATTTGAACCATGATAACCAACTTTATAATAATATGTTTTACCACTTGTTAAGCTTTTATCTTCATATCCAGTTATGGTATTACATAGTATTGGTTCATTTGTAAGAAGTGTATAATTACCTTCTTCTTCATCCGCTCTATACACATCACAAAGATATTCCATTCCAAGACTATCATCATCTACAATTATATGAGGAATTAGTTTTGCGCTTGATGTAGTAACGCCTGCAACATCAAGTGTAAGATATATATCATCTTCTATTTTTTGCCCATATCTTTGTATTAAAGCATCAATCTTTTCAGTATCAAAAGAAACTTTAAAATGTGTTATATAATCTCCTCCCATTTCCCAAGAGGAAACATCATCTCCACCACTATAATGGAATTCTTCGCTTTCTACCTCTAGACCATATGTATCATAAGTGCTTGAATAATCTGCCTCTTCATCAGATAGTTCATAGCCATCATGACCACTTACTCTAAAAATAGAGTCTAATAAATATCTAATTATAAACATTTGAACAAATGATTCCTCTGATTTTTCTTCAGTAATTTGGGTACCTCTAACATCATACTCCATATATTCATCTGTATAATTAAATTTCATTAGTTCTTCATTACCATACTTAACAGTAAAAGTGGTATTTTCCTCATCAAGCACAGTATTTAGTGAAGAACCATCTCCCTGAAGAACTTCAATAAAATTCTCGTTAAAATCATCTGAAATCTCTTTCATTGTCATCATTCTGGCACTAACAACAGATGTCGCTGTAAAAAATAAAATGGCGGCTATAATCATGCCTAGTGTCTTTTTCATAAAAACCCACTTTCTATCTTAACTCAATTATAACATGTTTTATATAAACTAAAAGTCTTTTTTTATTTATGCAATATTTATAAAGAAAAATGTAAACAAAGTATATATACATGTTAAGAAATATTTAAAAAAGTTTATTTTTCTTATATAATATATGTGTAAGAGTATAAAAAAGAATAATTAGAGGTGACTTATATGTTTAATTATGAAAACAGAGTTGTTGTAATTACAGGAGCATCATCTGGGCTCGGCATGCAGATGGCTAAGGCATATGCTGGACAAGGTGCTCATCTTGTGTTACTTGCAAGAAGACTTGAAAATTTAGAAAAATTAAAAAAAGAATTAGAATCTAGATTTAAAGGAAAGGTTCTAGCTTTAAGATGTGATGTTACTTCTACAGAAGATATTAATAATGCTGCAAAAGAAACTAAAAAAGTTTTTGGCAAGGTTGATGTTCTTGTTAATTGTGCAGGTGCAGCGAAAAACGCCGGAGTACTTGATATGACTGATGAGGAATGGGATTTTACTATTGCTACAGATCAAACTTCTGTATTTAAAGTCACAAGAGCTTTTGCAAATATAATGAAAACCCACAACTATGGTAGAATAATTAACATTGCTTCTATGTATGGCTTAGTAGGAAATACTGCTTTAGATACAGTTGCATACCATTCTTCAAAAGGTGGAGTAGTTAATTTTACTCGTGCAGTTGCTGCTGAACTTGCTAAGTATAATATTACATGTAATGCAATATGTCCGGGATATTTTGATACAGAATTAACACATGACACATTAAAAACAGACGAGTTTACTGCATATATGAAAGCTACAGTACCTCTAGGAAGATATGGTAAAAAAGGTGAGTTAAATGCTGCCGCAGTATTCTTAGGTAGTAAAGAAGCAAGTTATGTAACTGGAGTAATTCTTCCAGTAGATGGTGGATATACTTGCGTATAATGTAGTATAATATTAATAGGAGGTAATATGACAACGAGTTCTTTAATTATCACACTTTTAATGGGTGCAGTCGCTGGATGGCTTGCAAGTATTGTAATGAGTTCTAACGGTGGATTAATTAGAAACATCATAATGGGTATTATAGGTAGTGTCGTTGGAACGTTTGTTCTTGGTCACTTTGGAATAACAGGATCTGGATATTTAGGTGAAATACTTGTTGCAGCAGCAGGTGCATGTATAGTTATATTCATAGGTAGATTATTATTTAAATAAGTATCAATAGATACTTTTTTATTTGACAATAAATTAGTTTATGTTATTATATTTCAATAAAAAAAGGAGAATATATGAAAATAGCGTTTATAGATGAACATGGTGAAAAAATAGAATTAGATGTGATTCTGACATTCTATAATGATAAATATGATAAGAATTATGCTGTATGCACGGACAATAAAGAAGGAGTAGACGGAAGAATCAACACATATCTATATGAAAGTTTTAAATCAAACGATAAACTATTAGTTAAAGAAATTGAAGATAAAAAAGAATTTAATTATATAAAAAAAGAAACAAACAAGCTTTTATCTAGACTTGATAAAAACATTGACTAACAAATATATAATAATATAATTATAATAGGTGGTAGTATGAATAAAAAGTTTAGACGAGTTTTAAAAATAATAGCTTTCCTTTTATCTTTTCTTGTATTTCCTTTTTATAAATATTACACAGTCTTTGGAATTATAATTGCACTTATAGTTTTATGCTTGTTTTTATTTAACGAAAGTAAGAGAAACACTAATATACCAAATATAATATCTATTATTAGTATCATTATATATACTATCGCTGGATCATATACATGCGTATTAATAAGTATTATATGTAATACAATTTTGCTTATAACTGATGTGAAAAATAATGAATATGTATTTCAGAAACCATCTGAACTTGAAAGATTTGCTTCTATAGTAATACTGGTTATATTACTTATATTTACTCTTATATATTCAATTAATTACTACTTTTTATAAAGGTTTATACTTATAGTCGACATTTATATTTAATAAATGTCTTTTCTTTTTTCTAAATGATTGGTTTAATTATATCCAAGGTGAAAAAAATGGATTATATAATTATCGAAAAAAATAAAAACATAACTAACAGAATAATAAGCATTATAAAGATGATGTCTGGGAATAATTATTATCATATATCATCATATTTAAAAATCACAAAAAACACCTTTAGTAGTAAGACTAAAGATTTAAATAGAATAATAATGATAGATCTAGATTTAGTTGGATTAAATGACTATACTTTGATAAAAAATGAAAGTATAAAATCAAATTTAACAATAGTTCTATATGGTAATAAAGAAGTTATTAAACCCGATGTAATAAGTAACCTATATAATATTAATATACTAATTAAAGATAAAAGTTTCTTTAATAATCTATATCTCCTTCTTATAAATAATTACTTGTATTATAAACGTAATATGTTTTTTTCTTTCTCTTATAATGATGAGATTATAAATCTTTCATATGATAGTATTTACTATATTGAAAAAAATATATATGATAACTCAATTACAATATTTACTAAAAATGATAAATATATTTGTTATAAAACAATTAAAAATACATTCGATGACCTAAAGGATGATTCTAGATTTATTAAAACGAGTAGAAGTTCTATAGTTAATCTGCATAAGATTTCGTATTATAATAAATGTTTAAATGAAATAGGTTTTATTAATGGTATTAAAAGTTATTTAATATCTAGAGATATGAAAAAAGAATTATCTAAAAGAATTATAAATATTAATAGTTCTATTAAAACGATAAATAAAATGATATAATTTAGATAGAAGGTGAGGTTTATGGCAAAAAAAGTTGATGAATTGAAAGAGGTTAAAGAAGAACTAACTAATTATATGAAAGAACAAATTGATTTTGAGGTTAATAAAGCTGTTGAAAGTAACACCAAAAAATTAATTAGACATAAAAATATAGTTATTATTAAAAGAGATATTATTATATTAGTTTTATTAGGTTTATATGCATTTTTAATATATAACCTATATACTACAAATTACTTTGATA
>CAYOUK010000049.1:0-5877 GCA_964407175.1 uncultured Muribaculaceae bacterium
CTGTTTCCTTTTAATCTAGATGCTTATTGCGTCATTTTTTTAAATTCATCTTTATCACTTTCATTATATATATTCATAAGTGGACTAGCTTTTTTAAGTAATAGTTTAGAATTATCACTATAGTATTTTAGATCTTCTTTTTTGTTACTAACTAAAAGCTTTGTTTTATCTATATTCCCAGTGATTGTTTCACCATGAAGAATACTTGTGTCAGATGTACATTCGATATGTGAATATATTAAATTAGAATTATTTTTAAAATAGTATGGTCTTATTTGTCCTGTCATATAAAGAGGTATCCAGCCTTCAAGTCCAAGCATTAGTTCATTAAAAGGTCTATCTAGGTCATGAATCATATTTAACTTGATACCTTTTTTTAATATAAAAGCTAGATACATCATATATTTTTTAGTAAATTTAATATCTTTACTTATTTCTACCATAGGCATATTGCTATACCAAAACATTTCTTTATTGCCTTTAGTAAATGCAATTTGTTTTAATACTTCAAGTTGAGCGTTCTTATATCCTTCCATGCCATGATATGTTTTAGATTTAAATAAAACTTTTGGAATAGTTGGAACAATTAATTTATCAAACTTAATCGCTTTAATATAATTATTTAAATCAAAATCATCTAACTTTTTAAAGAAGCTATCTATTTCATATGTGTTTTTCTCTTTAGCTTGGTTGTTAGTAAGCCAGAAGTATAATTCACCAAAGTAATCTTTATTTTCATCTGCTTTATTAATTAAACTATCTATTAGTTCTTTTTGGTTTCCTAAATAATTATTAAGAGTATATTTACATATGCCTTCAGCGAAGTCATTTATATTAAGTGGTTTTCTATATCCTGAACGTATTTTAGATACATATGAAGAATCAAAACCAATAAACTTAGATAATTCAGAGACATTTATATTTAATGTATCAATTAAAGTATTTAAGTTATTTCTAAAGACTTCAAAATTAATCGAATCTTTAACTAGATATCTTTCTAAATCATCTTTTATTTCTTTTTTATTTATTTTTATTTTTTTACTCTTTGCTATTTCATATAAACTATCAATTAGTTTTTCTAAAGTGTCACTATTATATTTAGGTGATTTTGAACCGTTTTTATATCCACTTATAATTGGGGCAGGGATACCAGATTTATTTGATATTTCTTTCCCAGTTGCATTAAGAATACGCATATACTTTTGTAATTCTTCGCTAAAGTTCATAATCTCACCTCAATATAATCGTACAACATATTTACACTATTGTAGACGTCGATTATTTAAAAGTCAATGACAAACCATTAATCTTTTTATCCCTATATTTTATTACTTTTCCTTATATGATAAGATTTTATTAAGATAGGTAAGGAGATGTATATGAAAAAAAGATTAAGACTTAAAAAAATACCAAGTATTATAGTTGCATCTTTAATGATTATTTCACTTGTTTATATGAATTTTATGCCAGCGTTTAAAGTTTTTGCAACTGACTATGGTTCAGGGGATAAAGCGCTTCATTTAGATTTTTCAGGCGGTGATAACTTTAGTGTAAGTAATGTTACCGTTGATGGAAATCCATGGAGTGGCACTGCAGATGAATTTAGAAACAACACAGGACATTTTGAGATTGAAGGAATAATAAATAGTCAAAACGGTTCTAGACCAGAAATTAGATATGGCGGAAACCTAAGCGATTATATGGCAAGTAATGGTTCTATCGAAGTAAGGCCTGAATCTGAGACTGAATATTCATTTGATATTAGTTTAGATGGTATTGGCACTGAACTTGATGATGAACAAAATGTAATATCATTTATTGGTTTTACTATTGAAGAGGAAGGTAATTTTCCTCCACCAGTAAGTAATGATGTCGAAGTACAATTTGATGCAGCATCATTTGCTGACAATAGAGCAATATTTGATGTTGATGGAACAAATGTATCGGTCACTGTTAATGGTGCAAATATTGACGGTGGTAGAATTGTTTTCGATAGAAACGATATTCCAAATGTAACATTTACAGTTGATAGTGCGTTTAATAGTGAAACTATGGATATAATTATAATTGGTGATGACAATTATAGACAAACTTTATCATTAACAACAAATTATACATCACTTGACGGAGTTAACTTCCCAGGTAATAGTTTACACTTTGGTATTGAACCAAAAGGAAATGAACCTAATCCAGGCCCTGGCACGGGTGGAAGTAACACTCAAGATTATCAAGGTAATTCAACTGCAACACTTAATTACTCTATAAATGGTGCTATTGAATACGACTCGGATTCACTTGAAAATCTTGGAATTAACTTTTTTATAAATGATATTAGATATAAACCAGATAATAGTAAAGTAAGCTATACAGAAGGCCCAGCTTATGAAAGAGATGAAAATGGACAAGTTATTTTAGATGATAACCAAAATCCAATTCCAATTAAAGATCCTGAAACAAATCAGCCGATGACTGAAAAAACAGGTGTAACAATTTCAGGAGATACAATTCATTATGATGCAGATGGAAGTAAAGTTAAATTTACATTTATGATGAATCCTGGAACACTTATGACAGGACTTACAATAAATGGACAAGTAATAAATAACTTACCTAGTACTAAAGAAGAACTCCAAGAACATTATTTCGATCATGCATTATATATAGAAGTTGATAATATCGATAAAGCTGATGAATATAATATCGAAATAACTGGAAGATATCCAAATGCTGATGAAGAATTTATGGGTAACTTCCTATGGGATTATAATGAAGATGGTTATACAGGCCCTGATGATAAAGTATTAAATGCTACAATGCATTTTGTAAGCGCAGAATATGATGGACATGTATATACTACTCCAGAAGAAATAGAAAGCCTTGGAGGAGTGTTCATCTGGAGAGATGCTGAAAGAAAGAATCATTATACAGATGAAAGAGAAGGTGTTGGCGAAGCGCAGTTCCCTGTTGGAACAAAACTTACAGTTGCAATTATTCCAGATGCTGGATACCAACTTGTAAGCTTTGGTATAAATGGTGGAGAATTTGAACCACAAGAAGAAATTGGAACTTATACATTTGGAGTTCAAGGTGGACCATTCCATTTACAAGCTGAGGTAGAACAAGTTGCAAATGTAGTTAAATCAAAAACAAACAAAGTAACATCAGGTTCAATTAAACTTGGTGGCGAAGAAGAAGCTATGTCTATTGGTACTGCAAGACTTGATGTAGAAGATACTGATATTTCAGAAGAACAAATATCTAACTTCGAACAAGCTGCTTCTGGATATGAAATATCTAACTACTTAAATATTTCATTATTTAATACAGTATTTAAAGGAACTGAAACAGAATCTTGGGATACTGAAGTAAAAGATATTAATCATAAAGCAAAAGTTACACTAAAACTAGATAAAGATGTTAATGGTGATGAAGTAGTTATAGTCCATGAAAAACATGATGGAACTTATGAAGTAATTCCTACAACATATGATGCAGCTAATCACACAATTACATTTGAAACAGATAGTTTCTCTAACTATGCAATTGCATCAAAAGAATATTCTGCTGCAGAGAAAGTGGCTAAATCACTAAATCCAAAAACCGGTGATAACATTTACATCTACTTTGGAATTATCGCAGCTAGTACTCTTGGTTTAGTGTTAACACTTAAAAGAAAAAAAGCTTAAATAAATCACTCTTATGAGTGATTTTATTTTTTAATAATATATGTTAAAATTATAAAAGAGAAAGGTAGATCCATATGAAATATGTTAGAAAAGTAATTATGATAATATGTTTAATTGGTATTATTTATTCTGGCTATCACATTATTAAATGGAGAATGAATGTAGAAAAAAATGAAAAGATAAAAGAAGAAATAATGACCAATATCAACAAAGATAGTTATGAAGTTAACTTTGAAAAATTAAAATCTCAAAATGAAGATACAGTGGCATATTTAATTGTTAAAAACACAGGCGTTGATAATGTTGTTGTTAAAGGAAATGATAACAATTATTATCTAAATCACAACTTTAATAAAGTATCAAATGTCGCTGGATGGATATTCGCTGATTATAGAAATAAATTTGATGGAAGCGACAGAAATATAATTATATATGGTCATAACATGAGAGATGGATCTATGTTTGGAACTTTAAAAAAGACCTTAACAAATGAATGGCAACAAGATAAAAATAATCAAAAAATTATACTTATAACAGAAAAAGGTAAACTAGAATACGAAGTGTTTTCAACATATAGTATAGAAGTAGAAGATTATTATTTAAATACTGACTTTGCAAGTGACGACGAATATGAAAAGTTTTTAAATAATCTTAAAAAAAGAAGTAATTATGATTATGGTATTAACTTAAATTCTCAAGATAAAATACTTACTCTATCTACATGTACAGGCAATGGAAAAAGTAGAGTAGTAGTTCATGCAAGACTAATTATTTAATGATTTAAAAAAGAATAAAACCTAAATATATTCTTTTTTTTTGTAATTTATGGTATCATTTTACTATAGAGGTGTGCTATGAAAAAACAGGATAAAATAATAATTGTTTTAATTGCCGTTTTAATCCTTATTTTCATTGTGTCTAAAACTTTATCACTATTACAGACTAATGTTACAGGCGCTGCAGAAATGCCTCTTGCTAAGTGGAATATATTGATAAATGGCACAGAACTTACTAGCACAAGCACGGCTGATATAAGAGTAAATAATATCGAATGGGATGAAAACTCACATACTAGCTCTGGTGTAGTTGCTCCTGGTAGTACTGGTAAAGTCTACCTTGAAATTAATCCAACTAATACCGGTGTTGCTTTTACATATTCTATTACATATATAGATAAAATAATAAATGATGAATATGTTTTAACAATCACTGATATTAAAGATGGTGATGGTTCCCTAATTAAAACCGCACCACAATCTTATACAGGGTTATTTACTCTAGAAGAGATTAGATCAAGAGAAAATAAAACAGTTGAAATAGATGTTGAATGGATAAACAATGAAAGTAACAATCAGTCTGATACACTAATTGGTACCCAGAGTTCTAACCCTAATTTTATACACTTAGAGATGGAAGCTGTTCAATATAATGGTGAACCAATCACACCATATACAGGTGGTTAAAATGAAGAAAAGAATAAAAAAAGTTCTAAGTAAGATGAGAGACTTATTTAGATTACTAAAAGGGGATAAAACTCTAAAATATAAAATACGTTTTAGTATATTAGCAATAGTTTTAATACTTGGATTATATGTAAGTGTTAAACTAATCTCTGGTTCATATGCTAGATACTATTCTAAAAAATCACTTGTCATGGATACAAGCGCCGCTTTATTTATACTTGATCCTGGAGAATATAAATTCGATATGGATTTAGAAGGACTTGTACCAAGTGATAATGATTATACTTATATGTTTACAATATCTAACTTCACTGATAATAAAGTAAGTCAAGTAGATATGGAATATAATTTAAAAATGGTAACAACAACTAATTTACCACTTACATATAGATTATATAAAAATGAAGAACCTACAAATGGAACAAGTATACTTAGTTCGCAAAGTATAGTTCAAGATGCTGATACCGCTTGGTATAATGTATTTAATATTGCTACAACAAGTACATTTATAAAATCTACTAAAAAAACAGATACATATTATTTAGTAGTTAATTTCCCTAAAACTTATAGTAGTACAATTGAATATGCTGGACAAATAGAAAGCGCTGAAATAATTGTAAATGCTAAACAAATATTATAGAGGTTATATGAAAAATAAAGAGAAAAAGAAAAAAGTATTACTTATTACTTTGGCTATAATAATAGTCACTTTTTCTGTTGTCATTTCT
>CAYOUK010000049.1:5887-6430 GCA_964407175.1 uncultured Muribaculaceae bacterium
ATTAAGATTTTTCTAGAAATCATATATTAAGTGCTAAAGGATTCTATTTTAATAGTACTACTATGACAAGCCTAGGTAGTTCACATAATATATCTAACTGGGATGGTGTTAATGCATATGAAATAACTATTGATTTAAATTCTAAAAAGAATAAATATGTTGCAACAGATGAAGATATAACATATGACATAAGCGTAGAGTGTTCAGACAATGCTACATGTGTATCTAGTAAACAAAGTGGAACTATTAGTAAATCAACTCATGAAGATAGTTATACTATAACAGTATATCCAAAGAGTAATATTTCGGCAGGTGATACTGCCAGTGTTACAACAACAGCAAGAAGTAAAACACCATATGTAAAAGAATTAAAAACAACATATAATATCCACGTTGTAACATTCTCATTTAGTTATACTATTGAAGATAGTGTTAATTCTAAATATCTAACATTAGAATTACGAAACTCTTTCTCATATTATCAAGCACTAGAGGATTTTGGTACATATCATACTGGAGATAATATTAGTATAGATGAATATA
>CAYOUK010000050.1:0-6404 GCA_964407175.1 uncultured Muribaculaceae bacterium
ATCAGTATATAATTATACTCAAAAATTAGCACTTGTCAATATAGAGTGCTAACAAAACGTTTGTAAAGTTAAGTCAATAAATAAACAAATATATAACAAATATGATATACTTTAATTAATAAATATAGGAGGAATATATATGAGTATTGAAGAAGCTATGGCTAAGAGCTATGAGATTATTAAACTTATTGAGGGAGAATCTTTAAGTACTGAGGAAATAATAAGATTAATTAATACACTCAAGGAAGAAATAAGTAACTTTCCCCAAGAAGAAAGCCATGAAAATATAATGACTTTAATGGATTTAAGAAGTTGGTTAAATGATCAAATAACACATCTTAGAAGAGGCGAAAGAATAGTACTAGAAGGCCTTAAAAATACGGTTTTATCTTATACTTCTAAAGATACAGAATCAACTACATCAGCTCCCGAAGTGGAAGCTACACCTACTCAAGAAGAAGAAACCGAAGATAATTTATATCAACATAATGTTATGCAAAAAAATAGATAACACAAGTTATCTATTTTTATTTATTAATTTATCGTAATAATTAGTTTTTAATATGTTAGTACTTACATTAACTCTGTTTAAAACTTCTGTGTTTATACTTTCAACATAATCATCTGGAAGTGCTTCTTTTTTATTTTTTGGATAGAATATATTCTCAGTAGCATTAAATCTACCCTTTTCACTTATCCATGAGTTATCACTAAATATAACAAGTGATTCATGGTCAGAGAAAATATCACTTCCCATAAGTAACCTGGAATCATATTTTATTCCAAACATATTATAAATGGTTGGAAGTACATCAACAGAGCTTGCAAGTTTTTCTACTTTAGTCTTTTTTACTTTTGGATTATAAATTATTAAATTACTATTATTAACTTCAAATAGTTCATCTCTTTTATATGAGCTAAGCTCATTTACTTCTTTTAAGTCTAAAGCATATGGATAATGATCTCCCGATAGTACTATTACAGTATCATCTAATACTTTTTTATCTTTTAAGTATTTAACGAGTTTTTCAAGTGCTCTATCGAGTTCTATTTGACTTGCTAAATATGCTTTAGCACCCTCAGAATATTCTAAATCATCAACTAACTCCTTATTTTTTAGAGCCATCATATTACCATCGAAGTTATATTCAGCATGTCCACTTACTGTTATATAATACGTAACAAACTTATCCTTATCTATATAATCATTTATAGTTGTATCTATCATTTCGATATCACTTGGTGGCCATATGTTACAGTTTACTACCTTTTCTAGTCCATTTTGACAACCTATAAACTTATCAAAACCTAGTTCTTTCATTGTAATATCTCTTTTATAGAATGTATATTTCCAGTTGTGATATGCTGCAACATCGTAACCTTTTTGATTAAATCCTGTTGCAATAGTATAAGGAAAATATAAACCTCCACTTTTCCATATATCTAAAGATTCTTGTGTAGGAATTAGGCTTAGTGAATATTGAAATTCTCCCCCAGTTGTACTCATGAAAAGCGGAGAATAATAGTTTTCAAATATAAAACTAGAATTAACCATTTTATATAGTGTTGGAGTAAGCTTTTTATCAACAGCTATCGAGTTAAATCCTTCTGCAAGAATATATATTATATTTTTGTCTTTAAATATACCAGAATATTCATTTTTATTAGTTGGTATTTTATTATTTAAGTAGTTACTAATCTCTTCCTCTTTTTTGGAATCTTTTACATCAAATTTTTTATATATTTCATTATATTTTTTGTTCTTATCTCTTTTAATATTAGTAATATTATTATTCATAAGAATTTTAGCATCAAAACCAAATAAGAATCTTTTTAAATCTAATCTAAATCCAGTCATTAACCCCATTTTTTTAACTGTTAGAGTTGGTGCATGAATATTATTATATAAATTATTTAATGAATATGTTTCTTTATTGTCAATATTAAGTGGAACTAGTGTTAGAAAGTATACAAGTAATATAGATAAAATATATATATGAATATCTTTTAAACTAATTTTTGTCCAAACTTTTTTAAATAATAATATATATATAATAAGAGGTATAATCATAGTTATTATTACAATAATATTCTTGAGTATTAGTTCTATAATTATACTTGTAAAACCAAATGCCCCTTCTGCTAGATGTATAGAATATAAAGAGAATATTTGATTAAACATTATCCCAAACATAGCTTCAGCGACAAATATTAGTGTTATTATAATCATTATAATCAAGCTTATTACAAAGCTTCTTTTTCTTTCGAACAAACATGAAATAGTGCACATTATAAAAGAATATAAAAGTGTGTATACCATAGTTGAAAGAATATCGTTTATATTAAAACTTTTAAAAACTAGTATTTTAAATATAATCTCTAAGTATAGAAATAAAATATAATAGAAAAAGTAACATTTTAAAAACTTTTTCATAGTTATCCCCCTAACTTTTAATCAAACTAAGTGCAACCTTCTCCTTATTTTGTAATACTTCAAGGACGTAGCAATCAACTACATCTCCTGCGCTTACAATATCATTTGGATTTTTAACAAATTCATGACTCATTTTACTGATATGAACAAACCCGTCATCGTGCATTCCAATATCTATAAATGCTCCAAAAGATGTAACATTTCTAACTGTACCAACTAAATGCATTCCTGGCTTTAAATCCTTTAACTCTAAAATATCATTTCTAAGTACAGGTGTATTAACATTTTCTCTTATATCCTTGGCTGGATGCATAAGTTCTTCAACTATATCTTTAAGCGTGAACTCATCAACTCCAACTTTTTCACTAAGCTCACTTATGTTAACATTTTTAAGCTTATTAGTAAACTCTATTTTTCCAAAATCTTCTAATTTTAAATCTAAGATTTTTAAAAGTTTCTCTGTTGCTGCATAACTCTCTGGGTGAATTCTTGTTTTATCTAATGGGTTTTCTCCATCAGCGATTCTTAAGAAGCCAATTGATTGTTCATATGCTTTACCTGTTAATCCTATCTTTTTAAGCTCTTCTCTAGATTTAATTATATGGTTTTCTTTATATTTAGTAATCTTTGTTATTAGAGATTTAGTTAATCCTGAGATATAAGACAAGATATTTGGACTTGCAGTATTAATATTAACTCCTACTTCATTAACTACTTTCATAATAGTAAAATCTAGTGCTTCTCCAAGATTTTTTTGATTAACATCATGTTGATATTCGCCAACACCAATCGATTTTGGATCAATTTTAACAAGTTCAGAAAGTGGATCTTGTAATCTTCTACCAATTGAAATAGCACTACGTTTTTCAACTGTTAAATCAGGAAATTCTTTTATTGCTTCTTTAGAAGCAGAATAAACACTTGCTCCTGCTTCACTAACAACAGTATATTTAACATTAGTTCCTTTTATTACATCTATTATAAATTCTTGTGATTCATGAGATGCTGTACCATTACCAATAGCAATAATATCTATATTATATTTGTTAATTAGCTCTAATACCTTCTTTTTAGAGCCTTCCTTATCGTTTTTGTGCTCGTTTGGGTAAATAACTTCAATAGATAAAACGTTGCCATTTTCGTCGAGTACTGCGAGCTTACAGCCTGTTCTAAAAGCAGGGTCAAATCCAAGAACACGAGAACCTTTAATAGGGCTTGTCATTAGTACGTTTTCTAAATTAGTACTAAATGTGTCGATTGCTTTTTCTTCGCTTTCTTCTGTTAGTTTGCTTCTTATTAATCTTTCAATTGAAGGAAGCATAAGTCTTTTTAAAGCATCTTTTAAAGCATCTTCGACATATGGAACAACAAAAGAATTAGGGTTTTTAATTATTTTTTTAATTAGATATTCAAATATAGCATCTTTATCATAAGATAATTTAACACTAAGAACCTTCTCCTTTTCTCCACGATTAATTGCAAGAACACGATAGTTCTTTATTGTTTTAATTCTATCTTTAAAGTCATAATACATTTCATAAACACATTTTTCATCTTCAGCATTCTTCTTTTTAGTAGTTATTATCTCTCCAGTGTTTTCAATAAAACTTTGTGTACTATTTTTATAAAAAGAATTATTAGAAATCCACTCGCTTATTATATACATAGCATTTTCAAGTGCTACTTCTTCTTCCATGTCATATTTTGCAGTTAAAGAGTGAATATCACCATTTTCTGGAAAACTCATTATAATTTTAGCAAGTGGTTCTAATCCCATTTCGATTGCAATACTTGCTTTAGTCTTTTTACCTTCTTTAAAAGGTTTATATATTTCATCTACTTCAACAAGTTTAGTCGCCGCCATTATGGCATTTTCAACATCTTTAGTAAGCATACCCTTTTCATCAATTAATTTAATAGTATTTTCTTTCTTTTCTTTTAAGTTAACTTGATAATTATATGCATCACTTATATTTTTAATTTCAACTTCATTTAAATTGCCTGTTACTTCTTTTCTATATCTGGCGATAAATGGAATTGTTGCACCTTCTTCTAAAAGTTTTAAAGTTGCTTTAATTTGTGATGTTTTAACACTTAGCTCCTTGCTTAAATTTTCTATTATTTCTTCATTCATTTTTAGTCACCTTCCCTATTATATAATAACTAAATTTTTGGAGCAAGAAAAAAACAGACATTTGTCTGTTAATCGTCTGATAAATTATCAAAGTATCCTTGAATAAAGACAACAGGTGTTCCTTTATCTCCAGAACCACTTGTTAAATCACATAGTGAACCGATTAAATCAGTATATCTTCTTGGAGTAGTACCTTGAGTTATCATCTTACCTTTAAGATCTGCATCTTTAGATTTTATCTCTTCTTTAATCGCAGCTTTTAACTCATCACCGCGTAGATCTTTGAATTTATTATCTGATACATATTTTAATTTAATCTCATTTGGAGTACCTTCAAGTCCACTTGTATACGCTGGAGAAACAACTGGATCTGCCAGTTCCCAAATCTTTCCAACTGGATCTTTAAATGCACCATCTCCATAAACCATTACTTCGATAGTCTTACCAGTTTTTTCTTTCATTTCTTTTTGGATTTTTTCAACTAATTCTTGACCTGTTTTAGGAAATAATTTTAATCTTTCTTCAGTTGATTTATTTGAACCAAGCATACCATATTTAGGATTAAATCCACTTCCATTAATTGGCTCAGTCATTATTTCATATAATCCATATACATTTGCACCAGCTTTAGCTAGTTTTTCTTTAGTCTTAACTCTTGTATGTATATCACAGTTTATTACATCTTTTGTATATTCAAGTATATCAAGTGGATTATTTGAGAATACAAATTCTGCTTCGCATCCTTCAGCTTCAATTAATTCTTTATAGAATGTCATCATATTTATTCCAGTGAATGGATGTAACCAGTCACCAAATTCTTCCATATATTCAGCCTGAGTGATAACACTTTCTTTATTGAATTTGCTTTTTTCTAGTTTTTCTTCATCTAGTATACCATTTCCTACTTCATCACTTGGAAATGATAAAAGAACAGTTAGTTTTTTAGCACTTCTAGCAAGTCCCTTTAGAATCAGTGAAAATCTATTTCTAGATAGAATTGGAAAAACTATACCCAAATGATCTGTATGAAGTTTATTGTTAACATCTTCGGCGATATTATCTACCGTAATATAGTTTCCTTCACTAATACCAACAACAGCCTCAGTGATAGCGATAATATCCCTATCTCTAAATTCAAATCCCTCTTCTTTAGACGCATCAATTACAGAATTAACGACAATTGATGCTAAATCATCGTTTTCTTTAACTATAGGAGTTCTTATACCCCTAACAACTGTACCAACGTACCTCATAAATACCTCCAATAAAATTATATCATATATTTATTTTTGTAAATAAAAAAAGATTTATCAAAGTAAATCTTTACATTTTTGGTTGATATCCATTTATTAAAGTTTTATTTGCCCTAAAGAACTCATATGTTTCATCATCCAAGTTCAGAGCATCTAGAATATCATCAGTAAGAGTACCGATTGAAAAAAGTATGCTACTTCTTATCCTTGGGTTACTTAGCTTTTCTTTTATTTCATCTGGTGACTTATCTTTTAAATTCTCATGCAAAGGTATTAAAACATTATCTCTTAAACTATTAAGTGCAATAGTTTCTTCATCATAATTAGCATCCATCATTACATACAATCCTTTCTTTATTTCTTTATATAATAAAAAAAACAAGTCATTTTGTCAATAACTTGTTATTTTATTCTTTTAAGTATTCTTTCTTTGCCAAGAAGTTTTAATATTTCATAAAGGTCTGGAGTCATTGAGCGAGTTGTTACTCTAACTCTAATTGCCGTTGAAATATCTCCAACATGTCCTTTAAATCCTTCCGGATTTTCTTTATATGCTTTAACTTCTCTAGCATAACCAAATTCG
>CAYOUK010000051.1:0-6356 GCA_964407175.1 uncultured Muribaculaceae bacterium
CATATTCCACATTGCCTCATTTTTGATCCCTGTTTCTTCTCTATATTTGGAAAGTGCCTCTATTAAAACTCTTTCATTATTTTCGTCATCATTATTAAGTTTATCTAATATATTATCCTCTTCAACAAGGTTTTCAAATACTTCAAATGCCATTTTCTTTAATTCATTACTAATTTCTCTTATTTGACTGTCCATTATTTCTCTCCTTCTTCCTTATTAATAATTCTATTATATATTTCAGTTACCTTTCTTAGGTGGTGATTTATATATGATTTAGTAACTTTCTTTTCTTGTTCTTTAGAAAGTATATCAGATAAAACCTGATAACTTTCTTCTGGGTATTTATATCTAATCTCTGCTACATCTCTAGTTTTATCATCCAGCAGTGAAAAATAATCATTTTCTTTTAAATACTCTATTATTTTTGTTTGTTCTAACGATGTTTTCATAGTTTTCTCTAAATTGGCTTGTTCACAGTTGTTTAATCTATTTACCATATTTTTGTGATCTTTATATATTCTTATATCTTCAAAATAGAAAAGTGAATTAACCGCGCCCATTAGTTTTATAAAATCACTAATTGATTCACCAGATTTAATATATAACATATGTTTTCTGTCTCGTTTTATATATTTAGATTCGATATTAAAATCTTTTAATAAGCTTTGAATTAAAGCTAATACGTTATAATCATCAAATAACATTTCCATATGATAACTATTTTTCGGATCATTAATACTTCCTGTTGCTAAGAAGACTCCTTTTAGAAAGGAAACCTTACTTTCTTCATCATCGAAGTATTTATTATCAAGTTCACTTCTGATTAAATTATCTTTATCATTTACTTCTAGTATATATAATGTTTTTAATTTAAACTTTTTTTGTACACGTACTGTTATTTTAGCTATTTTGTTATAACAATACTTAAGTGTTTTAAACAGTTTTCTAGCTACACTGGGATTTTCCAGTAGAATTGATAATTTATCATTTTCAAAGTTACCACTTATTAAGATATAACCAAGGAGAACATATCTGTTTTCTATCGGGTTTAATTCTTCTTTAGATATCTCATCTTTTACCTTTGTTGTAAATGTCATACCGGCCTCCCTATTCATTATAACATAAAAAAAACTTGCATAAGCAAGTTTTATACAATAATAATTATTATGATTATAATTACTAATAATAATGCAACTAGGAATTTCCAAATAAATTTCATCCAGTCTTTGTATGGTAAATCTAAGTAAGATAAACCTAGCATCAATATTACACTTGATGGTGCAAAGAATGACACAAGACCAAACATCATTTGAATAATCATAGCCATTTCAGAACTATTAGATGCAAATGTTGCAGCATAATATGTTCCGATTAAGCTCATAACATATTGCATTTCTACACCAAATAGTGATGTAATAAATACAGCTATTGTATTCCAGAATGCACTAAATCCATCAGCAATAGTTGCGAACCAATCAGCAATAACTGGTAATACTGGATACATTACAGCAATTTCTAAAATGAAGTATACAAGTAATAGTGTAACTACAACTGGACCCATTTTTCTAAATCCGTCTCTATATGATTCAATTACATCATCAAGTGAGAATTTATCAAAAATCCAGATTAGCAATGAAGCAAATAGTAGTACAAATTGGATTGTGAAAATATCCCAACTACCAAAAGCAACAAAGTTACCAAATATATAAGAGATAATTGGTACACCAGCTAATGATAATTCATTTACCCAAGCTGTAGCATTATCAAATGCAGCTACACCCCAAGATGACCAAGGCATATAAGCTAATACTGTTACAACAAAGATTACAGCAAATAAGATAATATAAGCTGCTCCACCAGTTCTTAGTTTTTTATTTGGACTAAGATCTAAAGCAAACTTGTCATAATCAACTTTACTTGGTTTGTTAGCATTTTTCATATGCATTACAGTTAAAGTTGCTAAGCAAATATAAGCAAGAGCAAATAATACAATCTTAACTGCAATATAAGTAGTATTTATTGTTCCAAAAGTTGTGTTAATATAACCAACAACTTTAGTACTTAATGTGCTACCAAGAACACCAATAAGTAAACCACCAAATGTTGCATTAAATGAAGTTAGTTTATCTAGCTTTAGTCTAGATAATATAGTTACAACAAGTGGTACAAATACTAGTAGTGGGAAGAATTCATTTAGTACACTGTTTAGTCCTGCAAATAAGAACATAGAAACAAGTACAGCAATTACTTCTTTACCTTTTAAAGCATCACTAGTATTTTTTACAAAAGCTTGGTATCCTTGAGCTTTTCCAATAAGCTCGTAAAAACCTCCTAAAACAAATAAGAATGTTACTAATACAGTGAAATAATAAATACCTAGCAATCCATATTGCATGAAATTAGTAACACCAACGCGTGTAATGTCTTGTGTGACCATTTCGCTTCCAGAAAAATAACCATAAGGAATAATCCAAGTTAATAATGCTGTAAGCAAAACCATAATACCAGAAATCTTAATTAAATCGTGCTTTTCAAAAAATTTCTTCATATTTTTCCTCCTTACCTAAATTATAACACATTCATATCAAAAAACAATGCGAAAGTTACTAAAATAGGGCTTTTTCTCAAAAAAAATCAGTCATTTTATGACTGATTATTAGGTGTATCAAATATGTTGCTAGTGTTGTTTTGTGGAACATTATTCTGTGGCATAGCATTTCCCATCTGTTGAGGCATTTGACCCATCATACCTTGTTGAGGCATTTGATTTGGCATCTGCCCTTGCATCTGAGGTTGCATCTGCATGTTTCCTCCTTGGGCACCAATAGTTGGTTGAACATATTGTAGAGGCGCAGCTTGTGCATTCTGAGGCATTTGTGTTTGCATTGCGCCTTGAGGTGCATTAAAGGTTTCTACATTAGAAAAACTATCCACTAAATATGCATTATTCATACCTTCTTGAGCATTAGCTGTTGCAATAAATTTATCGTTTGGATTAGCAAAGAAGCTTGGTCTTTTATCCAACCCCAATATTATAAAGAATATAAATGGGAATAAAGCTAAGCAAACACCAAAGCCTTTTGACTTTCCAATCGCTTCAGCAAATTTCATATGTATTTTAATATTTTCAACAATACGCCAAACTGGAATCAAAAGTAGGAATATATGCCATCCTGGCATATTTGCTACTTTGATAATTTCATAAGTATTATGAAAAGGAATTAGTGCTTCATATCCCTTTTTGTTAATCTTTTTAAATGTTAACCATCTTCCAATAGAAGCAACAATGAATATTAATAATAAAAACAACCATACAAATGATAATAATATAATTATATTATCAAAGACATATGTAACATTTTCTAGTAATGACAATCCCGCAGCGCTTTCTTCGTACATATATATACTCCTATTCTAAGGAAATTATACTACATTAATATTTTTGTTGCAATGAAAAAATCGGGATATCCCGATTTTAAAGTTTATTAAACAAGTTCTACTTCAGCGCCAGCTTCTTCTAATTTAGCTTTAATGTCGTTAGCTTCATCAGCAGGAACGTTTTCTTTAACATTTCCACCTTTATCAGCGATAGCTTTTGCATCAACTAAACCAAGGCCAGTGATTTCACGAATAACTTTGATAACAGCAATTTTAGTTCCTCCAGCATTCTTTAGAACAACTGTTTTTGCAGCGTTATCATCTCCAGCGTCTGCAGCACCTGCAGCAGGAGCAGCAGCAACTACTGCGCTAGGATCTACTCCTAGTTCTTCTTTCATTAAATCTTGTAATTCTTTTACTTCAAGAATTGTCATTTCTTTAATCGCATCTACGATTTCTTTACTTGTAATCTTTGCCATAATATATCATTCCTTTCTTTATTTATTTTCTTCTAATTTCTTGGCATATAAATCAAGTCCAATTGCAACATTTTTAACATATTGCATAAGTCCAACAGATATTTGAGTAAGCATAGTTTCTTTTGATGGAATTGAAGCATAAGTCTTAATTTCATCAACAGATAACACTTTACCATCTGCATATCCTGTTCTAATTACGATATTAGTATTCTTTTTAGCAGCTTCTGATAACACTTTAATTGGTTCAAGTAAATCTGTACCAAATAGAAGTGCATTTGGGCCTTCCCAAATATCATCGCTACCGAAATCAATATCTTTGAATGCTCTTTTTGCTAAAGTATTCTTGTAAATCTTAACTTCACTATTGCATTTTTTAAGTTCACTACGAAGGTTAGCCATATCTGCAACAGTCATACCTTGGTAAGAAAACATTAGAACTGTTTTACTATTATCAAGTTTATCGCTAATTTCTTTTACAATATTTTCCTTAGCTTTTAAATTGTTTTCACTTGCCATAATAAACTCCTTTCATTTATATAGAAAAAGCTTTCCAGACATAGGGAAAGCTTAAATGTACTTATTTACTTTTCCCCTCGGCAGGATTATTAAAACTTTCGTTCCCTGCTGTCTTTGGACAAAACTTCTTCATTTCTTTGGTATTATATAATATTATTTATTAATTGTCAAAACTATTTTTATCTATTTTTATTCCAGGACCCATAGTGTTAGAAACAACTATAGAATTAATATAGTTTCCTTTTACTGTAGTTGGTTTAGCTTTTAGAATAACACCAACTAAATAATTAATGTTTTCTGCTAATTTTTTGCTATCAAATGATACTTTACCAACTGGTAAATGAACTATACCATAACTATCAGCGCGGTATTCAACCATACCTTTTTTGATATCTTCAACTGCTTTTTTAGTATCTGCAGTAACAGTACCAGTTTTAGGGTTTGGCATTAAACCTTTTGGACCAAGAACTTTACCGATTTTACCAAGTGCTGGCATCATTTCTGGTGTAGCTACGATTACATCGAAATCAAACCAGTTTTCGTTTGCCATCTTGTCTATTAATTCTTGTTCACCAACAAATTCTGCACCTGCTTCTTTAGCTGCTTCTGCTTGTGAGCCTTTAGCAATAACACAAACTCTTTGTGATTTTCCTGTTCCATTTGGTAGAACTACAGAACCACGCATTTGTTGATCAGCTTTTTTAGTATCAATATTTAAATTAATAGCTATTTCTACAGTTCCATCGAATTTAGTAGTAGCTGTTTTTTTAGCTAATTCTACTGCTTCATTTACATCGTATAATTTACCTTTTTCTACGAGTTTAGAAGCTTCCACATATTTCTTTCCTTTTTTCATAGATTTCCCTCCAATCGTGGTTTATTTATAGAGCGGATTTTTTTATTCATTTGTTTTTTCTGTTTCTTCTGTTTCTTCGTTATCTTCTTTTTCGCCGATTACTTCAGTTTCTACGTTAGTATCTTTGCTAGATTCTTCCATAGCTTCAAGTTCAGCTTCACGTTTAGCAGCTTCGATTGCTTCTTTTTCTGCTTCTGCCGCTTGCGCTTCCATTTCTTTATCGTTTAGACCTTGAACCGCAACGCCCATGTTTCTTGCTGTACCTTCAATAATTTTCATAGCACTTTCAACGTCATATGCATTTAGATCAGGTAATTTAGTTTCAGCGATTGCTCTTAAATCGTCTTTAGTAATTTTTGCAACGATTTCGTCAGCACCTTTGCTACTTCCTTTTTGAATTTTTGCATATTTTTTAATTAGCTCTGGAGCTGGTGTAGTCTTTAAAATAAAATCATATGATTTATCAGCATATAAAGTTATTTCAACTGGTACTATATCGCCCATTCTATCTTTAGAAGCATCATTAAATTTAGTACAAAATTCACCTAAATTGATTCCTGCTGGACCTAGCGCAGTTCCTACTGGTGGAGCTGGTGTTGCTTTTCCTGCTGGAATTTGTAATTTAATTATTTTAGCGATTTCTTTTGCCACGAATAACACATCCTTTCAATTAGTATTTTCGCTGAGTGGTAAAGGGCTAATCCGCATTCCCTCCCACTGAGTTTTAAGTAGTTAAACAACTACGTTTTAGACTATAACACATTCTTTTAGCTAAATCAAGCATAAAAACGTCAATTTAACACAAAAAAACTTAAGAAATTCTTAAGTTTTTATTTCCCTTCTTTTTGTATATCAAACACTTCATTTGTTTCCTTCTTGTTTTCTGATACATATTTATTGTAGTTGTCTAAAACTCCAGAGTTTTGAACATTTGTTTGCGTAGCGCTATCATTGAAATATACATTATTAAAATTATTGTTTATAGTCTTACTTTTAACGTCGCTATATGTACCTTTTAATACATCATAGAAATTTGCTATAGTAACATTTAGTTTTGGAACAAATAATATAAATCCAATTATTATAGTTACTATACATAACTTACTTATAACAACTTCAAGCATTAC
>CAYOUK010000052.1:0-6236 GCA_964407175.1 uncultured Muribaculaceae bacterium
CTTCGCATTTTCAACTGCATCTTTTGGATGATTATTAGTTAGAAGCTCTATTTTTTCCTTATATGTAGACATATCATTTATTCTATTAAAATAAAGATCATGTAATAATCCCGCAATGGCAGTGCTTTTATAGTCTAGATTATGTTTTTTCGCTATCTTATAAGCTTTGTATGAAACTTTTAACGAATGTTCAAGTCTATTTGATGATTTATGATGTGGTATATTCTTAAGAGTTTGAACTGGTTTACTATTATAATAATCTTTAATTATATTAAAGTATTCTTTATCTATAAATATATTGTTTATTCTCATTTTTTTACCTCAGCCTCTAAATTATAGCATAAAGGTATTTTAAAATGCAAACAAATTATTAGTCTTAATCAAACTTTACAAACATTCTATAGTAGTCTCCATCTTTTTTATATAGACAAACCTCTTTATTACCGTATGTTAAGCATACTATATCTTCATTTTTATCTAGTTTTAGTTTTACACCATTACATGCTTTTTTATACTCTTCTTCTGTTAACTCAATCGTTTTAAACAAATCATTAGCATGTAGTAACTTATAGTTATCTTTTTCTATATCTTCAAGGGTATATGAATCTTTGATATCAAAATCCCCTTGTTTTGTTCTTTCTAGCTTTGTCATAGTAGCATATGTCCCCATCTTTTCTCCAATATCTCTAATTAAACTTATTATATATGTGCCTTTAGATACTAAAGCTTTAAAAGTATTATTACCTAAGTATTCTATATCATATATAGTTACTTTCCTTGAAGGAAGTACTATATCTTCTTCTAATCTTGCATATTCATATAGTTTTTTACCATACATTTTAACTGCAGAATATATTGGTACTTCTTGATTGTATTTTTTTTTAAATGAAAGAACTGCTTTTTTGATATCGTCATCTTTTATATTACATTCCTTTTCATGTAATACTTTACCTTCTATATCAAGAGTATCTGTTAGATAACCAAGATCAAAAGAAGCGGTATACTCTTTTTTATTAGATGTAATATAATCTGAAAGTTTTGTATATTTACCGATTAAACAAATAAGAACTCCTGATGCAATTGGATCAAGAGTCCCAGTATGTCCAATTTTCTTGGTATTAAACTTCTTATTTAAAATATTAACTACATCTCTACTAGTCATACCGCTTGGTTTATTTACTACTAGTATTCCATTAGTTACTTTCTTCATCTTTTATATCTTCTAGAATTTCTTCTATTTTTTCTCCTCTGTCAATAGAGTCATCATATATAAATCTAAGCTCTGGAGTTGATCTTAAATCTAAGCTATTAGCTAGATTATATCTTATAAAAGATGCTGCCTTATTAAGTCTTTCTTCAACCATCTTAGTATCTTCAAGTCTAGTCATAAAATATATAGTAGCAAAAGTTAAGTCGTTATCTACAGTTGCATCTGTAACACTTACGTTTTTAAGTACTTCGTCTTTTACTTCTTCACTAAGTATTTTATTAAGTTCTTGGATAATCATGGAAGTTATTCTTTTAAGTCTATAATTACTCATTATTTTTTAACCTCCACATCTTCATATGTTTCGATTACATCACCAATTTTTAAATCATTAAATCCTGATATAGTAATACCACATTCATATCCTTCTTTTACTTCTTTAACAGTATCTTTTTCTCTTTGTACTGAACCAATAGTTCCTTCATATATTATTGTACTATCTCTTAGTACTCTAGCTTTAGAACCATTTTTAATAACACCTTTAGTTACTCTTGTACCAGCGATAGTACCAACTTTAGAGAATTTAAATAATTCTAGTATTTCAGCATCTCCAACAACTTGTTCTTCGTATTCTGGGTCTAACATACCTTTCATGGCATCTTCCATATCTTCAACTAGTTTATATATGATTGTATATAATCTAATATCTACACCATATTCTTTTCCTAAATCTTTGATATGAGAATTTGCAACTACATTAAATCCAATAATAATTGCGTTAGATGCATTAGCTAGTACGACATCAGAATCAGTGATTGCGCCTATACCACTTCTTATTACTTTTACTTTTACACCTTCGATATCGATTTTAAGTAAAGCATTCTTAACAGCTTCTTCAGAGCCTCTAACATCACACTTAAGTACGACATTAATCTCTTTATTACCTGATTCTATTTGACTAAATAAATCATCTAGAGATACCACATTTTCTCTATATTTAGTTGTCTTAGCATTTGCTTCACGTTTTTGAGCGATTTCTTTAGCGGTTTTATCATCTTCAAATGCCATGAATTTATCACCTGCAGAAGGATTACCAGAAAGTCCAGTTACTTCAACTGGTGTACTAGGTCCTGCTTCAACTATTTGTTTACCCAAATCGTTCTTTATTGTTCTAACTTTACCAAGGACTGAACCAACAACTATTGGATCTCCTATTCTAAGCGTTCCATTTTGGATAAGTAGTGATGTGATGCCACCAACATTTTTATCTAGTTTTGATTCGATAACTGTACCACTAGCATATCTATTAGGATTTGCTTTATATTCATTTACTTCAGCGATTGCACTTATAGTATCTAGTAGTGCATCTATATTTTCACCAGTTTTTGCTGATATTTTAACAAATGGTACATTACCACCCCATTCTTCTGGAGTTATATTATGTGCGGCCATTTCACTATATATTTTTTCAGTATCAACACCTGGTTTATCTATTTTATTAACAGCGACAATAATTGGTACATTAGATGCAAGAGCATGATCGATTGCTTCTTCTGTTTGTGGCATAACCCCATCATCAGCAGCTACTATAATAATAACTATATCTGTTATACTTGCTCCTCTTGCACGCATTTCAGTAAATGCAGCATGTCCTGGAGTATCTATAAAAGTCATTTTATTGCCTTTATAATCTATTTGATATGCCCCAATCGCTTGAGTAATACCACCAAACTCTTTATCAACTATATTAGAGTTTCTTATATAATCAAGAAGTGTTGTCTTACCATGGTCAACATGACCCATAATAGTAATAACTGGTGGTCTTTTAACTAAATCTTTTTCATCATCGATTATTTCTAATTCTTCAAAGTTAGAAATATCTTGAGTTTCTTCTTTCTTTAAAGTTTTTCCATACTCAAGAGCTAGTATTTCGGCATTTTCAAAGTCAATTGCTTCATTTAATGAAATCATTAATCCCATGCCCATTAGTTTTACTACTAAGTCATTTCCACTTATTCCAAGGGCTTCTGCAAGCTCTTTAACACTCATATTCTCTTTATATAAAACTATTGAATCATCAGTATTTTCATTTGATTGAAGTTTAGTTTTATTTTTATACATTTCTTTTCTTTTATGAGCGAATTGTGATTTATTAAATTCTTTTTTTGGTTCTTGTTTTTTAATCTTAGTTTTGTTGATAATATCTTCTTTAGCTTCACTATAATCATCGAATTCTTCCTCAGTTTCATCGTCAAATTCTTCTTCGTTTTCAACTTCTTCATCGATATTTATAGCATTATCTAACATAATAACGTCGTCTTCTTCTAAGATGTCGTCGCTATTTTTAGCTTCTAAGCCAAGAAATGCACATTTTTTGAGTACTTCATTAACAGTAATACCCATTTCTTCTGCATATTCTTTTACTGTAAACATATTACCTCATCCTTTCTAATTTAATGTTTTTTCTATCTCATCATATATACTTTCATCAATATCCATTTCAAACACTTTATTAAGTGTTTTATCTTTTTTTAGTTTTTCTAAGACACTAGAATCTTTCTTTATATAACAACCTTTACCATTTAACTTCCCACTTGGATCTACCGTTATAGTGTTTTCATATTTAACTATTCTTAGTAAATCTTTTTTAGGAAGTTTTTCATGTGTTACAACACATGTACGCATAGGCACTTTTTTCATTACTTGTTTCCTTCTTCATTTATTTGTGTCATAGATTTAACTGTTAAGTGATATTTTGTTAGTTTTGATGCAAGACGAATATTAACTGCGCCTTTACCAATAGCAAGTTTTAAATCATCATCTGAAACAACTACTAGTGCTTCGTTCTCTTCAGATTCTTGATCAATTGTAACAAATACATTCTTAGCTGGACTAAGAGCGTTTTTAATAAAGTCTTCAATATTTTCTGAATATTCTATTAAATCAATTTTCTCGCCGTTTAATTCATTTAATATACTAGCTATTCTAGAGCCTCTTTCGCCAATACAAGCGCCAATTGCATCAATTCTATCATCTGTAGAGTATATAGCAACTTTACTTCTTATTCCTGGCATTCTAGCCACTTCATAAAGCATTACAGTTCCATCTATTATTTCAGGGATTTCTGCTTCAAATAATCTTCTAATAAAGTTAGAGTCTTTCCTTGAACAAAGAATAAATGGTCCTTTAGGTGTTTCTTCTATTTTTTTAATATACACCTTGATACTATTACCCATTACTACTTTTTCTCCAGGGATCATTTCCTTCTTAGGAAGTATTCCTCTAGTTCTACCAAGATTAATATAGTAGTTCTTTTCATCTTCCATTGCTAGAGTTCCAAGCATCATTTCGCCTTCTTTATCTTTAAAGTCATCCATGATACTTTCTCTTTCAGCGGATCTTATTTTTTGAATTAATACTTGTTTAGCAGTTTGAATAGCTACCCTACCAAAGTTATCTGGAGTTACTTCTTCTTCAAATTCTTCTCCTACTTCGATATCTGGATGTTTCTTTCTTGCTTCTTCTAAAAGAATTTGAGCATCAACAGGGATTTCTGGTTCTTTTACTACTTCCTTACCTTCTTCATCAATAATAACTTCTGGATCGATATAATCTTTAACTACTACATAGTAAGTAAAAATCTTAATATCTCCAGTTTCTCTATCGATTTTAGGTTTAACATTTGTTTTAGCATTGTAGTTCTTTTTATATGCAGTGATTAGTGCTTGATTCATAGCATCAAATATTATTTCTTCATCGATATTTTTTTCTTCTGCTACTTTGTGTACATTTTTAATAAATTCTTTTCCGTTCATATTATTCATTCCTTTCTTTAGATGATATATCAAGAACATAAGCATCATCGATTAAATCTAGTTTATCTATTATGGGATTAATTACATTTGTTGCTTCTACAATTGCATCTAAATCTAATCCATTAACTTTGTCTAGAATTATGTTTAAAGAGTTATAACCACTTTCTTTAACATATTCTATTTTGTCGATAACAATACCAAGTTTGTCCATTTCTGGTTTGATTGCTTCCTTAATTGTTTCTAGCTTTTTTTCCATATCTACTCCAATCATAACAAAAGTGGGTAACTTCTTGTTGCCCACTTCCCGTCTAAGTAAACCCATTATAACAAAGTAAATATAAAAATGCAAATATTTATTGCATTTTTATTCTACATACTAGCTAAATCAGTATTTATCTTTGGAATAATAGTATATGTTATATTTGTATTTATCTTACTATATGAATCTCTTATATCATTCATGATTAATTCTCCATATATATCAGAATTAACTATACAAGCATCATTCATATAACTCTTTAAATTTACTAAGAAATTTTCTAGATTGTATATTTCGTTTCTTATATCATTTAATTTGTTTATAAGAGCTTCATATTCCTCTCTATCTATTTCATTCATGATTAATTCTCCGTATTGATATCAGTCGCTGCTTTAACGCTTTCCCTTTCAACAGTCTGAATCTTTTCAAGTTCATTAAGTGCATAATCAATTAGAGTTTGATGATTTGTAATTGTTTTACTATATTCAGTTATTATATCGTTTTCTATTTCTTCGATATGTTTATCATTTAATTCAGATACATATGAATAGCCTAAAGATATAAAATCTTTTTTAATATCATCAAAATATGCAGTTTGTTCATCTACATAATATTTAACTTTTTCCTCAATTAACGGCTTAATATCAGGTTTAACACCAACACTACCATTTATTACTTCTACTTCTAATTCATTAATATTTAACGACTTCATAGGTGCAACATTAATACCATTTAATTTATGTTCAACTTCTATTTCTACTTCTTCAATTCTATCGAACATATTTCTAAAGGCATCTTCTAACTTATTAATTTTATTTTTGCTATCAAGAACTGCTGCTTTATCTTCTTTTAAGTCGTTTGTTTCATTAGTAAAGTAAGACATATCAATAGTATTGTAAATATCTATTATTTTATTTTCTTCTTTAATATATGTATCAAAGCTTTCTAGAACTTT
>CAYOUK010000053.1:0-3166 GCA_964407175.1 uncultured Muribaculaceae bacterium
TAGAATAAATTAATGAGAAAAAAACAAATTATAACAATTATTCTATCTTTATTTTTATTTCTAATTATTAAAAACAATAGTCTTATTAAAGACGCTGTTAGTAGTTCTATAACCATTTGGATAAAAAACATAGTTCCAAGTATTCTTCCAATGTATTTAGTAATAGATTTAATTATTAATTATGGAGATTTTATATTTAAAAAGAACTATTTATTTTTAATACTTAATAGTATGCTTCTTGGAAGTCCATCTAATGCTAAATATATTAAAGAATTTTATGAAAATAAAAAAATAGACTTAGAAACTGCAAACTTTTTACTTATTTTTAGCTATAGTACTAATCCTCTATTTTTAATAAACATATGTCCAAAAAAAATAGATGCTTATTTGATACTTTTATTTATATATGTATCTAATTTTTTATTGTACCTATTATTTAGAAAAAGATTTAAAATAAAAGACTTAACAAATAATAATATTACTTCTATTTCATTTAGTAAATGTATTTCTAATTCGATATTTAAAACTTATAATATATTAATATTAATACTTGGTATTATTACTTTTTATATGATTATTATTAATCTTTTAAATATCTAAAAGATGCCTTTATTATAAATATCTTTTTAGAAATTACTAATGGGATAATTGTTTCTCTAAATAAAAAAGATTATTTTAAATATCTTTTATTGATTGTTTCTTTTGGTGGCTTTTCTATTCACTCACAAATAAAGAGTATCTTAGAAGATACTCCTATTAATTATAATTATTTCTTATTTGGAAGATTATTTACAAGTTTAATTTCACTCATCTTCTTTATGTTCTATTAAATTATCACTTTTTATTTCAACATTATTAATCTCAAGAAATCTCTTAGTAATCTTATCAGTTGTTGTATGAATATTAAGAACATCTTTATTAACAGTTTCTATAGATTTAGATAGTTTATCCCATCTTTCTTTATATCTACCAAATTCAACACCAAGTTTATTTAATTCATTATGTATTACTTTAGAATATTTATCTCTTTGCATGTCTTTAATAACCATGTAAATGATTGTCAAAGTACTCATAAGTGTTGTTGGACTTGTTATCCATACTCTTTTAGAATAAGCATAGTTTAATAGATCTGGATGATATGCATTAATCTCTGCAAATATTGCCTCTGCAGGAAGGAACATAATCGCTTCTTTGGCAGTTACCCCTTCGATTATATATTTAGTGCTAATTGCATCTATGTGTTTTTTAACATCTGCTTTAAATAGTTTTTCTTGCATATCCCTTTCTGTTTTAGTTAGACTCTTATCAGTCATTTTTTCATAGTGCTCAAGAGGGAATTTTGAGTCTATTGCAATTGTACCAAGTGGTTCAGGGGCAAAGAGTATTGCATCACACATGGTATTATTTGGAAGTGTATATTGTATTTTATATACTTTATCATTCTTTTCTCCAAATATACTTTTAAGAATTATATTTAAATTAGTTTCACCATATATTCCACGTGTTTTCTTGTCAGTTAGAACTGATTGAAGACTAATTATATCAGCGCCTAAACTATCTATTTTCTTTTGCGCCTCATCAATTTTTGATAGTCTTTCTAACACATTAGTAAATGTTTTATTAGTCTTTTCAAAACCAACTTCTAATCTCTCATTTACTTTTTCATTCATTAGATTAAGTCTTTTATCCATATTATCTGTCAACTTTTCAAAGTCTTTTACTAAGTCTTTACTCATCTCATATTTAAAATCCCCAAGATCTTTAGTAACATTTTTTTCTAGTAAACTTAATCTATCAACTATATCTAAATTATTATTCTTTTTAAAGATTAAAACTATTAAAAGAATAATTGCAACAACTAATAACCCAATAATAATATAATTAATCATACTCTACCTCTTATCTATTCCAAATCTTTTATTAATAATTGTGCTTAATATATACGCACCTACAAGCATAACTATTATTTTAATAAAATACTCAGGCTTAGTAAATGCTTCTATAAAAGTAACGCCAATATATCCACTAAAATATACAAGTCCAGCTTTTCCAATTAATAAACTAATTAAAAATTTTCTATATTCATAATTAGTTATTCCACATACTATATTTACTACGAATGCTGGTGTAAATGGAAATGCTAGAATAACAGTTAGTTTTGATGTACTAAGATTTGGAAATGATTTTATCTTATTTAATAGTTTACTATCGTGATATTTTTTATATAATTCTTCCATTCTTGGTGCAAATACATGCCTAAATATAAAGAACGATATAGAACATCCAATGACTGTTAAAATATATGATATTATAAAGCCCCAGAATGATCCAAAGGCATAGAAGTTAATTGTTATAAATACAACAAGTGGTAATGCTGGCACAATTGATTCAACAAGTATCAAAAAACAACCAAGTATCGGCCCATAAACTCCTAGGGAGTTAATTAAATCAACTATATAATTACCAATATTTGATAGAAAATTTAACATTTAACCACCTTTAAATTATTATACACTTATTTTAACTAAATACCAATTAATATCTTACTTATTTACACAAAATAAAAAAGTGCTTTGCACTTATTTATTCTTTTTCTTTAATACATCTCTGATTTCTTTTAAAGTTTCTAGTTCTTCATTAACAGCTGGCGCTTCTTCTTGTTTCTTGATGAATTTGTTCATAACTTTAACGATTAAGAAGATGCATAGTGCGATAATTAAGAAATCAATTACGTTTTGAATAAATATTCCATAAGCAATTGTTGCATCACCAACTTTTGCAGTAAGTGAAGTAAAATCAATTCCGCCAAGAATAATACCAATAAGTGGCATTAAAATATTATCAACTAATGAACTAACAATTTTACCAAATGCAGAACCAATAACAACACCGACAGCTAGGTCAATTACATTTCCACGAGCAATAAAATCTTTAAATTCTTTAATTAGTCCGCCACCTTTTTCTTTAACACTTTTCTTTTCCATCAGTAAACTTCCTTTCTTAATTTGTATTTTAATACAAAACTGTAAAAAATTAAATATAATTTTATTGATTTAGTTAACTTTTTAATTTATAATTGGTCTTAGTACCGCTGGAATAGCGCAATTGGTAGAGCAACTGAATCGTAATCAGTAGGTTGGGGGTTCGATTCCCTCTCCCAGCACCA
>CAYOUK010000053.1:3266-6192 GCA_964407175.1 uncultured Muribaculaceae bacterium
TTTTATGTTATAATAACTTTGGTGAGAAGCATGACATTAAAATGGAATTTAGATGAATTATTTAAAAGTGATAATGAATTTTATGAAGAAATAAAAAACATAAAAAAACTGCTTGATGATATTCAAAAATATAGAGAAACAACTTTAGATGAAAACTCATTGTTTGAAATATTATCTAAAAAATGGAAAATAAAAGAAAAAGCCAATAACGTTTTAGTATATGGTTCACTTAAATATTATCAAAATGTTAAATCAGAAGAATGCAAGAAACTTAAAAGTGATGCCGAAGAGTTTAATAACGAAGTTAACCAGGCATTAAACTTTGTTGAAATTAAAATAATAGATTTAACTAGAGATGTTGTTAACGGTTTTATAGAAAAGAATCCTAAACTAAGTACTTTTAGTCATTACTTAGATAATCTATTTAGAAAAGAAGAACACATTCAAGATGATGAAACCTCTTCTAAAATAAAAAATAATTTAAATGAAATAAACGAAGAATTAAAAAAGTATAATAATGCATTAAGTGAATTAAAATATGGAGAAGTAGAAATAGATGGTAAAATAGTTGAAATTACTTCTTCAAATCTACCTCCCCTTCTATCTTCGAGTAATAGAGAAACAAGAAAAAAAGTATACTTTGCAATAAATGAAAGTTTAAATGACAACAGAGCTTTATTTGCACGTATTTTAGATACTATATTTAAAAAAAGAATCGAGAATTCTCATTTAGAAGGATTTGACTCTGTTTTAGATAAAGTATTATTCGATGAAAATATAGATCCAAGTATTATAGATTCACTTATAAATACTGTTCATGGCAATCTAAGTCTTTTACACGAATACTATAAAGTTAAAACAAATCCTCTTGATATAGATAAACCACATATGTATGACTTAGATGTTCCACTAAGTAACGATTTAGAAATAAGATTTACTACTTTAGAAGCTATAGAAATAATAAGAGGAGCTTTTAAGCCTCTTGGCAAGGAGTATTTAAAAGTAGTTGATTGTTTACTTGATGGTCATATCGATGCAGAGCTAGACGAGAATAAACATGACTCTATTACTTTCTCATGGCATACATATTCTTTTATGAATTTTAGGGGAAGATATATTGATTTAAAAAATATGATTCATGAAATTGGTCATATAGTTAACTATTACTTATCAAAAAAAGAATTACCTTTCATATATGAAGATAGCACTGTATTCGTTGGTGAAACTGCTTCAATAGTTAATGAAATATTATTAAATAGATATCTTTATGAACATGCAGAGACTGATGAAGAAAGACAATTCTATTTATCTAAAGAAATCGAAAATTATATTACAAGTGTATTTAAACAAACTATGTATACAGAATATGAAAAGACATTATATGATTATTCAGAAGGCAATACATTCTCACCAGAGTTTTTATCTAGTGAATTTGAAAAACTAGTTAAAGAATATTATGGTGATGGTATAGAATATGAAGATATAAAGAATAATTCATGGATGAGACTTGGAAAATTATATAGATGGAGCTATTATCCATATAAATATGCAACAGGGCTTATTATGGCTAGTGTTGTTGTTGATATGATATTAAATAAAAAGACTTTATCTTCAAAGGATTATGTTAAGTTCTTATCACTTGGCAGTTCTCTCTACTCTCTTGATTTATTAAAAACAATTGGTATTGATTTATCAAATGAAGATATAATTAAAAATGGTTTTAAAGTCATGGAAGAGGATATTGAAAGATTAAAAGATTTAACAAAATAAAAAGTCTACTTTTGTAGGCTTTTTTATTTGATTTTTAAAATAGTAATGATATACTAGTATTGTAATTGCGAGGGTGGCGGAATGGTAGACGCGCTACTTTGAGGGGGTAGTAAGCTTTGCTTGTGGGAGTTCAAATCTCCTTCCTCGCACCATTATTATTTTTAAAGGAGTTTTAAATGAATAATCAAAATAATACTTGTCCTAAATGTGGTAGTAATAATGTTAATATCCAAGTTGTTAATAATGCTAAGTTAGTTACAAAACATCATGGAATTATATGGTGGCTAATTATTGGCTGGTGGTGGATATTTGTAAAATGGTTGATTTTTACAATTCCAGCATTAATATTTGCAATTTTTGGTCATAAAAAACAAAAGATTAAAAACGTACAAGAAAAAATAGTTGTGTGTCAAAGTTGTGGAAATACATGGAAGTTATAAACAGGTAAGAAAAAAAACGCATAAGCGTTTTTTTATTCTTCAAAAAATTTAAGTGAAGCTTTTGCAAAAAGCGGCAAAAGCTTAGTTATTAAAACTTTATCACTTAATTTATTTAACTTTTCATTGTTTTCATAACAAAACAAAACATTTGAAAAATTTTTTCTTTCCAATAACATATAATAGTTACTATTAGCACAATTAACTTTACTAGTAATAATATATTCTTTGTTATCGTCAAATAATACTTTATCTTTAATATTAAACATTATAGTTTTTTTCCTTCTTTTCTCTCAAGTTTATCTATGTGTAATTCCATTTCAAGATCTTCTATTTTACTTTTGCATATAGCTTGTTCACTGATTGCTTCAATTACGCCTCAAAATGATCCTAAAGCAAGAATTAAACTTATGTTGCCTCCCCAATTATGAAAGAGTCTATGAAAGAAACCAGCGGTATCTTCTGCGGATAGTTGTATATTATTATAAGCAACTAGTGCAAACACTGCCGCTAATATTGCAGCAACAGATTCTACTCCTTCCATCTCTTCTTTCCTTTGCTCATACTCTCTTTGTTTCATTTCTTTATAACTTCTCTCTGCTTCTGTCATAATTATTTTCCTTTCTATTATCAAATTACTTAAAGTAATTTTTTATTTTATTCTTTCTTCACCCTTAAATAATTTCTTTTGATCAAAATCACAATCAGGGTTATATATA
>CAYOUK010000054.1:0-6138 GCA_964407175.1 uncultured Muribaculaceae bacterium
TGATCAAGCATTTGAAGCAGATGAATCAAATAATGGAAATAATTTCCCAATAGAAAATGCTGAAGTTAAAGTATCGATTGATAAGTCAAATTTACTTGAATATTATGCAAGTAAACTAGAAGAAACTAGCGCTGTAATAAATGTTATTAAGAATAAAAACTCAGAGAAAAACTTCCCTGATTTAAACAATGATACAGAGGTTGGTTATACTATAGTTGCAGATGTTCCTGTTGAATATGCTTTAAGACAATATTATGGTATTACTGGTAACTCAGTAAACTGGAACTACGTATATTATATTTATGATAAAGAAGGTAATGAAATATATAAAGTCCCTAATTCTAAATCTAAATCACAAACATTCTACTTAGATGATGATATCGAAGGATTTGGAAGAGGTAACAAATATAGATTTGGTTTCCAAATTGTGACTGATGATACTATATATCCTAGTGAAATTCTAAGACCTCTTAGAAAAGATGATATGACTGGGGAATATGTTGATTACGTTGCACCGATGAAACAAAATCCAACAATTGCATATGCTATATTTAATTCAGATGCAAATACTATGACGCTTACTTATAAAATTACTAAGGATGTAGATAAAGCCTTTTATAATAATAATTTATACTTATATGATCAGGGCGATTCACTAATTTCTAGTGCTCCAATTTCTAAGGGTGCGGATTTCCAATCTACAACATTTAATAATCTGACTAGAGGAAATAGTTATAAGGTTGTTTATTATCAGGTTGATAATACAAAAGACGAAGGAGAACCATATAATAGATTCCATTATGGTAATATATTCTTCTCTGGTAAATACAATTTAGCAAGTACATATACACTTCATTATTCTGATATCGGTAATAATCTTGGTATTATTATAAATGACGATGATATGCTTGCTAGAGGTGCTGTTTATAATATTACAGTTACTAAAGAAGGAACTAATGATTCTAAAACATTCCTTTATCAAATGGAAGATTTAGTTACTTGTGATGAAGGAACTAAGAAAAACTGTTTAGTTATCGATTATGCTGATCTAGAAGATTTCATAGGTGCAAATAGCACAGTTGATGTGGTTGCATACTATGAAAATGGTGTGACTGGTTTAAATGTTGAATCAGATTACTATGTAATGAGAAGTGTAAGAGATCAAGATTATTTACAAGTAACTAAAGATGGTGCACTAAAACAAGGAACAGCTACTCCTGGTGGTATCTATCTTTTCGATAAAACACCAGAACAATTAAAACTAAAAAATGCTATTGATGGAAACCAATTTGTTACAACAAATACTGAAAAAACCATTCCATATGCAATAGTAACTGGAGGAATAAGTCTATCTGGTGTAACTAATAGTTACAATCCAAAGAAGATCGTAACACTAGATATGAATTCACCAGATAAAACATTCTACTTCAGTGGTATTGTTCCATCTGCAGATACAAAAGTTACTCGTAGAATTAATTCACTAAAATTTGGCGTTGATCTATATGGTTTAACAGACAATATAGTTAGAAATGAATTTAAATCAGACGATAGAAAAATAACTATGGAACTATATGAAGATGACACATATACTAATCCAGTTAGTGTAAGCGCTGAAATAGATATTAATAATTTAAATGACACTTTATACTTTGAATTTAATAACTTAAAACCAAATACTACATATTACTATAAGATATTTGCAAATATTAATAGTAAAACTGGATATAAAAAGACAGAATTATATGATTATAAATCAGATGGTTCACTTGTTATCGACAAGAAGAGTACTAAAACACTTGATAAAGATGGAATTCTTGCTAGTGTAGATACTACATTTAGATCTGTTGGATATAATGTAGCAAGAATTGGTACTATTAAAACTAATCTAAAAGATAAAACTGGATATATACTAAAATATACTTTAGTTAATAATGAAACTGGAGATAAACTTAAAGATGCCTTTATACCAAGCGAAAATGGCGCTAATGTAGAGGTTGATTTAAATGATGACTTTGTCTTTGGTAAAGGTGATTATAACCTCATAATAACTGCAGTGACTGATGATAGCCATGCATATGAAATGGAACTATATAATGAACCATTTATTCCACATTTAGAGGGTGACGAGGACGTAATCGAGTTAAGACCACCGACTCTTGATTTAGAAAACATCGAAACATATGTTTACGAAGATGCGGGTAACCAAAATAGTTATTCGCTTAGATATAATGCTGTAGTATTAGATCCAGATTATGTAATTGATGATGCTAAGTATTATATTAGCTTAGTTAGTGCAGCTAACACTAGTCAGTATTTAACTCCTGCTGGTTATACTGCAGAAAGTGATGGCAGTGTTAAACTTGATATTAACAGCTCTATGAATCCTCAACTTGTTTATAATCAACTAGGCGTTAAATCAACATATATCATCTTACTTAAAACAACAGCTAAGATGAATAACGTATCAGCAACATCAATAAGAGAACAAGTAACTAAGAGTAAAACTGTTACAACACGTAATGCATATAATATGGAACTTGGAACTGGTGTATTAAGTGAGGATAATGGCGTATTTACAATTACATATAATAATGCAGTAAATATAAATAATACCACTAATATCCAAGTTACCGCAGTAAAAGGATCTTTCTTCCAAGTTATAAATTTCAACAACTTAGACTTTAAATATGGTAATGATGGGCATTGGAAATTAAATTTAGATCTATCATCTATTAGTTCATCATTAAATGCTGAAAATGATGATCTGCAATTAATAGTTACATATTTTGCTAATGATATAGACGGCAATCATGGTGAAGTTGATACTGTAACTTACGTACTTGAAAATCAATAGAAAGGAGCGTAAAGGATGAGAAAATTTGATAAACAGAATAAAAGAAACTTTGTTATTGTAGCCATAATATGTCTAATAATTATCTCTCTTTTCGCTTTTTTCATTCATAAAGTAATAGAAGTGGGTAAGAAGGAATACATAATTGAATCTAATTCTGTATTATATGATCATGAAAGAAACTTAATTACTTTAGATAAAGAAGGGGTAATTAAAGTTAAATGGAGTGGAGCATATTATTTAATTCAAGATAAGGAACAAACACTTCTTGATAAGCAAGTTGTCGTGTTCCAAAGTGCTAAAAAAGAGTTTAAATTATATGGAACTATATATAAAATAAACATAGATGAAAAAGTTGAAACTTTAAAAGATGAAACAGTTGTTGAAGACAGTGTTATTCCTAAGTTTTATAAACTTTCAGATAGAAAGTATCTTCTAATTGCTCCAACTATTAGAAGTGATTCTAAGGAGTTTTCTGCAGATAACTATTTAATAGTGGAATTAGATAAAATGGGAAATGCGACTTTATATAATAATAAAGTAAACGTTAAAACACTTAAACCAACTAAATTAATAACTAATACATATACATTTGATATAGCAAATGAAGAATTAGATTATGCTGGAAAGATTATTAATCTTAAAAAGATAATTGGTAGTACAAATCTCTATAATGGAGAAAATAACGGAAAAACATCTAAAGAATCTGGTAGTGAAAAAGATTCTAAAACATCAGAAAGTAGCGCTACTTCAAATAATGGTAATGGAAACACTAATGGAAATGGTGGAAATGGAGTTGGCGGAGGAACTGGAAATGGTATAGGAAGTGGAACAAACCCTATAAATGGAAATTCAAGTTCAAACCAAAACTCTTCTTCTGGAAATGCCAATATAGAAGTAGATAATAGAACATATCAAGATAAAAACTTTAGTGTTATAAGAAATAAAATAGGTACTACAACTTTAAGTGTAGATTATCAAATATATGATCCTCAAGATGAATATAAATCTGTTTCTATGGAAGTGACGGATGTAAGCACTAATAAAACAGATAGTTATTTCTTATCAAAGAGTGCAACAAATATATTGATAAGAGGATTAAAACCACAAACAAAATATAATTTAGTATATAAATATACATATTTAAATAATGGAAGTTTAGATTCAAATACATTTAATACTAGTTATAGTGTAATGACACTTCTTCCAAATATTTCTATAATAGTATCTAGATTAACTAGTTCAGAGGTTGTATACTCTGTTGTAAGTGATGAAAATTCAATGCTAGGAGCAAATGTAAGCTTGTATTTAGATGACAGCTATAAAACAAGTTATAAATTTACTCAAAGTTCACTTACTAGTTCATTTACAGGATCATTTAGACTATCTGATTATGGAAGCTTTAATTATTTGAAATTAAAAGTAGATAGTATTGATTTTGCTAATGGAACTACTAATGTAGATATTGAAGTGAAGGAGAAGTATTAAGGGTGAAACAAATGAAAAAAATGATGAATAAATTAAAAAGCATGATGAATAATGAACCAAAAGTATTTGTTTTACTCCTTACTTTAGTTCTATTTATAATTGTGTTTATTACATATAGAATCGCTGATGTATATCTTAATCATGAATATCATGAAAAAGGTAATTACTATATTCATATCGCTGGCAATAAGGTACCTTTTCAAGGGGATACTTTAATTAATAAGAAAAAAGTTATATCTAATATAACAACTAAAAGTAATCTTTCTTTAGATGGTTATATTATCTATTCTAAATCAAAAGTAATATTTACAGAGAAGATGATAGTTCTTGATTTAACAGAAGGATATAGATTGTATAAAACAAATGAATTTACTTATTTAAGTAAAGGTAATATTATTACAAAAGATTATAATGAAGAATATGGTAAATATGTTTTCTATAATGGACATACAAGATTCTTATTTGTAGATGATGGTGTATTATCATCAGGAGGTAGTTCTGTTGAATTATCTGGTATAACAGAGGTTAGAATGCAACTTGATAAAGTAGATTATTATAACCATGATCTAGATAAATATGGTTCTATTCCACTTAATGGTGAAGTTACATATACAAATGGTTATTATAAAGTTAACCTAACTGATAAAACAGTTGGAAACAAGAAACTGGCAATTCCTAGTTCAACAAAATATTTGGATAATATTACTTCGATAAAAGAAAAAAAGTAAACAAAAAAGAAATATAATTGACATTGAATTTTATTTAAGATAAAATTAATATATAAGAAGTTAGAGAGAGAGGTATATATGAATAATTTAATACTACTTGGTGAAGTTGAAATTTGTAGTGATCTTGCTGGAGTATTACAATTGGTTGGTATTATTTTAACTATTCTTAAAATTGCTATTCCACTAATTATTATAATTTTAGGAATTATCGATTTAGCTAAAGCAATAACTAGTTCTAAACCTGAAGAAATCAAAAAGAGTGCAACTGGATTACTTTGGAGATTTATTGGAGCAGTATTCATTTTCTTCTTACCAGCTATCGTTATGGCTATGTTTAAGTTACTAGGACCATGGCACACTGCAGAAGATGAAACTGACTATGAAATATGCTACAATTGTATTGTAAAACCTAATGGTAATGGTTGCAAAGATCACGTTAAAGAAGCTTAAAATATATAAGTGGTGTAAAACCACTTTTTTATTTGCAATAAACTTTAAATAATAGTATACTATTTGTAGTATTTAAGGAGTGGGGGATAACTATGGAAATGAGTGCTCTTGGTTCATTTTGTACAAGTTTATCTCCAATGTTACAAATCGTTGGAGAATTTCTTTTGATATTTAAAATAGTTATACCTATTATACTTATAGTAATATGTATATTTGATGTTGGAAGAGCCATAGTATCAAGTAAAGATAAAGATAATAAAGGTAGACTTAAAAATATCTTGTTTAGAGTATTAGCGTGTTTTCTATTATTCTTTTTACCAGCGATTATGATGATAATATTTGGTTTAAATAGCGAATATAACGAAGAAAGAGAGAACTCTGGACTTGATTATAATGTTTGCTATGATTGTTTATTTAATCCATATGATGATACATGTATGGATGCAATTGTAATTGCCGAAGATCAGCTAGATGAATACTAGCTTTTTTTTGTAGCTATTTTTGTTATAATTTTATTGTTTTATTATATTTTAGATGTTATAATTATATAGTGGTGAATAGTAAAATGAAAAGACATATAAGAATAATTATAATATTAGTTATATCAATGTTTTTATTTAA
>CAYOUK010000055.1:0-6135 GCA_964407175.1 uncultured Muribaculaceae bacterium
ATTTATATGGGCGATAAATATGAAAGATTTAAAAAACTAATTAATATTCCTGCTGGATTATTTACATACTTTTATGCTTTTTATAGAAAGATGTATCTGCTTGGTATCATCTTAATGATACTTACACTTGTTATATCGTTTTTAACAAAGAATATTCTTTTTAACTTAATAATCAATGTTGTTATGTTATTTGGTTTTAATATATTATATGTTTTAAAAGTAAAACACAAAGTTACTAGAATAAATAATAAAAAGAAAAACAAAGATAAACACCCAAGTCAAATCGCTGATCAATGTGCTATATCTGGAGGAACAAGCATTGGTATGATGTTTGTAAGTTTTATACTAAGTATAATAGTTGGTATAGTACTTATGACTCTTTTTGCGGCAGTTGGAATATTTAATACAATCTTTGGAACGGATTTAAAATCAGTTAAAGATATCCCTGTTGTAATAAAAGAAGTATATGGAGAGTTAACAAGTGATTACATTGGATCAAGTGATGGGGTATATAGAGGAAAACTTGTATCTAATTACGATATAGATATAACTAAAAACTATACTATGATAGTGCCTATGAAGTTTTCAAATACTACTACAACACTTCATACATATTCATATGAGTATTTAGTAGGTTCTAAGGCAGTTTGTACAATTGTTTTTAATCAACCAAAAGGGTTTAATAATGGTTCAGATTTAATAAATAAGATTAAAACATATGATGACAATCATCTTTATAAGACATCAGAGATAAATGAAGTATTAATTAATAATATTACTTGGAAAACTTTAACGTCATCAAATGATAATGAAGAGATATATTATTATGGTACAACAAAGAATAATAAAGCTTATATATTTGAATTATCTGTTAATAAAAATAATAACAAATGTTTATCATATAAAGATCAAATACTTGAATCAATAAATGAAATAAACTAGGAATTTCCTAGTTTTTTATTTAAAATAATTACACCTTTATAAAGCATATAAGAAATAAATAACAGTATTACGAGTCCTGACATAACTATACTTAAATCAAATATTTGAGAACCGTATAATATTAAATAACCAATACCTTTTTTGCTAACCAAAAATTCTCCCATAATAACACCAATTAACGTAAGTGATATATTTATTTTAAATGAATTAATTATAGTTGATAGATTTGAAGGGATAACTAATTTATATAGTATTTGTTTATTAGTTGCTTTAAACGATTCAAATAGTTTTATTTTAGTTTTATCAGTGTTTATAAAACCATGGTGAATATTTATAATAGAAATAATTGAATTAGTTAGAATTGCCATTAGTATTATAGATTTAGTGTTTGCACCTGCCCATATGATTATTATTGGGCCAAGTGCAACTTTGGGAAGAGAATTAAATAAAGTTAAAAAAGGATCACAAATCTCATAAAGAGTTTTGTTTGAATAAAGTATTATACTAACAATTAATGCAATGATTATACCAAGAGCAAAAGATATAATTATTTCTTTCAAAGTAACAAATATATGCAATAACAAATTATAATCCTTAAAAAGAATAATAATAGTTTTAAAAATAGTAATGGGGGATGAAAATATAAAAGAATTAATAATTTTGTAATGGGATAATAATTCCCAAGTTAATAAGAATAAAAAGATAATTAGTAAATCTATTATAAAAATAAATGTCTTATGTTTCATTATTTAAATCCTTCCATATCTTTTCATATAATTCATTATATTTACCTTTGTATTTTCTTTGGATAATTGTTTCATCATTTTTAAAGTTAGTTTTATATATATTTTTAACTTTACTCGGAGCATCACTTAGTACAACAACTTTATCCCCAAGAGATATAGCTTCACCAATGTCATGAGTGATAACAACTGCGCTTAGATTATTATTTTTTATTATTTTTCTAACATCTTCGCTTACAAGAATTCTAGTAAAATAATCAAGTGCACTAAAAGGTTCATCTAAAAGCAGTAAATCAGGACTAGTTGCAAGAGACCTAACGAGTGCCACTCGCTGTTTTTGTCCGCCAGAAAGCTCGCCTGGTTTTTTGTAAATATATTTTTCAAGTCCATATTCTTTTAATAAACTTTTTACTTTATTTATATTTTTATCATTTAATTCTTTTAAAAGTTCCAAACCAAGTAGAGAATTATCAAGGACACTTTTCCAAGGGAGTAAGGCATCGTTTTGAAACATATAAGATATTCTTGGTTTATTATTTCCATAAATAATATTTCCCTTATAATCTTTATCTAAACCAGAGAGTATATTAAGAAGAGAAGTTTTCCCACAGCCGCTTTTGCCAACAATAGTAACTATTTCTCCTTCTAAAATATCAAAAGAAATACTATCTATCGCTAGATATTTTTCATTGTCTTTCTTATATTCCTTTTTTATATTCCTTATAATAATATTCATTTTCATCACTATTATATTTTATGCATATTTTGGTTAACAAATGGTCTAAGAGCCTAGGATTTGTCCCTTTATTTTTTGTATAATCTTCTTCGATAATAGTAAAATAATATTAATGGTAAACATTATTAGTTATTTCTTGAAAAACAATTAATTCATGGTATAATGGATGTATAATAGAGAGGAATATAATTAGAGAATAAAGAGGTGAAAGATGAGCGGAATAAGCGTAACAAGCGAAATAGGAAAATTAAAGAAAGTTTTACTTCATAGGCCAGGGAAAGAATTATTAAATTTAACTCCAGATTCATTATCGAGGTTATTATTTGATGATATTCCATATTTGCCTGATGCAATAAAAGAACATGATGCCTTTGCAAAAGCATTAAAAGACAATGGTGTAGAAGTTGTTTATTTAGAGGATTTAATGGCAGAGGTTATTTCTTTAAGCCCTGAAATTAAAGAAGAGTTTATTGAACAATTCATGGATGAAGCAGACATTAATTCGTATAAATACAGAGGTCTTGTATATAAATATTTAACAGATATAAAAGATAGTAAAAAGTTAGTATTAAAAACAATGGAAGGTATTCAATTAAGTTCAATACCTAAAATTAATATGAATAGCAGTAATACATTGGAAGATTTTGTAAATACACCAGATAAGTTTATCACTGAACCAATGCCAAATCTTTACTTTACTAGAGATAATTTTGCAAGTGTTGGTGAAGGAATAGACTTACATCACATGTATTCAAAAACAAGAAATAGGGAATGTATTTATGCAGAGTATATTTTTAAATATCATCCAGATTATAAAGATGTTGAAAAATATTATGATAGAAGTTATCCCTGGAGTACTGAAGGCGGAGACTTACTAAATATTAATAAACATGTTGTTGCGATAGGTATTTCTCAAAGAACAATGAGTCAAGCGATAGATCAACTTGCGAAAAACTATTTTAAATCTCCAGATTGTAAGATAGATACAATACTTGCATTTAGTATCCCTGAATCTAGAGCATTTATGCATTTAGATACAGTATTTACTCAAATAGATAAGTATACATTTACATATCATCCAGGAATAATGGATACACTTCAAGTATTTGAAATAACTGATGGTACTAATCCAAATAGTTTTGAAGATTTAACTGTGAAAGAGATAAATGCTTCACTTGATAAAATACTTGAAACATACCTTGAACATCCAGTTAAATTAATTCCTTGCGCAGTTGGGGATAAAGTCGCTGCTGAAAGAGAACAATGGAATGATGGATCTAACACCCTTGCAATTGCACCTGGAAAGGTAATAGTTTATGATAGAAATAATGTTACTAACGAAGTCTTAAAAAAAGAAGGTATAAAAGTTATCGAAATACATGGTGCAGAGTTATCTCTGGGTAGAGGTGGACCTATATGTATGAGTATGCCTCTTGAAAGAGAGGAAGTCAAATGGTAGATTTAAGAGGAAGAGATTTTCTAAAACTACTTGATTATACTCCTAAAGAAATCGATCACCTTGTTAAGGTAGCAACTACTTTAAAAAAGCAAAAACACAAGGGAGAGTCACATAGACATTTAAAAGGAAAACAAGTTGCATTGATATTTGAAAAGGATTCTACTAGAACCAGATGTGCTTTTGAAGTTGGGGCAAAGGATCTTGGAATGAATGTTACATATCTTGGACCAAGTGGTTCACAACTTGGAAAAAAAGAAACCATTGCAGATACTGCTAGAGTACTAGCATCAATGTATGATGGTATTGAATATAGAGGATTTGAACAAGAACGTGTCGAAGCTCTTGCTAAGTATTCAAAAGTACCTGTATGGAATGGATTGACTAATGAATTTCATCCAACCCAAATGCTTGCAGACATAATGACTATAAAAGAAGAGTTTGGAAAACTAAAAGGAATAAAACTCGTGTTCTTAGGAGATGCTAGAAATAATGTCGGTAATTCACTAATGGTGGTATCGGCAAAAATGGGTATGAATTTTGTCTGTTGTGCACCAAAAGAGTTATTCCCTGATCAAAAACTTGTTGATGAGTGCCAAAAAATAGCAAAAGATACTGGTGCAACTATTACACTTGAAAGTGATCCAATGGTTGCTACTAAAGACGCAAACGTACTTTATACAGATGTTTGGTTATCTATGGGTGAACCAATGGAACTATGGGGAAAAAGAATCAAACTATTAAAACCATATCAAGTTAATAAAAAGGTAATGGATAATGCTCATAAAGATGCAATATTCCTACATTGCTTACCATCATTTCATAATGTAGATACAACTATTGGTAAAGAAATTGCAGATAAGTTTAAAGTAACTGAAATGGAAGTTACTGATGAAGTATTTGAGTCAACTCACTCAAGAGTTTTTGAAGAAGCTGAAAATAGACTTCATACTATAAAAGCAGTTATGCTAGAAACAATGAAAAAATAGTTGACTATTATTTCATCTTAATAGAGATGAAATTAATGGATAAATTGGTACAACCATTGAAAAGGAGGTAAAAAAAATGGCAAGTACAGAAAAAGAAGTCAGAAAATCGGCTTCACGTAAGAAGAATAAAAAAAGATCACTTACATTATCCGCATTTACAATTATATTACTTCTTACATTTGTGTTAGCTATCATCACTCATTTCTTACCAACAGCTAAATTTGTTGGAGATAATATAGTGGATGGTAGCGGAGTAATAGGAGCAACTCTTTCACAGACATTATTAGCTCCAATTCTCGGATTTGCAGATGCAATTGACATTTGTTTATTCGTTCTTATTTTAGGGGCATTCCTAAAAGTAGTCACTAAAACAGGTGCACTTGAAACAGGAATAGAGGTATTAATTAAAAAATTAAAAGGAAAAGAATTAATACTAATACCTATTTTAATGTTCATCTTCTCAATAGGTGGTACTACTTATGGTATGCTTGAAGAAACAGTTGGTTTCTATGCAATCTTAAGTGTTGCAATGGTAGCAGCCGGAATGGATACGCTAGTAGCATCAGCAATAGTACTACTTGGTGCAGGATCTGGTGTTCTTGGTTCTACAATTAATCCATTTGCGGTTGGTGCAGCAATTGATTCTTTACCAGCAGGAATAACTGTAAACCAAGGAACTATTATTGCAATAGGTGTAGTTTTATGGTTAACTACTTATCTGATTTCAACTATGTTTGTAATGCATTACGCAAGGAAAGTATTAAAGAAAAAAGGTTCAACATTCCTATCATTACAAGAGAGAAAAGACATGGAAGAAACTTATGCTCCAAAAGAAGATAATGAGAAAAAGAATGTTAAATTATCTGGAGGTCAAAAAGTTACTTTATGGTTATTCTTAATAACATTTGTTGTTATGATTGTTGGATTTATTCCATGGGGAAGTTTTGGAGTAACTATATTTGAAAAAGGAAAGATTTTCTCAACTCTTACAGGTTTACCTTTAGGAGAATGGTACTTCCAAGAATCAACATTATGGTTCCTAATAATGACAATTGTTATTGGTGTTGTTAATAAGATGAGTGAGCACGAATTAGTAGATACATTTATTGATGGTGCAGATGATATGGTAGGAGTTATTTTGGTAATTGCAATTGCTAGAGGAGCTTCTGTATTAATGACTCAAACTTATTTAGATAATTATATTATCTTCAATGCTGCACAAGTATTAAGTAATGTATCTAAAGTAGTATTTGCTCCACTTAATTATAT
>CAYOUK010000056.1:0-5976 GCA_964407175.1 uncultured Muribaculaceae bacterium
AAGCATTCTAAGAGGATCTTCTTTAAATTTATGTTTTGGACTACCAACAGATTTAAGAATACGATTTTTTAAATCTTTTTGTCCTCCCAACAAATCGATTATTTCCCCTTTTGAATTAAGACAAATTGTATTAATAGTAAAGTCTCTTCTTCTAAGGTCGGTTTCTAAATCATTAATATATGTAAATTTCTTTGGTATATGACCAATATATCTGCTTTCTTTTCTAAATGTAGTTATATCGATATTTAGATTATCTTTTTTAATATTAATAACACCTACATTATCTACATTTGGTTCTCCAAAGATTTCAGCGACTTTCATAGGTCTTGCACTAGTAATAATATCGATATCATTAGACTCTATACCAAGAATCTTATCTCTGACATATCCACCAACTATATAAGCCTTATAACCATTTTCTTCTAGTTTTTTTACATAATCTAAAGGTTCCAATTAAATCAATTCTCTTTCCTATATAATTATAAGAATAAAATTTATTTTAGTCAAATAAAACATTTTTATTTAAATGTATAAATTTTGTGTTATACTTATGTTAATAATGGAGGAGGAATTATGAATTTAACCCATTATTACTTTGTTACTAATTTTATTTATTGTTTAAGTATCGCTGGAGCTTTTTTTAGTAAAAAAACAGCGAGAAACTATGAGAACAAGGTATACTCTAGAATTATTATATTCGCAGTTTTATGTTCTTTTGTAGAGTCTCTTATTGTTTTAGCTGAGTGGTATCCATCATCCGTTACACAATCACTTAGGTTAATATGTGTCAATTTACTTCCTGGATTATTCCTATGTTATACTTATTGTTTCTTAGTATATACATATTATATAACTAGAAATAAAATCGCTGATAGAACAAGACATGGATTTACTATTGGTTTAATTGTATTATATGCTGTGTCTCTTGTCTTACCAGTTTCATCAGAGATAGAAAACAATATTGTTCAATATACGACAGGACCTTGTATTACATTTGCATTCCTAGTAAATTTGGTACTAATAATCACAATGTTTATTATGGTTATTGTACACAGAAAAGATTTAAAGAATGAAAGATTTATTCCATTATTTTGCTTTTTCGCCGCGGCGATTATAGAAACTATTATTCAGTTTAAATATCCTTTCTTATTATTAACATCAACATTCCAAACAGTTGTAACTATTATAATGTACTTTACTCTTGAAAATCCAGACACAAAACTAATTAAAGAATTAGAAATCTCTAAAGCGGAAGCCGAAAGAGCTAATAAAGCAAAAACTAACTTCTTATCTAGTATGTCACATGAGATTAGAACACCACTTAGTGCAATAGTTGGTTTTAGCAGCTTTATCGAAGAAGCTCCTTCGCTTGAAGATGCTAAAGAAAACGCTAAAGATATTGTATATGCATCAAATACTCTACTAGATATAGTAAATGGTATACTTGATATTAGTAAAATTGAATCTGGTAAATTCGAAGTAGTAAATAAACCTTATAATCCAAAAGAAACATTTAAAGAAATGGCTAAACTAGTTAATCCGAAGATGAAAGAAAAAGGTTTAGACTTTATACTTGAAATGGCATCTAATATCCCTACTACACTTGTTGGTGATGAAGTTAATATTAAAAAGATAATTTCTAACTTACTAAGTAATGCTGCAAAATTCACTGATAAAGGATATGTTAAATATATCATTACTGCTAATAACTATGATGATTATTCAAATATAACAATAACAGTTGAAGACTCTGGACGTGGTATGAAGCCAGAAGAACTCGATAAAATATTTAGCAAATTTGATAGACTTGGCGAAGATGAAAACGATACAACAACTGGTTCGGGATTAGGTCTTTCTATAACCAAGCAGTTAGTTGATTTAATGGGTGGTACTATTAAAGCTGAATCAGACTATAATGTTGGTTCTAAATTCACTGTAACACTCAAACAAGGAGTTAATAAAGAAGCTGTTATTAATGACATGGATGATAATAAAGAAATTGATCTTAATAATAAGAAAATTCTTGTTGTCGATGATGATATAATTAATATCAAAATCATTAGTAAATTATTACAAAAGTATAATGTTACAAGTATAGAAAGCTGTAAAAATGGTTTAGAAGCTATTGAGAAAGCTAAAAAAACTACATATGACATAATATTCCTAGATGATTTAATGCCAAAACTTAGTGGTATGGAAACACTAGATGGCCTTAAAAAAATCTATGAATTTAATACACCAGTTGTATGTATGACTGCTAATGTTGTAACTGGTATTAGAGAAGAATACTTAGCAAAAGGATTTGATGAGTATTTAGCTAAACCAATTGAAAATGATGAGCTTGCTAAAGTATTAAATAAAGTTATAAATAAAAAGTGATATAAAATATATCACTTTTTTTATAACCCTTTTGTAAAAGTTTGCTCATTTTCTGGTGCATCAAATGTAAATGTATTAATAAAATTATTAAAATCATTTATATTTTGATTAATTAGATCAAAAGTATTTTCATTAAATCCTTCGTTTATTATTTGATTAGCTAGATTCATACCAGTTTCTACTGGATTATATGTTGGGTTTTCATTTTCTAATGATACCACTTCATCCTCTGGTTCATATGAATATTCATATACTGGATTTGGCTTATATTCATATATAGTATCATTGATATTATGTGTATTTTCTTCTTTAATATTATCAGTTGGTTCTGGCAGAGTTTCTTCTATAACTGGTGTTATTTCTATAGGCTCTTTATTTTTATCTTTGTCTTTTGCAATATGTGAAATAGTTGGTATAGATATGGCTAGCATTGCAGCAAGACCACCAGCGACTAGTTTTTTATAACCAAACTTTTTCTTAGATACTTTCTTTTTATCTACTATCTTTAATTCATTTGGATTTCTTCCAAATATATTATTTATTTCATTAATAAAGTATTCTGGTAGATATTCATAGTTTTTACCACATACATTAGTAAGTGCTTTATTAAGTTTTTTTATCTTTTTCTTATTTTCTTTAGTATATGGCATCTTTTCATATAACTGTATTTTTTCGATTATAATAAGAGCGTTTACATATCTTGCATCAATAATCTTCATTAACTCTAAAGTCTTATTATTCTTTTTAATTTCTTTTAACATTTCTCTTTTTAAAGATAATGATAATCTATCATGTCCAAGATTATTCATCTGCTTTTCATATAAACTATTTACTTCATGTATTTTATCAATTGTTTCTAAAACTTCTTGATGACTAGTTACTTCGTCACTAATTGTTTGAAGAGTAATAGGATTATCCAACACAACACTTGCTTCACGAGTGACTTCTTCTTTTGGATCTATTACAATCTCTGGTGTTTCAGTTTCTGGTAAATCTTTAGCCCCTGTAATAGCATCTATGTTATTAAACATATTTTCTTTCTTGCTCATAAAAGCCTCTCCGTTATCATGAGAAAGCTCCCTTTGATAGTAATGTGTATCATACCAATTATTAAAATCTTTTAGTCCTTGTTCTTGATTAGCTTCCTTTTCTGCTTTATTTTTTTCATCTTCTTTTTTCTTAGCATCTATATTACTAAACATATTTTCTTTCTTTTTCTTAAATACCTCTCCATCATCTTGAGAAAGCTCCCTTTGATAGTAATGTGTATCATACCAATTATTAAAATCTTTTAGTCCTTGTTCTTGATTAGCTTCCTTTTCTGCTTTATTTTTTTCATCTTCTTTTTTCTTAGCATCTATATTATTAAATGCTTCTTCTAATAAATCATCATGAGTTTTTTCTTCTTTAAAGTTATCTATATTATCAAAAGCTTCTTCTTTTAGTCCTTCATCGTGAACTTCTGGTTCCTTAAAACTATCTATATTATCTAAAACTTTTTCCTTTTTTATTCTATCTTCTAGAGTATTATTATTTTCTTCTTGAATCCTATCCAGGTTATCAAATACTTCATCTGGAATCTCTGCTTGATGAGTTTTTATATCAACTGGTACTAAACTATCATAATATTCTTTATCTATTCTACCTTCTGCAATCGCGCGATTTAATTCATCTTTTTTTATATCTAATGCAAGTTTTAACTTCTCGTTATTAGGAGATTCTTTTAATGCTTTTTCAGCTTTAGTAATAGCATCAAACAACATCTTTGCTTCGTTACTTCTAACATCTTCACTGATTTCTTTACTATCTGAAGAAATATTGTCGTCTGGTATATGCCATGGTTTTGCAGTTTCCTGAGCTGCTTTATTAATCTCTTCCCTCATCTCTTCTCTATAACCCTCTTTATCCATCGCCGGATTATTATTAAGACGAATATTAATCTCGTTTAAATCATTATTTAAATATGCAAGTAGTTTTGCTCTTTGCATAGTAGTAAGCATTCTACGGCGACTTTGTATGTCAGCTAAAAATCTTAAAAAGTCGCGGTCTGATCTAATACCAAAGAAATTAAAATCTCTAGCAATATAACTTTGTAAATTAGATATATCTTCAAGCGAAAAATTATTTAATTTAATCTTATTAATAAGATTTTCTATTCTACTTTTATTTTTTAAATCATGTTCTCTTTCAGAGTTTGCAAAGAAATTATTCCAAAAATCCATACTATTCATACTACTACTCCTATTATCTTTTTTTATTATAACACACTTTTTTCTTTTTTTATATCAACTATTATGTTAAAATAGTCAACAAAAGGAGATTTATATGAAAATAATAAGAAAAGTTAAACTAACTATGCAAGAAGTAATCAGTAAAATGAAAAGTAAACCAACTACTGAATCAAATCCTTTTAGATATTTTACTTTAGAACAATTAGAAAGCTATGCTGATGATTTAGAGTTTCAAATCCAAAATATAAAAGAAAAATTGAAGACTACATCACAAGAAAAGAGAAAAGAAATAGAAGCAAAATTAAAAGATTTAGAAAGTATATTTGATGATATTACTAAGACATACGACGAAAAAATAGAAAGTATTGGAAATAAAATATCACAGAATAAAAGAAGACGTTAAATAACGTCTTTTTTTAACAATAATTTTTTGTCTTTCCTCTTCTTATAACTGATCCAACAGTTTTACCAAAATCCAATGTAAAATTAATGAATCTAAATATAGTATTTAATAGTGCAGTACTTACTCCTCCACCATAGTATTTTGATAAAGTAATGTCATCAATCATCATTTATTACATGGAATTGGATTCATATATCCAGAGAATATTCCAACTAAAAATGTAACTACACCGCCAACTATAGTTGTTATTCCATAAATACCAAGTTTAAATCCTCCTTCTACTTTGCAAAGATCTTTATCATCCAAAAACATGTTTTCCTCCTTTCTATAATTTAATTATCTTTTTAAAATATTTATCTTTATTTCTATGAGTTATATATATAAGTGTTAAATCTTCAATGCTAAGTAAATTAGTTAATATTTTGTTTTCTAAAGATTCTGATACTCCTGAAAGTGTTTCATCAAGAATAAGTATCTGTGGTTTTTTACATAGTGCTCTTGCAAGTATAATTCTTGATTTTTCACCATAAGAAATATTAGAACTATTTTCTAAAATAATAGAGTTTAACTTATCTACCCTTTTATTTATCACATCATTTAACATACATATATCGATAATTTTAGATATATCTATATTCTTATTTAAAGTAATATTTTCATATATAGAACCCATAAATAATCCCTCATCTTGGCCTACATATATAGCTAGATTCTTTAAGTTATTTTGTTCTTTTTTCCCATCAATTAATATGTTTCCTTTATAATCATTTATATTCCCAGATAATATTTTAACTAAAGTGGATTTACCACATCCACTTTTACCTTTTATAAGTATTTTATCTTTCTTATATATTTTTATATTTATATTATTTAATACATAATTATAATTATTATAAGAATAATTTAAACCCTTTATTTCGATTGATTTAAAGTCTTTTATATCACCTCTATAATTTTGTTTAT
>CAYOUK010000057.1:0-5901 GCA_964407175.1 uncultured Muribaculaceae bacterium
CATATTGTGTTTTGTTTTCATCCTTTGAAAAAGCATATGCGAATGAATCTAAGCTTGTTGCATCTAATCCAACAACAATATCACCAATTTTAATATTTTCATTTAAAGAACCACTTGTTCCAATTCTAATTATTTTTTTAACTCCATAGAACTTAGCAAGTTCATAAGCATAAATTCCCATACTAGGACATCCCATACCTGATGCCATAACAGTAACTTTTTTCCCTTTATATGTTCCTGTATATCCAAGCATGTTTCTAACTTCATTAACAAGTTTATAATCTTCTAAATATGTTTCTGCGATAAATTTAGCTCTTAGTGGATCACCAGGCATTAAACATAATTCGCTAAAATCTTCTTTATTTGCAACTATATGAATAGGTTCCATTTTTTAATCACTCCTTTATTAATCATTCTTAAGTATATTATCTATAAAATAATGATAACTTTTAAATTCAATAGAATCAGTTGGTAAAGTTTTATCTATACCTTTTTCTTTAAACATTTTTTCTAATATATAATTAGTAAAGTATGGATTTCTAACAAGAACAGGGCCAACTATATTCATTCCATAAAAGTTTTTATATTCATATGAATCAGAATATTCAAACATTCTGTTTTTATCATTATTTTTTATATTGCAATTACAATTTTTAAAACCTAGGAATATTCTTCCTTTATTTTCATCTAACTTTTTATAATTGTACGCTATTTCGCTTACAAGTCTATCTTCTTCTTCATAAGCAAAGTAGGGGAAAAGTCCAAGACACTCAGTTGATAATCCGGAGTTATGTCTTATTTTTTCTCCAAATAATTCCATTGAGTTCCCAGTTGCTAAGAATAATTTATTATTATCGATAGCTTTCTTTATATCTTTTTTATATTTTAATATATCGTTAAGTACAAGCATTTGATTTTCTTCGCTACCTGCGCCAAGAAAGAAAATATCATATTTATCAAAATCAATTTTATCGTTGATTGTTAAGAAATGAACCTCACAGTCAACACCAGCGCGGTCTAGAAAATTAGTTAAAGCCTTTATATTACCAACTTCACCATAAAGATTTAATAAGTCGTAATATAGATGCGCTATTTTAATAACTTTATTCATTTTTATCCCCCTTAATAAGATTTGTAATTATCTCCGTCATATCAAAGCATACCATAGAGTATATATCGCCTTTACTTTCTTTTTTTACTCTTTCTACTACTGTATTAACATCATCTACGAGTACTATTTTTTTAGTATCAATTCTAGCATACTCAAGTCTTGTTGCAACATCATATCTATATTTTCCAAGAACAAATATTTTATCAATATTTTTATCCTTAGCAAGTAATTCAAAATCGACATCATATAACCAAGATAAATCATTATATTTATAACGTCTAGATACATTTTCAAATCCCATAACTATTGTTTTTGTTTTATCTTGGGCTGTTATATAATTAAGTGATTGTAAGTAACTAAGAGCATTCTCATTTTTAGATTCAATTGTTTCAAAAGTTCTACTGCCAATTTTATATGTTTCCATTCTTTTACTCTTGATAGGTGATTTATTAATTGCTTTATCTATTTCTTCATCACTTAACCCAATCACCTTTGTTAATGTTATTGCAGCGAGTGTATAATAAACTGCGAAGAAAACACTCTTGTCTAAATTAAATAATTTATTTTTAATTTTAAAGCTTCCTTTTTCTAAATTTACACTTGTTGCTTCATAATCAGGGGTACCTCTATCAAAATCACATTTAGGGCAATTATATATTCCTTCATCACCATAGTGATATGATTCATATACAAGTTTTGAAGAGCATTTAGGACAATAAGTAAAATCAACAGAATAATTTGGTACTTTTAATGAATCGTATTTTGTTTTTGCAATACCATATGTAGTAATCTTGCCTTTATGAGTAAATCTTATTCTATTTAAAAGAGGATCATCAATATTTACAATCATATGAATATCATCATTAACAGCTTCCATTATTTTATCGTATATTACTTTTTGATGATAATTTCTAGCTGGTTGATCTCTTGTTATATTAGTAATTAACATATGAGTTATAATACCTTTGTTTAAAGATTTAGATATATATCTTTCATCCATTTCAAGAAGCATAATATCTGCATCAATCTTGTTAGAGAAAGTACCTGAATTTTTAAGTGCTAGTGTAATAATAGCATTATTAATATTACTACCATTAGAATTGTAAAGAATCTTTTTATTAGATGTTTTTAAAATATGTGCAATCATATTAACAGTAGAACCTTTACCACTAGATCCCGTTACTACTATTACTTTCTCTGGGAATTTTATTTTATCTAAAACATTTTTATCAACTTTTTTAGCAATGCTACCCGGGAATACAGAAGCATCTCTATTAAATAGTTTTTCAACAAAACATATAAATTTACAAATTAAAATCGCTATCGTTGTTCTCATTTTTACCACCTAAAATTATTTTAACAAAATTAAATAATTATGTCTACAAAAGAGAAAAAACAAAAATAAATTGTATAATAAATATAGAGGGATTTATTTTCAACAAAATGTTTGACAAACATATATAGGTAGTTTAAAATTAAGTTTATAGGAGGTTAACAATGAAAAAAGAGGTTAATACACCATCTAATGATAAAGCATTAGATGACGTTATGAAGCAAATAGAAAAAAAGTTTGGTAAAGGTGCTATTATGAAGCTTGGTAGCGAGGAACATATAGATATTGAAACAACTCCAAGTGGATCTATTGGTCTTGATATAGCACTAGGTGTTGGTGGATATCCAAAGGGAAGAATAATAGAAATATTTGGGCCTGAATCAAGTGGTAAAACAACATTTGCACTAGAAGCTATAGCTGAATGTCAAAAACGTGGAGGAAGAGCAGCATTTATCGATGCAGAACATGCCCTTGATCCTGTTTATAGTAAAAATTTAGGTGTTAATATTGATGAATTATTATTATCTCAACCAGATACAGGAGAACAAGCTCTTGAAATTGCAGAAGCACTTGTTAAAAGTGAAGCTGTTGATATTATCGTAATCGACTCAGTTGCAGCACTTGTACCCCAAGCTGAAATAGAAGGCGAAATGGGTGACTCACACATTGGTTTACAAGCTAGACTTATGAGTCAAGCATTAAGAAAACTATCTGGAACACTTAATAAAACAAATACAACTGCAATATTTATTAACCAACTTCGTGAAAAAGTAGGCATTGTATTTGGTAACCCAGAAGTAACTCCAGGTGGTAGAGCACTTAAATTCTACTCATCAGTTAGACTTGATATTAGAAAAGGTGAATCAATTAAAGAAGGAGACCAAGTAATTGGTAATAAAGCCAAGGTTAAAGTTGTTAAAAACAAAGTTGCTCCACCATTTAAAACTCTTGAAGTAGATATTATGTATGGCAAGGGCATTTCAAGTGAAGGAGAAATACTTGATGTTGGCTCTGATATAGATATCGTTGAAAAAAGTGGTGCATGGTATTCATATAATGGCGAAAAAATTGGTCAAGGTAAAGAAAATGCTAAAAAATATCTATTAGATAATCCAGATGTAAAAGAAGAAATAGAAAATAAAATAAGAGAGCACTATGGATTAAAAGTAGAAGGAAAGAAAAAAAGTAAAGAGGATTAATCCTCTTTTTATTTTCCCTTGATTTATAAATGTAAATAAATTATAATTAAAATGTAGATATATATAAATATCTATTAGGAAGAAAGAGGAAAAATATGGGACTTACTAAAGCCATATTGTTTCTTATCATTGGACTTATTATAGGTGTTATTATAGCATTTGTAATAGTAGCAATCACAGGTTTTGGAGCTGGCAAAAAAGCTAGTAAAATAATAGCGGATGCCAAAAAAGAAGCCGATAAACAAAGAAGAGATTCACTTCTTGAATTAAAAGAAGAATCTCATAAGTTAAAACTTGAGACAGACAAGGAGATTAAAGAAAAGAAAAGCGAAATAGTCGCTAGTGAATCTCGCTTGGCTGAAAGAGAAAAATCTTTAGATAAAAGAGAAGAACTTCTTCAAAAAAGAGATAACTCTTTAGAAGAAAAGAATAAAAATTTAACTTTAATGCAAAATAAAGTCCAAGAAAAAGAAACAAAAATGGACGAACTTTTAAAACAAGAAATGGAAAAACTTGAGACAATTGCTAAGTACACAAAAGAAAAAGCTAGAGAATTAATTCTAGAACGTGTTGAAGCAAGTATGTCTAAAGAAATTGCTGAATTAATCAAAGAAAAAGAAGCAGAAGCTAAACTAGAAGCTGATAAAAAAGCTAAATCACTACTTGTTGAATCTATGCAAAGATATGCTAGCGATGTTGCTTCTGAACAAACTGTATCTACAATTACACTTCCATCAGATGATATGAAGGGAAGATTAATCGGTAGAGAAGGTAGAAACATTAGAACTATCGAAGCTGTTACAGGAGTAGATTTAATTATCGATGATACTCCAGAAGCAATAACTATTTCTTCGTTTGATCCACTAAGAAGAGAAATAGCTAAAATAACTATTGAAACTCTTATTAAAGATGGTAGAATTCATCCTGCAAGAATAGAAGAAATTTATGATAAAACTCTTAAGGATATGAATTCTAAGATTATGGAAATTGGTAATGAAACTATTATCGATTTAGGACTTACTAAATTTGATCCTGAACTTGTTAGTTTAATTGGTAAACTTAAATTTAGAACAAGTTATGGACAGAATGCACTTAGTCACTCAATTGAAGTTGCTAAGATTTGTGGTACAATCGCTGGAGAACTTGGCGAAAACGTTAACCTTGCAAAACGTGCTGGACTACTTCACGATATTGGAAAAGCAATTGACTCTGAAGTTGAAGGTAGTCATGTTGAAATTGGTGTAACAATTACAAAACGTTACCATGAAGATAACGTTGTAATTAATTCAATTGCATCACATCATGGCGACACTGAACCAAAATCAGTTATTGCATGGCTTGTACAAATATCTGATACTTTAAGTGCAGCAAGACCGGGCGCAAGAAATGAAAGTTTAGAAAACTATATCCAAAGACTTGAAAAACTTGAAGAAATTGCAACTGATATGGATGGTGTTGAAAAAGCATATGCTCTTCAAGCAGGTAGAGAACTTAGAGTTATGGTTAGACCTGATGATATATCAGATGCTGAAAGTTATAAAGTAGCTCGTGATTTAAAAGAAAAAATTGAAAGTGAAATGGAATATCCAGGAACCATTAAAATTACAGTTATTAGAGAGACTAGAGCACAAGAAGAAGCTAAATAAGCTTCTTTTTTAATGAAAAAATGTAATATATTTTTACATTTTAATAAAAAAAACTATAAAATTTCTATATTTAATTATATAATGTAGTTAGTATAGGGAGATGATGTAGATGAGAAAGTATATTAAATACTTAATATTTGCGACTTTACTAAGTATATTTTTAGGTATGCCTAGTATATATGCAGAGGAAAGTGTAACAATTGAAAGCATAGACTTAATTGAAAAATCAGAGACAACAACAGAAGAATCAGTTCCAACCAAAGAAGGTCTTAAAATAGGAGTAGACCTTGGATTTACAGATGTTGGAGACTATGCAAAATATAAAGTAGTAATAAATAACACAACTAAAAAAGATTATGAAATAGCAAAAGAAAAAGAATTTGATGCAAACGATTATTTAGTATATACATATGATTTTGATGGAGAAAACACAGTTAAATCAAATGGAAAACTCACTATGTATATAACAATTACATATAAAAATGAAATATCAACTGATGCTTTAACAGATGGAACATATATAAGTTCAAATGAACTTTCACTTAGTTTAGAAAATAAGAGTGTAGTTGATAACGTAAAGAATAAAGTTAAAACTATAATAAAGGTGCCAAT
>CAYOUK010000058.1:0-5866 GCA_964407175.1 uncultured Muribaculaceae bacterium
ATCTTTAACAGTTCCATCAACTAAATAATAAACTATCATTGCATCAAAATCTGTGTTTGTTAAATTAATTCCTAAGTGATTAGCTAGAACAATATTCTTTTTATATGCATATGTATATCTTAAGTTATTCTTGAACTTTGAAAGAACGTCTTTTACTAATTCTGGTTTAATAAAATATAAGTTATTTCCATCATACATACTCATACCAAGAATACTTGCATAGTGATAGTTTTCATTATCACATTCTATATAGTATGAATATTCAAGAGACTTTTTAATATCGTTAATGCTTTCTACTACTTTATACTCTAATACGTCATCACTTTTTTTAATGTTTATATTCTTTAAAAATGAATGAAATTCTAAGTCTTGGAATATATCTTTTAATTTTTCTAAATTAGGACCATCATATGTAAATTTATTTAGATTTCTATCAAGAGGTACATCTCTATAAATTGTTGCAAGTTCATATGAAAAGTAAGCATTATCTTTATCACTTTCAAGCTTTTCTTTCATTTTTCCCTTTATTTCAGAGATATTTTCATATACTCCATCGAGCGAACCATATGTTTGAATAAGTGTTTTTGCTGTTTTTTCTCCAATCCCTTTAACTCCTGGGATATTATCTGAAGCATCACCCATTAATGCCTTTAAATCTACTATTTTAACTGGTTCAAAACCATATTCTTCCTTAAAAACTTCAGGGGTATAATATATAGAATCTCCCTTAGATTTAAGCATTTTCATACTTACTTGAGGGCTTATTAACTGCATTAAATCATGATCTGAAGATATTATTAAAGCATCATACTCAGGATCTAAATCAGCTTCTTTAGCAAGAGTACCGATTATATCATCAGCTTCATAGTTCTCTTTTTCTAAATAAACTATCCCCATAGCTTCAAGTATTTTTCTCGCAATTGGCATCTGAGATTTTAAATCTTCAGGAGTTTCACTTCTGCCATCTTTATAATTTTCATATTTATCGTGTCTAAAGTTTTTTCCTATATCAAATGCAACTACCATATATTCTGGGTTTTCTTCGCTTACTATCTTATTAATCATAGATACAAAGCCGTAAAGAGCGTTAGTAGCTTGTCCTTTGCTGTTTCTCATTATTGAACCAGAATATGCGGTTGCAAAATAACTTCGAAACATCAAATTATTTCCATCTACAAGAATCACTTTTTTCATAATAACACCTCAATAAATAGTATATCACATCAAGTGCTTTTTATAAATTGACTTTACTATATTTAAGTGATAAAGTATCTAGCATCTAGGGAGAGAAATATGGATAAATATCTGGAGAACATTTATAAAACATACTATAGATTTTTATGTAAATTCCAAATAATAAACAAAAGATATATGCTTTTTGCCATACCAAGCATTCAAAAAGCTATGTTAGAGGGAGAACAAAAAATAACTACCACGCTTAGCCGCTTAAAAAAACAAATCAATGAGGATTTAACTCAAATAGAGGAAGAAATAAGAGGCGAAGAAGATAATTATATACAAGAAATCGAAGAAAAATTAAAACAAGATAAAGCCGCCTTGTTAATGATGGCAGATGAAGTATGGGAGAAATATCTAATAAATCATATAGATCATGACTTTGAAAATAATGACATATCTAATTATAGAATTTTTCTCAATGAACTATATTACTCATATCAGATTAACTGCATAGGAAAGGTACTTACTGATGAGGAAAGTACTGAAGCTTATGTTAATGCTATATCCAGCGTAATTATGTATATAGAAAAGTTATTAATAAACTATTCTGTAGCCTTAAATAATCCTCATTATGTAGTGTTTAGAGATTATTTATCAAATGCTTATAAACACTACTCGATGTGGAAAAAAACGTTTGAAGATGAAAAAAATCAACAGCTTGGTATTTCAAAAGAGACATATTAAGTCTCTTTTTTTGCTGCAACCCCCTATTTTACTTGACTTTTTGAGAAAAATGAGTATAATATACGGCAACAAAAGGGGGTTTTATTATGTCAAATGAAACAAAGAATTTTGGGACAGAAAAAATTATTGAATTAAACGATACAAAAATAGATGCGTCTATTGGTATTTATAATGTCTTAACTGACCTTTTTAATGATGGCATAATTACAGAGAAAGAGTTTAAAGAAGTATGTAACAAACCATCATCAATTAAGGATGTAGCTAAAACTAAATCAATTGATGGAAAGACAGTTAAACACGTTATAAGTTTAGATTCTAAAAGAAGAAAAGCTATTAAAGAAAGAGATGCTATACTTGATGCTTCTAGAGCTCTAATAGAACAAGAAATCGCAGAAAAAGCAAAAGATGTTAGAAAGTATGAAGGAGAAATATCTAAATTTAAACAACTAAAGGAAAACGCTAAAGACGACGAACATAAAAGAATACTAGATTTATTTATTGTAAATACTGGATACAAACTTCAAAGACAAGAAGTTATGGCTGAACTTGCAAAACTTGAAACAAGTGGTATTGTTTCTGATGATATAATGGAAATAGCAAAAACATCAAACGGTCATGCAAATGGAGAACGTTTGCAAAGAGGAACGAAGTTTGAATTTAAGTATAATCATTTAATGGAAAAGAAAAGAGAATTAGATAAGATTATTGCTGAAAACGATAAAATGTTACACGAAATAAAAGAAAAGAAAGGAGCGGTTAAAGTGCCAGAAGAAAGTAAAAAAGATAATATTCAAAAAGATGACATTCAGAAAGATAATATTCAATTGGTTTCTAAAGAGTATGCTACTCTTAAAAATGCCTTAAGAAACTCTATTATGTATCAGACTCTTCTAGGGCAAAACGTTCCTGGATTAAGCCAATCTGATATTAAACGTTATGTTAATACATATAAAAGAACTATAAACGACCTACGTACAAGCGGAAAAGTTTCTGATGATGAATATAACAAACTTTATAGTGAATTAAATAAAGAACAATATATATTAGACGTGGAAAGAGATCTTAGAGAAAGAATAGCTAAACAAGAAGCTGCTAAACAACAAACAACTAAGACTCAAACAAATGAAACTCCAGAAAATAAAGGTCCAAAGAAAGAAGAACCAAAAACTACTACAACAACTAAAAAGGAAGAACCAGAAAAGAAAAAGATTGAAGTATTTAAAACTCCAACTGATTTAATTAAAAAAATTGAACAAGATAATAAAGATGTAATAGTTATGGTTGATCCAACTAACCCATCTTTAACAAGAATTTATACTACAAAAACAGGTAGACAATTAGTATTACCTGATGGATTCTACTATAGTGACGAAAAAGGTATTACAAATCATAATAATACTTTCGGTGGTCCAGAGTATTCTATTCATGTTGGTGATTTAAATGATGAAATTAAACCATCACTAGTAACACTTGATGAATACAATAATCCTAAAAAAGATAATACAGATAAACCAAACAGTACAAAGGTAACTTTCTGGACTAAAGTTAAAAACAAAGCAAAAGAACATCCTTTGGCAACAGCTGCTTTAGCATTTGGGTCTGGTGTTTTAATGACTATAGCATTAATAAATCCATTTAAAGGTTTATCTAATCACGATAAAAGTCTTGATACTGAAAAGAACAAAGTTGATGACGATATAATAGTTAGTGAGACTGCTCAACCAGAAACAAGTCCATCACCAAGCGCTACACCTACGCCAATTCCAACTTCAACACCAGTTCAAGCTCAACCACAAAGTAATTATACTGCTTATCAAGATACTACTGATTATTCAGGTTATTCTAATTACGATCAAAATGAAAAAGTTGAAGTTCCTCCAGATCCAGAAGAGGAAATGGAACCAAGTCATGTAGCTAATAGACAACTTGAAAATACTGATGCACAAACAACATCTAATGAAAATACTAACGAAAATGAAAACGAAGAACCAAAATACTCAAATATTGAATATGCTAATACTGGTGAAATGGATACAAAGTATACTTTAGATGGTGCTGAGAAAGTTCAAAAACAAGAAAGAGTTAGCACAGGAGATATTGATTATACTTTAGATGGTGCATATATAAAAAATCAAACATCGCAAACACATACTGGTAAAGCTGTTTATACTACTGATGGTGTAAAATATGAAGATGATACAAAAACTGAAGAAACTAATGAGGCTGAAGCAGAAACTACTGTAGCTTCAAGTTATGATGAACAAATTCATATTAATGAAGGTATTCTTAATGGTGATATTCCTGATTCAAATTATACAAAAGCAGACACTGTTGTAGACTTAAGACATAATGAAGGAAATAATAGATTAAACTATAGTGGACAAAGAGTTGAAAAAGCTAGAGAACAAGCTCAAAGCGAATCACTAGATTACGATTTTAATGATAAAACTATTAGTGATATTTATGGTATTCTTCAAAAAAGTGAGGAATTTAACCTATCAGAAGAAGATAAGAAAAAATTAGCTATAGATGGAATTAATGCTACTGCTATTGGTGAGATGTATTCTGAAACTGATTATAGCAAAGAAACTGCTTACTTTAAAGATGTAGCTGGTATCGATAAAGGTTATAGCAAAACATATACATATAGAGGATAAAAGGGGGTGTAAGTTATGTATGATGAAAAAAACGGAAAAAAAGGAATACAATGGGGTAACCTATTGAGAGGTGCTATTAAATTCGTTGTTATTATCATAGCTTTATTTCTAATTATATTTGTAGTTACAAAATGTACTCGTGGAATTAAAAATATTAAATCTCAAACTGGTACAAAAACTCAGATTAAATCAACTTTATCAAGTCAATTATCTGAATTACAAACTGCAGCTATTAAATATGCAAATGATGGTAATTTACCAACAGCGGCATATGCTTCTAAAACAGTTAGACTTAAAGAATTACAAGAACAAGGAATGATTGGTACTCTTAGAGATTCTAAAGGTAACGAATGTAGTACATCAGGAACTTACGCTCGTATTACCAAATTAGAGAATAATTATATGACTAGATTAAATGTCGTATGTAATAAAAAAACTGGAAGCAAAACAATTTATATTGGATGTTTCAATGATTGTGGAGATTGAAAAGTTTGTTTAGGTAGTAAAAATAAACTTGAAGGTCTTTGTTCAGCACCTCAGAATAAAACTGACTCAACTGCTAGTACATCAACTTCAAGTGATACTACAACTACTCCATCAAGTAATAGAGGTCCAATCTATACTGTTGATGGTGTTATAAACCCAAAAAACACTTCATCTTCAGATACAAATAATACAAGTACATCTACATATACTCCACCAAAAACAAGAACAATGTATGAATTTAATAAATATCAAACAACATATTCTTGTTCAGAGGGAGTACTTGTTGATAACAAGTGTGAAAGTTATTATCCTGTTCATTATGAATTTAGTGTAGAACTTGGTAAAAACATCTTCTCTTGTGATAATGGTGATACTTATAAATTTGTAAATGGTAAAAAAAGATGTGTTGTCTATTCAACTCCATCATCTAGTAGAACTGTTGTTGATACTACTTGGAGTTATAATACATATCTAGATGGATATGAAAGAACTGGTAACACTAAAGAAGTAACAGAATAAAAAAGTTTCAATTATGAAACTTTTTTTTGTGTCAAAAAAAGATAACATAGTTATCTTACATATGAATTTAAATCGAGTCTTAATTTATCAGCTACCGTTGCAATGAATTCACTATTAGTTGGTTTAGCCCTATCATAATCAACACTATGCCCAAATAATTCTTCCATATAATCATAGTCACCACGATTCCAACTGACTTCAATCGCGTGACGTATTGCTCTTTCTACTCTTGATGAAGTAGTTCGATATTTATCAGCAACAGTTGGATATAACTCTTTAGT
>CAYOUK010000059.1:0-5719 GCA_964407175.1 uncultured Muribaculaceae bacterium
AGTACCATTTTCATCTAAACTATAATCGGTATATACAATATAGTTTTTATTAAACTCTGGAGATTCGATAGTTAATATAACTTCATATTCTTTTGTTTCTCCATCTTCACTTGTTAAAGTGAAGATATTCTTATTTTGTCTTGCCATCTTCATTAAACCCTTTCATTCTAATAAATGTATCTAGTATTATATTCGCTGCGACAGCATCGATAATACTTTTTCCTTTTTTTTCACTTATTCCTTCATCTTTTAAATATCCTTTAGCTTCAACTCTAGATAACCTTTCATCTATTAAAGTGATTTTAATAGAAGTTTCTTTTTCTAATTTTTCTTTAAAAGAAATACTTCTTTCCGCTGCAAAACCTAGACTGCCATCCATATTCTTAGGAAGCCCTAGTGCTATTTCTACAACATTTCTTTCTTTTATTATATCTATTACTTCACTAATTAGCTTGTCGATATTATCATATTTAATTGTTTTAAGTGGACTTGGAATTAATACTTTAGTATCAGCGATTGCTATACCTAAAGTTTTAGTTCCAAGATCTAAACCTAGATATTTCATTTAATATAATTTTTTAACAAAGTCTCAACTATTTTAGCTCTATCTAAACTTTGTATCTTCTTTCTAGAGTCTTTATAACTCGAAATATATCCAGCATCCCCTGATAATATATATCCAACTATTTGATTAATTGGGTTATAACCTCTTTCTTCAAGAGCATCATATATTTCATCTAATGTTTTTTGAACTATAGTAGATTCTATCTCCTCTACATTAAATAATCTTGTTTCATACATAATAATTAACACCTCACTATTTGGTGAAAACTAGATTTCTTCTTCGTTTTCAACCTTTACTAGTACTTCACGCGGTTTAGAACCGTTTTGTGGGCCAACTATTCCTCTTTCTTCTAATAAATCGATTAGTCTTGCTGCTCGATTATATCCAATCTTAAAACGTCTCTGGAGAAGTGATGCACTCACTTTTCCTGACTTAACAGCGAATTCAATAATCTCATTATATAAGACATCATCATCACCATTACTTGGAGCATTTGTTCCTGCCATATGACTTGTTTCTTCTTCTAAAGTATTGTCATAATGAACTTGTTGCTGTTTACATACGTATTTAATTAGTCTATCTACTTCATCATCACTAATGAAGTTACCTTGAATACGAGTAGCAGTGTTTTCTCCCATTGGAAGGTATAACATATCACCACGACCAAGAAGTTTTTCTGCGCCAGATGTATCTAGTATTGTTCTTGAATCAATATAACTTGCAACAGCGAAAGCTATACGTGAAGGTATATTGGCTTTTACAACACCTGTGATAACATCAGTTGATGGACGCTGAGTTGCTACTATTAAGTGAATACCCGCAGCTCTTGCCATCTGAGTTATACGCATAATAGAGTCCTCAACTTCTTTACTTGCAACGACCATTAGGTCTGCAAGTTCATCAATTATTACTACTAAATAATGCATTGGTTTAATATTTGTACCATTCTTTTCATTTTCTTTTGCAATCATCTCGTTATAACCAGCGATGTTTTTAACGTTGTGATCAGCGAAGTCATTATATCTTCTTTCCATGATATCTACAACTTTTTGAAGTGCAGCTGATGCTTTCTTAGGATCAGGTACAACTGTCCATAAAAGATGTGGTATACCATTATAATTAGAAAGTTCAACCTTCTTTGGATCAACTAACACAAATTTTACTTCATCTGGCTTGTTAAGCATTAAAATTGATGCAATAAATGAATTAATACAAACGGATTTACCTGAACCAGTAGAACCAGCAACAAGTAAATGTGGCATCTTAGAAATATCTGCCCATTTGATTTGTCCCATTAAGTCTTTACCAAGAGCAACTGGAATATTCATTTTAGCAGTATCAGCAGTTGGTCTAGAAAGAATTTCTCTTATTGGAACGCTTGCAACTTTACTATTCGGAATTTCTACACCAACGGTGCTTTTTCCAGGAATAGGTGCTTCTATTCTAACATCTTTTGCTTTTAATGCAAGTGCTATTTCTTTATTTATGCTTGTAACCCTTGAAACTTTAGTACCAGAAGGTATTTCAACTTCAAACTGAGTAACTGCAGGTCCTTCGTGTATTTCTACTACTCTACCTGAGATTTGGAAGTCTGCAAGCACTCTTTCTAGTGCTGCTTTATTATTTTGTAAAAATTCAGTTGAATTTACTTTTCCTTGAGGTTTTAACTTATCTAATATATCAAGAGTTGGTAATACATAATTAGAATTATCAGTATTATCTACTTCCTCTTCTTTTATTGGCATCGCTAATTGTTCTGTTGGTTTAGAGGCTTGTCCTAGAACTTCGCCCATATTATTATATACTTTAACATTTTCAAGCGTTGGTGTGCATAAAGTATCATCTAGAGAAGGTTTTCTTTCCTCTTCTTCTAGTTCTTTACCTTTTTTCTTTTTATGTTTCTTCTTATTATCTTCATCGTCTTCTTCTTCGTCATCCTCATCTTCATCTTCGATTCTCATACCAGTAAATAAACGTTTAAAGAAGTTTAATAAATCCTTTAAACTAACATTAAATATTAGTATTATTCCAACAACTAATAAGACAGCAAGAATAATTTTAGTTCCAGTGTATTCAAATAACTTAGTAAATACTACTGTAAATAAACCACCAATTATTCCTCCGCCAGAATTAACACTAAGTGAAGCTTCTGTATTCATAAATCCATCAATAGTCGCCTCTAGTATAGCTTTTCCAGAAAGGTTTTCTTTCAAAGCATATTCAAGATGAGAAAAAGTAAGTATACTAGTTACTATTAAATATAGTCCCATTAATCTAGAAGTAAAATATTTAGGTTTCTTTCTATAAACAAGCATATATAATCCAAGCATCAAACAAAGACCTAAAAATATTACATACCATGTTCCCATCATAAAAATGGCAAATCCCTTAATAAGATTACCAACTGGACCAAATTCCCCAAATCCAAGTATTCCAACTAATATGAAGAATACTCCCCATAATTCAGCTTTATATGAAACACTTTTTTTAGTATTTTTCTTACTTGTTTTCTTCTTTGCCATATATATATCCACCATAACAATTATATAATAAATACATATTTTAGTAAAGAAAAAAAGGCAATACTTGATTGCCATTTAACTTAATTTAATTTAACTTTTTTATTAAATATAGTAAAGGAATTAGATTCCGCATCATATGTAAATCTATTTGCGATTTCTGGATTATAATATTTAAATACTTTATTTAATCTATCTAATAGGTTATCTATAATATCACTTGGAACATTTCCGTTATAATATTTGACATAACTTTCTAGCATTCTTGAATATATATAATATTCTTTAAAATACTCTATTCCAAGATCTTGTATATAGTAATTAAAACGAGCTTCACTTCTTAACTTCTCTTCTTCTATTCTAAATCTATTATATAGATAACTAAATAATTCGCTATCAAATAGTGTTGATTTATTACTATATATTTTAGGAAAAGCATATCTACTTTCTCCAATATCACTGTGTTTTAAAACATAATATCCATATCCTTCTAGATATCCAAATGTTTTACTTGAAGTAAGACTTTTAAAAAAAGTGTCCTCATCTCCATTAAATAGTATTTGATCAACTTTTTTAATAAGTAGTTCTAAGTTAGCTTCCGCAGTTTGTTCAATAGGAGTCTTTTGTTTTTTAAAATATTCTTTATATAAATCTCCATTTTCATGAAACCCATAAATATTCGCTAATTCACTTGCGGCTTTTAAACTCATAATATCACCTTCAATGAGTCTTTATTATAAGGGCGACAGTAAAATATTGCAAGAAAAAACTTTTGAATTTCTTCAAAAGTTAAATTGAATCAATATTTACTCTAATTTTATTTAGTCCTTGTTTATAAGCAGCAGCATTGACAAGAGTTCTAATTGACTTTGCCATAGTACCACTTCTACCTATAACTGATCCCATGTCTTCATTATGTACGATTATCTCTACCATAACAATTCCATCTTCATCTTTAAAAGCTTTTACTTTTACAATATCAGGATTTTTAACAAGTCCTTTAACTAGTGATTCTGTGAACTCTACTACACTATCCATGGACTACTTGCTTTCTTTTTTTGCTGTAGTTTTCTTAGTAGTTGTTGTTTTCTTTGTAGTAGTAGCTTTTTTTGCAGGAGCTTTTTTAGCTGGTTCTGCTTTCTTAGCTGTAGTTTTCTTTGCTGGTGCTTTTTTTACTTTACTAGCTTTAAATTTTGCCCAAACACCATCTTTAGATAAAATGTTTCTAACTGTATCAGTTGGTTGAGCTCCATTATTTAACCATTTCATAACTTTTTCTTCATCTAAAGTTACTTTGCTATCTGCAACTGGATTATATGTTCCAACTGTTTCGATAAATCTTCCATCTCTTGGACTTCTAGAGTCTGTTGCTACAATTCTGTAAAATGGACGAGCTTTAGCTCCCATTCTTTTAAGTCTTAATTTAACTGCCATAATATATTCCTCCGTTTCGTACATAATATTAACATATATAAAAAAGGAAGTCAACCTATTTTGGTTGACGTCCTTGGTTTATATCATTCCAATAATTACTAAAGCTTGAACGCATTGGTGAAAAAGTAATCTCTTCTTCGCTACCATATGTTGCCTTATAACGAACAAAAAAATTATTTACAATATTTTCTATAGCGTTACACTTTTCTCTTCCAAGACGTGATCCATATTTACCCAAAAGATTATTTAGTTTTTTTAGGCTTCCATCATCTGCTTCTGCTTCATGACCACTATCAGTGATAAGTAAATATTTTAAGAAATTTATTGCATATTGTTTTTCTAACATAATAATCCTCCAAGTAGTTAATATTATATACAAAAAAAAAGATTATGCAAGTATATTGCATAATCTTATTTAAAATCATTAAAATCAAACTCTTTTGTTTTTTCTAAATCATCATCATTTATTTCTGGATGTTTTTCTTTAAAGTCATCTGTATTAAATGTTGTTGTATTTTCAAGTTCAGTTATTTCGTCTTCTTCATCATCATCGTCATCAAATAATGCTTCGTGAAGTTTACTTTTTTTCTTGTCTTGTTTATCGTTTTTATTAGATTTATCTTTCTTTTTAAATTTTAACTTACCTTTTTTCCATAGGATAAATAGCACTAATCCAATGATTAAAAGTATACCAAGAACTATAAGTAAAATAACCCACCATTTCATTTTCTTTTTAACTTCTGCAATAGTTTTCTTAGCTTTTTTACTTTCTTTTTCCATGTTCTTAAGAACATTTATTTTATATTCCTTAAATTCAGAGCCATCAGAAGCTTCAACACGAATAGTTACTACATTTTTACCATCTTTGAAGTTTTCATTACCTGTAATTTCTACTTTTGCTTCTGGATCTTCAGTTTCATATTTAAAATCTAAATCTGTGATTTCTTCTCCAACCTCAACTGTATATTTAAACTTTTCAGGTTTAAAGTTTGGATCAAGTACACAACCAATATTATTAATAGTTAAACTCTTAAGTATTCCACTTGGTTTTACTGGTTCGCCACGTACAACCGTTATTGAATATGTTTTTTGGGTTGTTCCATCTTCTGCAATGACAATTATATCAAATTTGTTTTCACCAGCTGCTAGTGTTTTGTTTCCAGTTCCTGAATAACTTGCACCTGCTGCAGGCGTTGCAGTT
>CAYOUK010000060.1:0-5639 GCA_964407175.1 uncultured Muribaculaceae bacterium
AACTGTTGATAAAGTGGTTGAAATAAACAATCCTAAAGTAAAATTAAATGTTAAAATACCGATAGAATACTTGGATGGATTTACTAAGGGAAGAATTATCGCAAGAGAAGAAGATAAAATAGTTTTAGAAAAAACAAATAATATTGTTTCTCCTATTTTAAAAGAATTAGGGTATGATATATTCAAGATTGAAAGTTTCTTTTATAATGTTGATCCTGATGTTCTTTCTTACTTACTTGATCATTTTGATAACGATATAACAAAATTATATGAAATGCCACTAGATTCTATAAATAGTGGCTTGCCAGACTGTGTTGAATTGATAAAAAAAGTTTATGGTAATAATATAGATATAACTAAAATTCCTTATAATCTGCTGTGGAATTATCTACATACTGGTATTTTTATTAAGTTTATTAAATCTTTGAATATAGAAATAGATATTACAAAACTGCATCCATGGGCAATATCGTTTGAAGATGTCGAATATCAGCATCTTCCAGGATATACATATAAAGATGTGAATCATGATATTAAAAAATTATTTAAAAAAGCGGATGAATTAAAAACTGATATTACTTCACTACCAGCGGTAGCATATCTAAATATTGATTTAACAATCAAAATATTAGAGCTTGGAAAAATCTTTGATGTAGATTTTACTAATGTACCCGATGATATATTTTATGAAAAAGAACGTACAATAGAAAATATGCTGAATAATTCTAATTTTCAAAATAATGAAACGAAATCAGATTATTTGATGAAGTATTACTCTGTGCTACCGAATTTATGTTTTTTAAATATAGATGAAGTATATGAGATAGTAAGATATTTAGAAAGTAAGAATATATGTATTAAAAAAGAACATAGTTATAAATTCTTTAATTCTGATAAAACTCTTTCAATAGTTAATTACTTGAAACAAAACTCTTTAGATCTTGATGTTCTTAAATTAAGTGATTATGCCATACATCAAGATAATGAAACTATAAAATTAATAGATTATTTTTATAAAAACAACATTAAAATTGATGTTACAAAGCTATCAGATTTTGCATTTATTGATTTTGATAAAACTAGAAGAGTAATAGATTGTATTTCTGCTTATGACAGTACAATTGATATCACAAAAATTCAAGACAATATTTTTATGTACCCAAAAACTGTTGAACTTTTTACCAAAAAATTTATAAATAAAAAAAAGATAGATATAACAAAGTTTAATTCAATAGTGTGGAGTGATGAGAAATATATTAATAATATGGAAAGAGTATTTAATCTTTTGGAGTCTAATCAAAGGGATATAGATATTACACAATTTGATTGCGATGTTTTTTACTTCCTAGACTCTACCCTTACATTACTTGATTATATGCAACCAGAAATTATAATTAATTATGGTGGAGATAATAGAAGCAAGAACACTGATAAAAGTGAATCAAATATAGAATATGATTTCTTTGATTTATTAATGAAAATGTCGGGACAATTTCGTTATGATAAAATGAATGATAATATTTCCTTATTGAAATTGTTAAAAACTGAACATATAGATATAAAATCGGTTTCAAGTGATATCTTCCTATATCCAAGTGAAGCAATTCAGTTTATTAATAATTATAAGGAAAGAATAAATTTTAAAGAGATTAAGTTTCCTGATAAATTATTATATTTATTGACAAGCATAAATCCTTTTAATAAAGCTTGTAAAAATCTTGATTATTTACTTGATTACTATAATAATGATTTAAGCAAAATTGAAGAATTACCAAGAGAATTTTTTACATACGATTTAGCTCTAATAGATGTAATGCTACAACGATATAATTCAAACATAGCTAGAAGTATATTTGGTATAAATAATCCAAAAATAATAAGCCTTCTTATTTATATGAATAATGTGTTTAGTGGATATAATGTTAATAACACTGTTGATATTGACATGACTGACTATATTGTAGAAGCATATGAACCGTCTGAATTTTTAAAAGATACTTTAAAAGATACTATAGCTTATAGGAATAATATTAAAGACGTACAAATGGATCCAGTTAAGTTCTTTGAACAATTTGGTTATGGTCCTAGTAAAGATGCGATTGTAAATACACTTTTAGAAAGACTTAGAAATGCCAGCTGTCATTATAGAATAAAACCAGTTAGAGATAGAAATGGTAATCTAATAGATGATAAAGTATATATATTTGATGAAGATAATTATGGAAATAATAATTTTAATATAATACTTGATATTGATGAAGCACTAGAACTAACTAGAAAAGTTGAGATTGCTTTAGAAAAATCTCTTGATAAAGATGATGACGACCCAATTAAATCTAAAAAAGCCCATTAAAACTTGACTTTTTGCCTTTTTGTGGTATAATATCCCCTCGTAAAAAGGGGGACTTTTTTATGGGAAAGGGAAAATACTTTTTAGTATATGGACTTGTTGTAATTGTTCTTTTGTTAATCGCTGGTTTTCAAATGAACAATTTAAATAAGATGCTATCTAGTAGTGATTATATTAATAATGTTAAAACTGTAGATAATGAAACTAGTAGTAAAAATGCTGAAAACCATGAAGAAATAGCACTTAATACTAGTTTGGTAGATGCTACATCTAATAGTGATGAAGATAATACAGAATATAATGTTATAGATAACTATGTAGATACTAATAGTTATTATAAATCAACATATTTAAAATTATTAACAAGTAATTTAAAAGCTGGTAAGGGTTATGTATCACTTAGTAGAATTCTTTACTTCTATAATTCGAATTCAGCCTTTACTTTTGCAGAAATATATGATGATAACTTAGATTTATCAACAAATAGACAAGCATTAATTAGCACTGTTTGTGCAAAGAATAAATATAAAAACTTATCAGTTTGTTCACAAGATGCAATAGATAATTCTGGTCAAATAGATTTACCTCAGAATAAACCATTTGTTTATCCAACAGACTTATCTAGAACAACAATTACAAGTTTATTCATGGAACAAAGAAGTTATGAAAAACATGGGGCATGGGATTTAGCTGCTCCATCAGGAACACCAATCTATGCAGCTTGTGATGGTACTATTACAAGTTCAGGTTATGAGGGTGGATATGGTAACACTGTTCGTGAAACTTGTGAAAGTAATGGTGCAGTATATGAAGTATTATATGCCCATATGACTTCTGGATCACAAACTGTTAGTTCAGGTAACGTTGTTAAAAAAGGACAAGTTATTGGTGCAGTTGGTTCAACTGGTAATTCAACTGGTTCTCACTTACACTTTGAAGTAAGCACAAACGGAACTAAAGTCGATGGACTAAGTTTAGTAGATTTTAACAGATAAGCAATGTTTATTGCTTTTTTCTTTGTCTTATTTTATAATAAACGAGAAATGAGTGAAGCGAAATGGAAAGAAAATATTCAGAACAAGAATTAGTAAGAAGAAACAAATTAGAAGAGATTAAAAATGTGTGTAATCCATATCCGGATAGCTTTAAAAAAACACATTCTTTAGTTGAGGCTAAAAATTTAGAAGATGGAACTAAGGATGTTAGCATCGCTGGTAGAATGGTTTTTGCAAGAAAGATGGGTAAACTTTCTTTTGCAAAAATCAGAGATATTGAAGAAGCAATGCAACTAGAGTTTAAAGTGGATGTGCTTGGAGAAGAAAAATATACTTTCTTTAAAAAGATGTTAGATACTGGTGATTTTATAGGTGCCACTGGTGAAATATTCACAACTCAAACTGGTGAAAAAACGCTTAGAGTTGAGAATTTTGAATTTTTAGGAAAAGCACTTAGACCACTTCCTGAAAAATTCCATGGCCTTCAAGATACTGAAATTAAATATCGTGAAAGATATACTGATTTAATAATGAATGAAGATTCAAGAGAATTATTCCTTGGTAGAAGTAAATTCTATTATTTTCTAAGAGATTTTATGCATAAGCATAATTTCTTAGAAGTCGAAACTCCTATAGTTCAAACTGCAGTATCTGGAGCTAGCGCTAAACCTTTTTATACACATCACAATGCACTTAATCTAGATTGTAATTTAAGAATTGCACCAGAGTGTTATTTAAAAGAATGTAATGCCGCTGGATATGATAGAGTATATGAAGTAGCTAAATGTTTTAGAAATGAAGGTATGGATCCTCAACATTTACAAGAGTTTACTCAAATTGAATGGTATGCATCATATTGGAATTTTGAAGATAATATTAAATTCTTTGAAGAATTTATGAGAGAAACTGCACTTTATTTAAAAGGAACAACTGTTATTACAGTTGGAGATAGAGAAATAGACCTAGGAAAAGAGTGGAAACGCATTAATTATGTTGAAGCTTTAACTAAAGAACTAGGATTTGAGTTTTTAGATATAGATGATACAGAAGAACTAAGAAGTAAAATAATTGAATCTGGTAAGTTTAGTAAAGCAGATTTAGAAGAATGTAATTCTCTAGCTCAATTAATTGATTTTTGTTATAAGAGATTAATTAGAGTAAATATATTTGAACCAACCATTTTATGGAATTATCCTGCAGTATTAAAACCACTTGCAAGAAGAAATGATGAAAACGATAAAATAGTTGATGTATTCCAAGTAATTATAGCAGGCGCTGAAATATGTAATGCTTATTCAGAGCTTGTTAACCCTGAAGTTCAAAGATCAAACTTTGAAGATCAGTTAAAAGCTAGAGCTCAAGGCGACGATGAAACAATGGATTTGGATGAAAATTATTTACTTTCTATGGAGCAAGGAATGCCTCCTATATCAGGCCTTGGAGTTGGAATAGATAGATTAATGATGCTTTTATATAATGCACAAAGTGTTAGGGATGTAGTATTATTCCCTATGATGAAGCCTGAGGAAGGAAAGAAAAATGACTAAGAAATATATGATGGTATGGGGCGGTGTTGTTGTATTTGTATTTGCCGCTGTAACTATTCTTTGTTTATATGCTAAAAAGAATAACATTAATAACATATCTGAAAATATGACTGTTGAAAAAGCAGAAAAGTATTTTGGATTATTCCCAGGATTCTTACCTGAGAAAGGCGAGACTAAAGTAATGACTTTAACAGAGCTTGAACGTAATGAACTTCGTCCAGAGATAGATAAATCATGTGACGGATATGTAATTGTTACAAATAAGACAGGAGTACCAAAATATAAAGCATATCTTAAATGTGAAAACCATGAAACTGAAGGTTTTGATTCTAAATATTTAAAAGATGATAAAAAGTGAAAAATTTTCACTTTTTTCTATTGACTATAAAATATAGTTGTGCTATATTATTTTTGCAGTTTAAGTTTTGGTTCTACCTAGGTAGGACCTTGATTTATGAAGAATTTGATACACCAGGGATGGTGTACATAGAAAGGAAGCAATAAAATATGCCTACAATTAATCAGCTTGTAAGAAAAAATAGAGGAAAAAAAGTTAGAAAAAGTAAAAGTCCAGTATTAAATGTTGGATTAAACAGCTTAAAGAGAAAACCAACTAATACTAACCATCCTCAAATGCGTGGAGTATGTACTCGTGTTGGTACTAAAACACCAAAGAAACCTAACTCAGCATTAAGAAAATATGCTCGTGTTAGATTATCTAACGGTAGAGAAGTTGATACATACATT
>CAYOUK010000061.1:0-1825 GCA_964407175.1 uncultured Muribaculaceae bacterium
ATCGACAGATATAAAATTAGTGTCTAAGATAAATGTCGATTCAAATGACTTTGTTAAAGAAAATGTTGATAACAATTTTAGAGACTATCATCTATATTACGAGGAAAAACAGAAGTTGTCACATATTGATTAAAGTGTATAAAAAAGTGTAAAAAATATTGATATTTGATAAATGCTTTGTTATAATTAATTTATAATAAAGGAGGACAAATAGAATATATGAACCCAGATTACAATCAAATGCCACCTAGGCAAGAAGAAAAACAAGAAGAAAGAAAGAATGGAAATACTGTACTATTAACAATTATTGGTGTAGCTACATTATTAGTTGCATTAGTGGGTGCAACATTCGCGTACTTCACAGCTACTGCAGATAATAGTAAGAATCAATCAGTAGTTATTAAAGCAGGTCGTGCTGTACAGCTTACTTATTCAACTCAAAAGCAACTTACTATATCAAATGCAAAACCAGGTGACCCAGCTTCAACAGGTAAATTCATTGTAAAAAATGGAGATACTCAAAATAATTATACTTATGATCTTGATTTGGTAATTGCAAGTAATACATTTAACCAGTTAGATGGTACTGGACAATTATTACTTAAGTTTACAACTTCATCATCTGGTGGAACTGGAGGAGCTAAACCAACACTTGCTAATTTTGCAGCTGATACTGATATTACTAACACTTCTACATATGGCGCAGGAAAGAAGATTAAACTTGTAAATGATCAAAGAATCGTTAAAAACGAAACACATACATATGATTCTACATTAACATTTGTTGAAACTAATAGTACACAAAATAGTAATCAAGGAAAAACATTCCAAGCACATATTGATATTTCAGAAGTATATACAACAAATAACTAAAATACTTGACAAAAAGTAGTTTTATGTTATAATGTTAATTGTCTTAAAAAGGAAAGAGATGTATCCACATCCACCTGATTGCGAATAGTAATAGGTAGAAAAGCCAATTAATATTATTATATTAAAGGTTTTAAAGTGGATAAATTCTCATTTATTCACTTTTTTGATATTTAGGAGGTGCTGTATTATAGGACAGTTTAATAAGGATGGACAACCAATTAATGAAGAGATTAAAGTAGAAGAGTTAATGGTTATTGGTCCAAATGGCGAAAAAATGGGAGTTAAAAAGCTCGAAGATGCTCTTACACTTGCAAAATATGCAGGTCTTGATTTAGTACTTATGAACCCAGGAAATACCCCTGCAGTTGGTAAAGTAATGGATTATAACAAGTATCAATATGAAAGAAGAAAAAAATTAAAAGAGCAACAAAAACATCAAAGAGAAAATACTAAAGAATTAAAAGAATATAGACTTTCTTACAATATAGATGTAGGTGATTTCGAAACTAGAAGGAGAAATGCCCATGACTATCTTGTAAAAGGACATAAAATCAAGGGATCGATACGCTTTAGAGGTAGAGAAATGAAATATGTCGAAGAAGGTAAAAGTGTTCTAATTAGATTCGCAGAAGCATTAAGCGATGTTTCAGATGTTGAGCAAAATCCTGTTTTAGAAGGAAGAAACATGTCTATAATATTAACACCAAAAAAGAATTAATTATTAGGAGGAATTATTATGCCAAAACAAAAAACACACAATAGTACTAGTAAAGTATTAAGAAAAAATGCAAGTGGTAAACTTAGCTACAAGAAAAGCGGCGGAAACCACAAAACTGCAAAAGATAGCAGCAAACAAGTTCGTCAAAGAAGAAAACAAGGAAGCTTATCTAAGAGTTTCAAAAAATTAGGAAAGGTCATCTAGGAGGTAATCATGGCAATAGTTAAAGGCGGA
>CAYOUK010000061.1:1835-5617 GCA_964407175.1 uncultured Muribaculaceae bacterium
GCTAGCAGAATAAAATCTGTTATCTAGGGGGTAAATTATGGCAAGAGTTAAAGGCGGAAACGTAGCAAAAAACAGAAGAAGAAAAGTATTAAAACAAGCTAAAGGTTACTTTGGTAGCAAACATAGAATTTACAAAACAGCTCATGAACAAGTAATGCATAGTGGAAAATACGCTTATAGAGATCGTAAACAAAATAAACGTAACTTCCGTAAATTATGGATTGCTAGAATTAATGCTGGATGTCGTGAATATGACTTAAGTTATTCTAAATTTATTAACGGACTTGATAAAGCTGGTATCGAAATTAACAGAAAAATGCTTTCTGAGCTTGCAATAAGTGAACCAGAAACATTTAAAAAATTAGTTCAAACTGCTAAAGATGCTTTAGATGGAAAAGTATCTAAACCAGCAGCAAAAGCTGAAGCTAAAAAAGAAGAAAAAAAGGAAACAGCTAAAAAAGAAGAAGCTAAAGATTTATCAAAATTAACAGTAGCAGAACTTAAAGCTATGGCAAAAGATAAAAAAATCGAAGGTTATACTTCAATGAAAAAAGCAGAATTATTAGATGCACTAAAATAAGTGTATCTTTTTTTATAAAATGATATAATGTTTATAAGGTAGGTGGAAAATAATAATGGAGGTAGAAAAAAATGTTTAAATCTTTGATTGGTGAAAGAGTAACCGTTATTATATCTTCAAGAGGAGATAATTTGTATGAATACGTAGGAACTTTGTCTTCTGAAAGTGAAGAAGCAATAGAACTATCTAATGTTGATATTTCATACTTAATGCTTAATTTCCAAAAAGGAATCTTTGGAGGAAACATGAGTAAGTATAGAGAAAATATTGATAAAGTAGTTATTAACAAAAGATACGTTATTTCTTGTGATAAATAGTCTTAAAAACATTCTATAATACTAAAAGAATGTTTTTTTATCTAAAAAATCAGAAAAAAGGCCATAAAAACGCCATTTATTAACAAAAATCTTTGACAATATATAGGCTTTTGTGTATAATGATTATTAGCATTTATGGCAGTTTCTATTTAATTTCCTTATGTGTTTGTTACTATTTTTCTAGTAGCTGCTGCCAAGTGAACGATTTGACAAACTCCCAAGGAATGATAAATAGAGTAGTCTTTAAATGAAATAAAAAAGAAAGGAGATTATTATGGCAAGATATACAGGACCAGCTTATAAAAAATCTCGTAGACTTGGTTTTTCTACACTTGAAACTGGAAAAGAACTAGCTAAACGTCCTTATGCTCCTGGTCAACATGGTGCAGATAGAAAGAAAAAGCTTAGCGAATATGGTATTCAGTTACAAGAAAAACAAAAAATGAGATTCATGTATGGACTAACTGAAAAACAATTTAAAAGAACATTTGAAAAAGCTGAAAAAATGTCTGGTATTGCAGGTGAAAACTTCTTAAAATTACTTGAATCAAGACTTGATAACGTAGTTTATAGAATGGGACTTGCTAACACAAGAAGAGGAGCTAGACAACTTGTTAACCATGGACATGTACTTGTTAATGGTAAAAAAGTTGATATTCCTTCATATAATGTAAAACCAGGATCAACTATCAGCTTAAAAGAAAAGTCTTTAGAACATCCTGCAGTTAAAGCTGCACTTGAAAACAAGGTATCAACACCAGCATTCGTTGAATTTGATCCAAAGAAAATGACTGGAACATATGTTAGATATCCAGAAAGAAATGAATTAAATGCAGAAATTAACGAATCATTAATCGTAGAATTCTACAACAGATAAAATCTCTATTAAGAGATTTTTTTATTGGGTTATTCTTGCAATAAGTAGCAAATTATTATATAATTTTTATAGTACGAGAGGTATGTGATAAGATGAGTGATAATACATTTAAATTATTATGTCTAACATATATTTTATTGGCACTCGTTATTATAGTTGTCGTTCTAATAATTCTAAGAGGGCATAAAAAGAAAAAATATGCCGAGGTTTTAGATGTCTTAGAAAGAGAAAAGAATCTAATTATCGATTCAAACATACTTAACGAATTAAATAAAGTTGAAAGTATGATTAACTCTAAGGAAATAGAGAATAAATATATCGAATGGAAAAGAAGATTTGATGAAATAAAGAATAATGATATCCCAGCACTTACTGATTATTTAATTGATATAGAGAATAAGTTTGCAACAAAACAATATAAAGAAATAGAACCTACACTTGCTAAGGTAGAGTTATCTATTTATCATGTTAAAACAAAAGCTAATTATCTACTAGATGAAATTAGAGATTTAACGTTAAGCGAAGAGAGAAATAGAGAAACAATTACTAAATTAAAAGTAAAATATAGAAATATCATGAATACTTATCATGAAAATGAAAATACGTATTCAATTATAAAAAAACCTGTTGAATTACAATTCGAAACTATCGATAAATTATTTGGGGCTTTTGAAGTAGCTATGGAAAATCATTCATTTAGTGATAGTGCTAAGATTATTAAAGCACTTGATGACTCTGTAAATAATTTGGATTTAGTTATGGATGAATCCCCAGAGATAATCATTCTTGGTTCAAAGCTTATACCTAAGAAAAAATATGACGTAGGAAATATATACGAAAAGATGGTTAAAGATGGTTACAACCTTGATTATTTAAGTATAGAATATAATATAGATGAAGCTGAAAAGAAAATCGCTGATGTTTTTGATAGATTAAATGTTTTAAATTTAGAAGATTCAATTCTTGAACTTAAAGTAGTATCATCTTACTTTGATAATATATATAATGATTTTGATAGAGAAAGACTTGCTAGAAAAGCTTTCACTGACGAGGGAAGAGAGATAGTAATTAAATCACAGAGACTAGAAGAAATCTCTGATAAACTTTTATCTAAAATAGATAAGATTAAAAGCCATTTTGTAATGAAAGATTCTGATATAAGAAATCTAAATATTGGCGCTGTTGCAATAAGAGGAATAGAAGAAGATTATGATATGTTGATAAGCAGTGCTAAAAACAGATCTTTCGCATATTCTAGATTAGCTAAAGAAATGGATAATCTAAATAATAGACTTATTAAAGTTGAAGAAAACTTAGATGAAACACTTAGATTAATTAATGGTTATAAAGAAGATGAAAAGAGAGCTAAAGAACAACTAGATGAAATAAAAGCTATTATTAAATCTTCAAAGGAAAAAATAAATGATTTTAAACTTCCTACTGTACCAAAAAAATATTATACCGAGGCCGAAGAAGCAACTGAAGCAATAAATGAGATGATTAAAGAAGTTGAGAAAAAACCTCTTGATATAGAAACTCTAAATACAAGAGTAGATACTGCAAGAGACTTAACACTTAAACTATATCAAACTACTAATAATATAGTTAAAACCGCTTCTATGAGTGAAAACGCAATAGTATATGGTAATAGATATAGAAGTTCTAGTGAAAAGGTTGATAAAGCGCTTGAAGAAGCAGAGAAACTATTCTATTTAGGCAATTTTACCGCTTGTTTAGAAAAAGCATTAAATGCTATTAATATTATTGAACCTGGTATACAAGAAAAACTTCTAAAAGATTTTGAAGAAAAAAACTTAAATGAAAACATATAATTAAATTATATGTTTTTTTATTATAAATAACATAACGACAAATTATTATAGTTGTGTTATAATCTATTTGGTGATGTATATGATTTATTTAGATTATTCAGCGACGACGCCTGTAATAAAAGAAGTATTAGATAGTTATAAAAAGGTTACTAATGAATATATAGGTAATCCTAATT
>CAYOUK010000062.1:0-976 GCA_964407175.1 uncultured Muribaculaceae bacterium
ATTGATGATATGAATAAAAACGATATTATTCCTATATTTAATAGTATTATATTTTGATTACTATTTTTTATTGAATCAATTAGTATGTTTATTGAACTACTTAAATCAGGTTTATTAATCAAAAAATATAATAAACCAAAAAAGACACTAATAAAGAATAAATATACTAATAGTGATGATTTAACTCTTTCAATAAATTTTTTCATTTTTCCTCAATTAAATTATATTATTCTCTTTAAAAAATATGAATAATTTAGTATAATGTTTATTGAGGTGAAAAAATGGCATACCATAAAGAGAAAAAAACTTCTACAGGGACTAAAATTTTTATATGGTTTATGTTCCTAGCAATGTTTTTAAGTTTTGTATCAACTTTAGTTTATTATTTAGTAGTAGGTAAATAAAAACGAGATTAAATCTCGTTTTTTTAATATCCTAAATCTTTTAGAGTTTCATTTATTACTTCTTTATATTTATCTTTTTCATCGACATACATAGCAGTTTTGCCTATTTTAGAAATAACTCTATAACTATTACCATTATTCATTATATATTTTGAATAATTCTTTTTACTTTTTTCATATTTCTTGGTGTTATTTTCTTTAGTTAATTCAAATATCTTTTTATTTCTTTGATAGAACTGTGACGCTGCTTCGTTAGAAGTAAATTCATAGAACTCTATTTTATATTTTGAACCTGGACTAATAGCTAAATAAACTTGTTTTATATCAGTTGTCTCTGGAAGTTGATCCATAGCATCTATAACTTCAAAGCCTTTATCTTCCATCTTAGTTTTAAAATCACTTGAACTAATAGTTTTTTTATTAGTAAACGAAAGACATGCAGTTGTTCCAAATATTATAAGAAAACCAACTATTCCCCCAAGTATTACCTTTTTCATTTATAATCCCTCTTTCTATAATAATTATATATTTGTTTATTATATTAGGTCAACTCTTTTTTATAAAAAAAGTAT
>CAYOUK010000062.1:986-5616 GCA_964407175.1 uncultured Muribaculaceae bacterium
AAACTAGAGATTTATTGGATGAAAGATATGTTAAATATCAAAATTGGAAATTAAGTAAAGATACAGCTGCATATATTGTCGATAGAATTATTAAGGAATGTTAATAAAAATTTTCAACAATTTTGGTCAATAGTGATTAAAATTGCATATTTATTTTTCTAATATAAATCCATAATCTGCATTAATATCGTATATTAGTAGTTGTAACTGTTTGTACAACAGAAAGGTAATTAATTGCCTGTTTTGCGTATTCTAAATATGCCCATAATCTTTCTTCACTCGGATGAACAAGTGGCTCTAAAAGATCAATTAAAGAAGCAATTTTATCGTATAATTCTTTTGCTTCTTCATGACTAATCTCTATTTCTCCAGATTGTATTTTTAAATACTTTTTAATACTATCACTTAATTGATTTTTTATTGTTACTTTCTGTTTTGTATTAAGACTTTTAACTTTTTCTTTTAAAAGTTCTTGCTCCATTTCGACTTTATTTTTTTCTTTTTTGTATTCAAGTGCTAATTTACTATAATCAAGATATACTTTTAATAAATCTTCTTTTGGTTCAATAAGAGGATACAGGGAGTTAATTTTTTCTAATAATAAATCATATACTATCTCTAGCTGGTGCATAGAAAGATTTATTTCTCCTGCTTCAATATGCAAATATATATCTATACCTTCTCTTAATTGTCGCTTAAAAACTTCTTTTAAATCTGGTGTTTCTTCTTCGTTTATTGAACTAAAAATAGCTATATTATCTAATTTAAATCTTCTTTTCTTATATTTTATTACTATTTTCGCTTCTTCAATTATAGTCTTTAGTTCTTCGTCATCTGGTTGAACATATGGTTCAAGGCAATCTATTAATTGATATATATTTTTACATAATGGTATTGTAGAAAGTTTTAATCTCTTCTTTTTTTTATATATATTTATACTATCTATTAATATTTTAATCATTATGTCTTTATATTTTGATTCTATCATAACAATCACTACTTCATATATTTAAATTACTTTTAATAACTAAAGACTTTTTATATTGGTTGGTTTTATTTTTGCTTATCATATATATATATCCTTCTCTTTCTTATAAAGCGGAGAGATATCTTTCTTTTTCATAAGATATGAAATAGTTACTACTTTTCCTTCTTCTAAAGATTTTTTAGTATCTATTATTCTTTGATTTGATGATCCTCTAAATGGTAAATCAAGACTTTTTTTATCAATTTCAAATAAACCATCTACTAGTACATCAATGTTTTCAAGTAGTTCTTTACCTTTTTTTAACTTAAGTATTTCTTCATAAGTAAACCCAGAATAACACCAGACATTTAAACCTTTACTATGGGCATACTTACTTATTTCAATACATGGTTCAATTTGATAAAGTGGATCTCCACCAGATAGTGTAATGCCGTCTTGACCATCTAAAGAGTCTATTTCCGCCTTTATTTCTTCAATGTCTACTATAATACCTCCGTCGAAGTCATGTGTCAATGGGTTGTGACAAAAAGGACAGTTATGTGCGCATCCTTGTGTCCATATCACTGTCCTTACCCCAAGACCATCAACTACACTATCTTTTTGTAAATCTGCTGCTAGTCTTATTGTCATTTTTTATTCCTCTTTTTTAGATTTAATTTTTAAATTATCTAAAGAATGTTTAACTCTATCTCTTTCTTCAGCTTGTTTACCATCGTTGAATCTATCAACTGTTCCAACAAGATAGCCAGTTATTCTTCTTATCCTTTCGAATTTTACTCCGTCTCCAACTGTTTTAGCGTTTTTCATAATAATCCTACCTTTCTTTTATTTTTAGCATGAACACGATTCAATGCTTGCTACTTCATTTTGGACTTCAACGAGTCTTTCTATTGGTATTCCTTCGCCATCTTTTCTTCCGCAGCCAGGACAAACATCACCAATAACACCTGTATATCCACAAACAGGATCTCTATCAACTGGATGGTTAATAGCACCATATCCAATATTTACATCATGCATCTTTCTAACTATAGCTTCGAATGCATCTAGATTATTTGCAGTATCTCCATCAAGTTCTATGTATGATATATGACCAGCATTAGTTAGTTCATGATAAGGTCCTTCTATCTCTAACTTATCTACTATTGGTATATCATAATATACTGGTACATGGAATGAGTTTGTATAATACTCTCTATCAGTAACTCCTTCTATTTTTCCATAAATAGATCTATCTATTTTTGTAAATCTTCCAGCTAGACCTTCCGCTGGTGTTGCAAGAAGAGTAAAGTTTAATTTATACTGCTGTGAATATTCATTTAATCTTTCTCTCATATGTTTAATTATTTCATATCCTAGTTTTCTTGCTTCTTCTGATTCACCGTGATGTTTACCTATAAGGGCTTTTAAGCATTCAGCAAGACCAATAAAACCAGGAGATAATGTTCCATTTCTAAGTGCTGGTGTTAAATCATCAGTATCGCTTAAATTATCTGAATCAATCCATACACCTTGACCAAATAAGAATGGGAAATTATATTTTTTCTTAGAACATTGAATTTTAAATCTATCGAGTAATTGATCTTTTACTAAATCAAGTGTTTCATCTAATTCTTCATAAAATCCTTCAATATCAGGAGCATCATTAGTAACTATACCATGTTTTAATCCAAGTCTAACTAAGTTAATAGATGTAAATGATAAATTACCTCTTCCTGGGGTTATTTCTTTATCAGGATTTGCAACATTACCGATAACTCTTGTTCTACATCCCATATAACCAACTTCTGTTCTATAATCACCTTTTTTATAATATTGTTTATTAAATGTTGCATCTAGGAATGAGAAGTTAGGGAATAATCTTTTTGAAGATACTTTCATAGCTAGTTTAAATAAATCATAGTTTGGATCTTTTGGATTATAGTTAACTCCCTCTTTTACTTTAAAAATACTAACTGGGAATATCGGAGTTTCTCCGTGGCCAAGACCAGCATCAATTGCATATAAATAATTTTCTATAACCATTCTACCTTCAGGGGATGTGTCTGTACCAAAGTTAATACTTGAAAATGGTACTTGAGCTCCTGCACGTGAATGCATTGTATTTAAGTTATGAATAAATGCTTCCATCGCTTGATAAGTCATTCTGTTAGTCTTTTTATATGCGATATTATATGCCTTTTTAAATATTTTTTCTTTTTCTTTATTTGACTTATAGAATTCTTTAAATTTATCTATTTTAAATTCAATTGTTTCTAATTCATCAATCTTTTTAACTACTTCATCAAAATCAATATCTTTTACATCAAGTAAATCGATATATTCGCTTAATGCTTGCTTAAAATTCTTTTTAAATGATTTTAATACACCTGGTGTCATATAATAGTCGAATGCAGGGACACTTTGTCCACCGTGTTGATCATTTTGATTAGATTGAATAGCAATCGCTGCTAAAGCTGAATAACTTGTAATACTATTTGGTGTTCTAAGATATCCATGGCCTGTAGAAAATCCCTTAGAGAATAGTTTTTCTAAATCTATTTGATTACATGTAGTAGTTCCCATTGGTAAAAAGTCCATATCATGTATATGTATTAAACCTTCATCATGAGCATTGGCAAATCTTTCCGGCATCATATAACTTTTAGCAAACTCTTTTGATAATGTACTACCATAATGAAGCATTGTTCCCATTGGTGTATTACCATCTATGTTAGCATTTTCTCTTTTAGCATCTTCATCTTGAGCAGTTTTAAGAGAAATAGATTCAATCGCTTTCATTAGCTTGTGTTGTCTGTTTTCAAAAGCTTTTCTTGATTCTTTTCTTCTGTTTCTATAACTAGAGAAAGCTTCATATACATCGATATAACCAAGTTCTTTTAACTTTTCTTCGATTAGATTTTGAATATCTTCAATACTAATTGCTGAATCTTCATCATAGTTCTTTTCGATATCATAACTGACTGCTAAGAAAACTTTATTATGATCTTCTTCTGTATATCCATTATTATTTATTACCCCATTAAATCCTTTTCTAATCGCAAGAGCAATCTTATCACCATTATAACTTACTCTTCTTCCATCTCTTTTGATTACTTCCATTTTTTGACCTCCCTATCATTAATGTGATTTCAGTATAGCATAAATAAAAAATAAAAAATGTTGCATTTGCAACATTTTACAAATTTTTATATTTTTTACTTTTCTCCCTCTTCGAGCATTGAAATAATATCTATTCCGTAACCACTTTTAGGATCTTGAACAACTGCGTGTGTTACTACACCAAGTAGCATATTATCTTGGATTATTGGCGATCCACTCATCCCTTGAACTACTCCACCAGAGGATGATAAAAGTTTTTCGTCTACAATGTCAAATAAGATGTTTTTTAGTTTACTATTTTTGTCAAGTCTGGTTATATTTATTTTAAATTTTTCTTTTTGATTACCATCTATTACAGTATAAATATATGCTTCTCCAAGAGAAATATCATCAAAACTTTTAATAGGTATTGCTCTTTTAGTATCTATATTATTTAAATAATTACCATATATACCATATAAACTATTCTTTGATATGTTTCCATATATATTATCATTAAATATTCGGGCGTTTTTAGCCCCAACAGTACCTCTTACACTT
>CAYOUK010000063.1:0-5599 GCA_964407175.1 uncultured Muribaculaceae bacterium
ATGTTCCTGAAGTTAAATATTTCCTTGCATATATATCTAAATCAACTGGTTTTACAAATCCAAATGAGTTTAAATATAACGAAGATAAACAATTTAGTTTTGAAGGTATAATTAACTCAGGATACACCCTATTCACTTCCGGTGGGGCAAGTAAGACTAAAGTTATAGAATCACATGCTAGATTCGTACAAGAGATAGAAGCAAAAAAAGAAGAAAAGCTATCTCGTACACAACAACTTAATACATTTAAAGTTCAAGCATTAAAAGAACTTGGTTATACAGAATTAACAACTGAAAACGCTGCAGAATTCATAGAAAAACTTGCTGAAATTGAATCTAGAAAAATGTAATTAAATTTTTATATTTTAAATAAGCTTAGGAATTAACTGACTTTTTCAAAGAAATGTTGAACTTCACATAATCAATATTATGTTAACTTCCTAAAATGGAATAAAATTATGGTTAGAGGTGATCCCCTTCTATGGATGGTAGTAGATTAATCGTAGAGAATAAAAAAATACTTAATTATAATGAAGTTAACTCTTTTATTAATAATATTAATACAACTTCATCTCAACTTGATCTTTTAGCTTTAGATATTGAAGCTCATTGTCATCATCATAACTTAGACCCACATTCTCTATTACTTGCTAGTACTATATTAGTTAATATTCAAAAGCAGCAGAGTTTATATTCTTCTACCCCTACTTCTTCTTTTCAAGAAATGCAAAATGGGGCAGGAATGGATAGAGGATTTGCTAAAGTCATGCGTGGTCCAGGAACGCCGAAACGTAGAGAAAATCCTCCTTTTAATTCAATTATTAATTTTCCAAATGGTTCTATACTTGCTGTTGGACTTATGATGTTAAATGTAGTTATAGTAGGTATAATGTATATAATATTAGCTATTGCAAAGATTGGTGGATAACCTCCCCCACTCTTTTTTTATGTATATATTTTTTTTATTTGGACATACTAAATATAGGAGGTAATTTAAATGCGTAAATCTAATAATAGATCAAGTTCTAGTAAAGCTAAAAATAATGCTAGAAATAACCAAAGAAAACAAAATAATTCTAGAAGTAATAATACTTCAAGTAATTATTAAAAAAGAGCTTTATAAGCTCTTTTTAATTATCTCTTGGATTTAATTCATCATATATATCTTTTAAATTCTCCTGTGCTATATGAGTATATATTTCAGTAGTAGAAATGTTTTCATGGCCAAGTAGTTCTTGAATAAACCTAATATCAGCGCCACCAGAAAGCAAATGGGTAGCAAAGGAGTGTCTTAGTGTATGCGGGCTTATTTCTTTTTTTATGCCGGCATTTAAGGCTCTTTTTTTAATCATTTTAAATATCGCTTGCCTAGTTAGATTATTACCATGATTATTTAAAAATAAATAGTCATTTTGAGTTTTTTTAAGCATACTTGGTCTAATCTCTTTAATATATTTATTAAGATTAACTCTTGTTGTTTCATTAAATGGCACTATACGCTCTTTAGAGCCTTTTCCCATGACTTTTACAAGTGAATCATCTAAACTTATGTTCTCGAGTTTAAGACTTACCAGCTCGCTTATTCTAAGCCCTGTAGAGTATAACATTTCTAGAATACATTTATCTCTATAATCATAGTTAGTTAATAATTTAAAATTAAATAGTTTATCTATTTCTTCTATTGTTAAAACATCTGGCAAAGTTCTTGCAAGTTTTGGATTAGATATACCATCCATAGGATTATCTTTTATATATCCTTTTTTTATCATAAAATCATAAAAAACTCTTAATGTAGTAGTATATCTAGATAAAGTTCATTCTTTTCTATCATTTAAATATTTAATAAATCTTCTAATATCTTCTTTACTAACTCTAGTTAAATCTTTAGATATAAACTCATTAAAAATCAAAAGATCACTATTATATGAACTTATTGTATTCTTTGAATAATTCTTAGCATACTCTAAATCAATTATAAATTCATCTATATATTTCATACTTAGATTATAGCATTTATCCTAGTCTTTTACTAGTTTTTGTTTTATAATAAAACATGGATGTGATAGAAATGGAATTACTTGCAAATAAATCTAGACCTACTAAATTAAAAGATATCGTTGGTCAGGATTATTTAGTTGGAAAAGAAGGTATTATTACTAATTTAGTAAAGAATAAAAAACTATTTTCTTTTATTTTATATGGTAAGCCTGGGACAGGCAAAACTTCTATTGCATATGCTACGGTTAATGAGCTTAATAAGCCTTATAGAGCACTTAATGCTACTATTAATAATAAAGCAGATTTAGATATAGTTATTGAAGAAGCTAAAATGGAAGGTGAAATGATTCTTTTAATGGATGAGATTCATCGTCTTGATAAAGGGAAACAAGATTTATTACTTCCTCATATAGAAAGTGGTTTAATAACTTTAATCGGTATGACTACATCTAACCCCTACTACTCTATTAATCCTGCGATTAGGTCTCGTGTACAAATATTTGAGGTAAAAGATTTAACGGAGGATGATTTAGTTAAAATATTAAAAAAAGCATCTAAAGAATTAAAGGATATAAAGATTAAAACTGATGCTTATAAGTATATCGCTTCCCTATCGGGTTATGACGTTAGAAATGCTTTAAATACACTTGAAATGGCATATTATATTTCTAGTGATAAATGCGTTACAATAGATAATATTAAGAAAGTTAATTCTAAACCAGTACTTTATACTGATAAAAATGGTAATAGTCATTATGAGCTTTTATCAGCTTTTCAAAAGTCTATTCGCGGTAGTGATGTTAATGCTTCACTTTATTACCTTGGTATGCTTCTTGAAATGGGAGATTTAGATAGTATATTTAGACGTATGAGTGTTATAGCATATGAAGATATTGGACTAGCTAATCCGGGAATTGGACCTAAAGTACATGCTGCAATTGAAGCTGTTAAACTTCTTGGCATGCCTGAAGGAAGAATTCCACTTAGTGATGTAATTATAGAAATGGCCTTATCTCCTAAATCTAATAGTGGTATTATGGCTATAGATAGTGTTCTATCAGACATACACTCTGGGAAAGTGGGCTCAGTTCCTAAACATATAAATAGTGAAATGAATCCACTATATAAATACCCCCACAACTATACAAAAGCATGGGTAAAACAAGATTATCTACCTGAAAACTTACTATCGAGAGTATATTATACTCCTAATAATAATGCATATGAAAACAATATGCAAAAAGTAGATATCGAAAGGAGAAAACAATGAAAGTAACTATAATAGGTTCAGGGATTTTTGGTATATCAATCGCTGGTTTAATATCAGCTAATAAAATAAATGTATCTATTTGGACAAGCCGTGATGATATAGATAGTATAAGTGTTCCAAAAGATATAACAATAACTAATGATATAGAAAAAGCATTAAATGATACAAATGCTATTATAGTTCTTACAAGTTCAGAAAAGTTTAAAGAAGCATTAGATAATATAAAACCATATTATAAAAGTGAATTATTATTAATTGGTTCTAAAGGATTATATAATAATGATATTTTATATAATGAAGCAGTTAAATTATTTCCAAAAGAAAATGTTGGTATATTATCTGGACCAACATTTGCAATGGATATAAAAAGCTTAGAACCAGTTGGTTTTACTTATTCTTCTATAGATAAATCAAATCTTAAATTAGTTGAAAAAATATTTAGTAAATCAAGTATTAAGTACTCAAGTGATGTAATTGGTGTAAGTTTATGCAGCGTACTTAAAAATGCTTATTCTATAGGAAGTGGAATACTAGAAGGCATGGGTTATGGTGCCAGTACTAGAAGCCTTTATTTATGTAATGTAGTAAAAGAATTAGAGGACTTATTTGATAAGTTAAAATTAGATAAAGAAACTATATATACATATGCTGGCATTGGCGACTTATTTCAAACTGCATCTAGTAGTAACTCAAGAAACTATACACTTGGTGTATTTATTGGACTTGGTAATATAGACGCAGCTAAAAACTTTACTTCAAAAAATACAATTGAAGGAATAAATACACTTAAATGTTTTTATAAAAATTATAATAATTTATCACTTGATATATTTAATACTATATATAATATAGTAATTAATGATGCTAAAAAAGAAGAATTAATTAATCTTCTTTTATAGCATTTTTTTCATCTTCAATATAATTTTCATTTACACTAGTATCTATATCACTAATTATATTATCTATTTCTTCTTCATCCATAATTTCTTCATAATCATCGTAGTTTTCTTCAGCGCTTACTTTTATCTTTGTATTTCCAACTACCTCTACTCCCATTTCTTTAGTAGTATTAAATAATATATCTTCCCCTTCTACTCTTACATCTAATACACTGGGATCACTAAGGGAATTAACATTAACCTCTGTTTAATTATTTATTCTTGCATTAGAACTAATATTAACGTTCATTTTATTCTTATATTTATATGTATTTGATACTACCCCAGTCTTTTTATTATCATCATATGAATACCATACATTTATATCAAAAGAACCATTTATTACTATGTTTTGGTTTTCTAGTTCTCCAGAAAATTCATGGTTTGTTATCCAGCATCCGAGCACAGTATCGGGTTTAAATTCTGGTTTAATTGAGTACTCTTCTTTAGTTGTTTTCTTCCCCTTCCCTATGACTGCTTTAGTAACTATTTCTTTATAATATGACATTATTTAACCTCCTATATTAAAGTATGCATAAGTTAGTTATTTGTACCATATTTTTTTTATTTATGATATTATATATATGAGGTGAATAAAATGGATGTATTTTGTAAAATAATAAACGGAGAATTACCTTGTAATTCGCCATATGAAGATGATTTTGTTAAATGTATTATGGATTTAAATCCAAATAGCCCAGGGCATATGCTAATAATTACTAAAAAACATTTTGAAAGTGTTATGGAGATCGATGAAGAAACTCTTAAAAAAGTTCATGAAGTAGCTAAAAAGTTCTCAGAAAAAATGATGAATGTATTCGATGGATGTGATGGTATTGCACTAATTAATAACTATGGTAAGCCACAAATAGTAAAACACTTTCATTTACATTTAGTTCCTACATATCATGAAGGTGAACCAAATATGACTCAAGAAGAAGCATGTGATTTATTAAAAGATTAAAACTTTTTGGTTGTAAAAAAAATACTTTTATGTTAGTATAATCCCCATAAAGAGGGATTTTTAAATGAAAACAAGATTAAAAGAACTAAGAACTAATAACAAATTATCTCAAAGCTACATAGCATCTATATTAGGCTTAAAACAACAACAGTATTCTAGATACGAGACTGGTTTAAGAGATATACCACTTGATAAACTTATAAAACTTGCAGATTATTATAATACTTCAGTTGATTATATATTAGGTAGAAATGATTTATCTATATCTCCTATTAAAGTATGTAAGAAACCATTAAAAAAGAGAACTATTTAGTTCTTTTTTTTATACATCTGGTGCAAGTCCCATCTTAACTGTATAAGATGCTGTTGCATTACTTTCATTATTACCACTAGATATATCTATAAATTTTAAAACAATTTTATATTCTT
>CAYOUK010000064.1:0-1692 GCA_964407175.1 uncultured Muribaculaceae bacterium
TTCTGTAAATCCATTTGGATGATTACCAGTTTGAACAGCATATTGTTCTGCAGGCAAACCAAAAGAATCATATCCCATAGGATGAAGCACATTAAATCCTTGCATCCTTTTCATTCTAGATATAATATCAGTCGCAGTATAACCTTCTGGATGTCCAGCATGTAAACCTACCCCTGATGGATATGGAAACATATCAAGAACATAAAATTTAGGTTTAGAAAAATCTCTAATATCTGTTTTAAATGTTTTGTTCTTTTCCCAATAAGCTTGCCACTTTTTTTCTATTTTTTTAAAATCATAATTATTCATTTTTGCTCTCTCCTTTTAATAATTTACCAATTATTTCATTAGTTAGATATATTAGTCCAAATACAGATGTTATACCAATTAATATTTGAAATATATATTTATTAGTTATTTCAAATACTAATACCATAGTAATTGTTATTATAAATGCATCATTTACACTTAAAAATAAATTCATATATTTAGTATCTACATCACTCTTTTTTAAGTTAAACCTATGCATCAGGTATAACTTTTCAACAGCGGTATCTCTTTTCTTTTTCTTTTTTGGTTTTTTATTTATTTGAAAAAGAATAAATCTTGTTATAAATACTAATATAAATACAATTATATAAAAGTATATATTTATTTTACTCATATATCCTCCTTTATATAAAAAGACTAGTTCTCCAAAGGACGAACTAGCCGTGGTACCACCTTAATTGTTTCTTTATAGTCTATATGGTAACTACACCTTTTCACATCCAAAAGCGAGTTCATAATTTCATTTTATAATCTTCCACCAACCGATTACTCTCTATAAAAACTACGTTATTACTATTCTTTTTTCATTTGCGAACAAACTATTTATATCAAATTTCAGCGATATAATCAAGTAATTTTAGGAACATTTTAATAAAAATCTCTTTTAAACCTTCCTTTTTAAGTTTAATTATATCCATTCTCTTCTTTTTAACATCGTCTTCACTAAATATTATAGATGCTATTTTTTCTTTTAATTCTGTTGAAATCTTTAAATCACTTATGATTGAATCTATATCTTCATTTATTATTCTAGTTGCATCTAGTTCTATATCTTTACCTTTACAGTTGATAGTTAATTGTTCTTTAGTTGGTACACCAACTATTTCAACAATAAAGTCTTCATCATCTACATAGTTTTTAGATAATACTTTTTGACTACCAATATATACAAGTACTTCATCAGCGACTTTAGTATTTCTAAATCTAATCTTGTAATTACGTTTTTCAGGTACAACTGATAGTTTACCTTCAATTGGTCTAATAATAACTGTATAGTTATTTGGTAGATAGTTATAATCAATAACTGAGATTAAATAATCTCCTTCTTTATATGATTCTTTAGTACTATCATCTTCATATAATCTATATGTATTATTCTTACCTGGGAATATATGTATTTCTAAATCACTAGGATTTTTAGTACTATTTCTATTAGTGTCATTTAAATCTGCCATTGGGATGATAGCACCTTGTTTTGCAAAGACTGGGAAGTCTTCGTCTTTATAGAAAGCCATTTGTCTTCCTGCTGGGAATTTTTTGCCAGTTTTAAAGTCATACCAAATACCACTAGGCATAAATAACTTAACAACTGTTCTATTCATTATTTCGTCTGTATTATTTGTAATTGGCGCTATAAAGAAC
>CAYOUK010000064.1:1702-2600 GCA_964407175.1 uncultured Muribaculaceae bacterium
AAGAACTCTGAACCAAAATAGTATTCATTTTTATATAATGGCTCATCAAATAATTCAGGATATATATAGTATATTGGCTGAATCATTGGAAGACCTGTTCTAGAATATTTATATCCTTCAGAATATAAATATGGTATTAGTTTTAATCTAATATTTGTATAGTCTCTAACAATCTTTCTTGTTTTAACATCCCAAAGCCATGGTTCTCTTTTATAGTAATGACCATGTTTAGATGATAATCTAAATATAGGGTTATATACTGCGAACTCTACATATCTTATAAATAATATGTTATCTTCTTCTCCACCAGAGTAACCACCTATTGCATGACTCCACCATGTTACACCAATATTGGCAGCGGTTGCATTAAATTCTGGAAGCATATCTAGAGTTTTAAAATCAACAAGTGTATTACCACTATTATGAACAGGATAAAGGTGTGAGCTTACTAGTCCATTTTTAGCTAGTATTAATCCCCTCTTTGTTGGCAATGCTTTTTGATAATTATAAAAATAATAATTAGTCATTCTAAGAGAATATAAATCTTTTGGTTTATTCTCTATTGAATAAAAATCAACTCCAATATCATTTAATGGTTTAATTACATTTGTAAAATAACTTTTAATATAATCAAAGTTAAAAACATTAAATGGTATTATCTTTCCTTCACTATTCTTAGTACCTGGAAGTTTTAACTCAAGACCAACATGTATATCTTGACTATTTAGTTCTTTAAATAAAGCTTCTGGAGCTGGGAATCCTTCATTGAACTCTCTTTCTTCGTTATTTTTACTCCATTCATTTAATATAATTATATTAAGTGGTATTTCATATTTTCTAAATTTACTAACTAATTTATACAATAATAAACACTACGCTATGTTTGAGCATTATATTT
>CAYOUK010000064.1:2610-5565 GCA_964407175.1 uncultured Muribaculaceae bacterium
TTACTAACTAATTTATATATTTCATTTGTATCATATTTTTCTTTTTTATCCCACCATATACCATATGCATATCTTGGTATAAGTGGTGGATAACCAGTTAGATCAAAATAATCTTTTATGGCATAGCCATAATCTTTTTTATATACAAATAGATATGTATCTATTCTTTCATCTTTTCTTTTACCAACACTACCATCTTCGTTGAAGATTAGACTTTCAGAGTCATCAAAAGAGACAAAACCATCTGTTGACTATAGTCCTTTAGATAAACCTGTTAGTTCTTTAGCATTATCAAGGCTTGTCTTAGTACCTTTATAGTTTCTTGCTTCTGCATGTTCAAAAAACCAAACTTTGTCGGTATCTCTTATTGTTACAAGTAAATTTTCATCTGGAGCAAGTTTTGTTCCAACATAGTTTTTTTCTTTAACGTATTTTATTTGAAAATATTTAGTTCTAAGTACTAGTGTTTTATCGTCTTCACTTTTTTCGATTTGAGGTCCCCCAAATCTTCTGTTTTTAGCAAACTCAGTTGGACGATCTTCAAACGAACCGTTTTCACTATACTCAAATCTAACAAGTCTATCAGTTATAATTGTAATACGATATTTAGTGCCTTTAAACATGTATGCAGGATTGCCTACAGCATTTTGCATATTCACACCAAAAATGTTTTTATAATCATCCATGCTAGCTCACCCCTAGTATTATCTACTATATCATTTTATCATAGCCAATAAAAAAAAGCTATACAAAATAGCTCTTATATATTAAATGATTCTCCTGATATGCTGTCTAGTTTATCATCTTTAAGAGGAGTACTAAACATTGGTAGTTCAATATCATCTGCTTCTTCTGCTTGTGGTGCTTCTACTTTAGGTTCTTCTTTAGGTGAAGCAGCTTCATTTCCTGTGATAACCTCTGCTGCTTTAGCTCCTGGTTCAAAGTTTACTTTCTTTTCTTCTTTAACTACAGGAGATCCAGCTAGTGGAACAGATGCACTAGATTCATTACCAGTTGTAATTTGTACTTGAGGTGCTTCTGGAGCAACAGGCTCTGCTGGCACTTCAGGCGCTATAGGTTCAGGAGCAACTGTTGGCTCTACAACCTCTGGAGCTGGTGCCTCAGCAGGTGCTTCCGGAGCACTAATTACTTGATCTTTATTTTCTTCATTTAGTGATTCTACTAAATTACCAAACATTCCATTTGTATCTTCACTGTTGTTAACTGTGCTATCAGGGATACCTGGTAGTGCTCCATCTGGAATAACAGGAGCAGCTTCTGCTGGTTCAGCAGGTACTTCAGGTACAGCTGCAGCTTCTGGAGCAATAGTTATAGGCTCTGCAGGTGGTATTTCGTTTGCTGCAGGAGCTGGTGTATTATTTAGATTAAATGGATCAGCTTCTGCTGGCGCAACTTCTGGAGCAGCAGGTGCTTCTACTGGAGCTTCAGCAGGAGCTTCAACTGCTGGTGTTGGACTAACTACTTCAAGAGTAGTTGTTTTTTCTCTTTCTTCTTTTAATTTTAAAGCATCATCTACACTTATAGGTGCTTCTTTATCAGTTATATCTTCTGCAGGTGGTACTACAGGAATCTTTTTAGTACTCGATACTTCTGGTGTTGGTTCTTGCTGATTAACAGCAGCGAATTCTTGAGTGCTTTATAAATTTGCGTCATTTATATCAGTTGTCAAAAGAGCTCCAGTGTTTTCACTAACCTCTTCTGCATCTTCTTTTTTCTTACCAAATATTAAAACTAATATAAACACTATAATAAGGACCACTATAGCAATGCATAGGGCCAACATTAAAGGATCGTTAGATATAAAATTTGTAAATTCACTTATTGTATCGCTCATTCCAACCACCTATCATAAGTAAATTTTAGCACATCACATAGCATATTTCAAGCACTTTATTGACTGTAAAGCCTCTTTCTGTTATAATACAAAACACTTATTAATTAGGGGGATTATTATTATGGAAAAAATCATTGCAGATGAACCTAAAAATTTTATAGTAAACGAGAATGTTTTAATATCGCCAAAAGCTCGAAAGAACAAAAAAGTTTATCAGATTACTGATGTTCATAGTGATGTTGGTGCGCTTATAAAAGCTTTTGAGATAGCAAAAAATTATAGATTAGATGCAATTATTATAACTGGCGATTTAATTGATTCAACAAACGATCCAAGAAATGAAAAGCTTGCCAAGGTAATGAGATACTACGCTTTTACTCTTGGACTACCGATAGTTGTTGTTAAAGGTAATCATGATGAAGTTATATTTACACATGATGAAAATGGTAAAAGAAAAGAAGAATATTCTGAAGATGATACTTTCTTTAGAGAAATAAGTTGTTATCCAAATGTACATGTAGTTAAAGATAGCGCTGAACTAATACCAATTGATAATGACATAGAAGTTGTCGGTGTTAATATTCCTTACAACTGTTATCCTGAAAAGGATTATTCTACATTTGATATTGTAGGAAGTATTAATAAATTAGATATCGATTCAGAAAAATTTACTATGACTGCTATTCACTATCTTAATCCTGAAGTTGTTAGTTTATTATCATCATTAGAAAATGCATTACATGAGCCTTCAAAATTAAAAGATATTCAATTATTCTTATCAGGTCATATGCATGCTGGATGTACACCTATTTGGTTAAGACAAGTTCTTAATCATATAAAAATACTTCATTTCTTCTGAAGCTAAAGGCATTGGAACTAAACTAAATAAAGTATTTGTTCCAGAAACTGAAATTATAGATATTATCCCAGGAGAAGACTTACAATTTATACAAGAAAGCAGAAAAAAAATGGCAGCTTAATGCTCCACTTTTTTTTCTTTTGAATAAATACATCCACAATAGTCTTGTCTATATAGATTATATTTTTTAGATAATTCTATACTTCTTTTATATCTTTCTTTCTTCTTAAAATCCGTATAT
>CAYOUK010000065.1:0-5547 GCA_964407175.1 uncultured Muribaculaceae bacterium
GGTATTAACATCATGGAACATACTGGTTCATTACCATAATAATATATCCACATCTTTGAATTATTCTTTAAAAGCATTTCTATATCTTCTCTTTTAAAGTCTCCAAGCCAATCTGGATGTTCCATATTGCTTTTAACTAACTCTCTAAACTCTATGTATTCATCTAGATTTATATTTTCATTCATACATTTTAATTCATCTAGTTTCATAATTAACAACCTATACTTATAACATCTATTGTTTTCTATATATTCTTAATTTTATTTTTTATAAATTCATCAAGTAAGTCTGAATCTTTTTCTACCCATCGATGATCACAATGCTCATCACTTAATTTGATAGGAAAATTATCATTTATACAATTTATAAGAAAATCTAGTTCTATAACATGTGTAATCTTACCATTTTTTTGTTTTATTTCGTCACTATAATTAATTACCTTCTTTTCTTCATTATATAAATAAAAACCTATTTCTTCTTTTAATTCACGTCTTAAGCCATCTTCTATTGTTTCTCCTGGATTAATGTTTCCTCCAGGGAATTCCCATGCTCCCGGCATAAAATCATCGTCTTCGCTTCTTTTAACAACTAAATATTTATCTTTATATTTTAAGATACCAGTTGCAATTATCTTGTGTTCTATAACTGGTTTATTTAGTTTAATGGTTTTCTTTTCCATCTCCATCACCCTAAACTAATTATATCACATTGATGTATTCAAAACTAAACTATATTGTGATAAAATATATATAGATAAAACTACTTAAAAGGAGGAATTATATTATGGCAGTTTTAACAGTTACTAGAGAAAAGAAGATGTTTGGCTTTGCTATCAAGGTAAAGGTAAGTGTTGGTGATGAGGAGTTAGGTAAACTTAAACCAGGTGAAAGTGTTACTAAAGAGTTAAAACCAGGAACTTATACAGTTCATTTAAAAACACCTGAGACTGTAGTTGATCAAGAAATCGAAATTAAAGATTCAACTAAGACTGTAGATGTAAGCTTTAAATTAAAAATGGGACTTGTTACAGGTGCACCTAAAGTTGTTGAAGTTAAATACAATTAAAAAACAAATATAATCATATTTGTTTTTTTATTTTGTCATAATAATCCATCATACATTCATAAAACTTATTATAGTTATTATTTAGATATACTCTTTTATTTATTTCTATCATCATAGAATATATGTTATTACTTTTTATATTTGGTGTAAGACTTCCACTATATGGATAGTTTATTTTAACTGTGTAACCATACTTTTTAAAATGTTTAATTGTTAGATCAAGTAGTTTTTTATCATATCCTGTTTTATTTATACCTATACATATATCAGGATTATTTTTATATCCAAATAGTTTATCCACAAAAAGACTTGAATAACTATGTAAATCTAATATATAGCATTTGTTATATTCTTTTAGTATTTTTTTAGTTAAGTTATTTAGTTTGTTATGATGTTTTTTATAATAGTTATTTATAACTATGCTTTTATAAACATCATCATATTTTATAAAAGCACTTTGATTAGAATCCTTTGTATAAAGCGCTCCCATGCCGTATTTAGACATTTCTTCCTCTGAGTCATCTAAATACCTTTCGACATCACAAAACATTCTAGAATAGCTAAATTTAACTATGTTTTTAAAGTCTTTTGGTACAAACTTATCTACTAAGTAATCTGATATAAATATATTCTCTTTTTGGATATGTTCTAGTGGAAGCGTTAATCTTTCTAAAAAGATATTTGGCATATCTAGTGATGCATGTGGTATATGAATTATAAACATATTACTATTCATGAGGTTCCTCCTTTCTAATACATTATCAAGAAAAGAAAAACCTCATACGAATGTATAAGGTTAATTCGTATTTATCATTCAAAGCATTGCTTTGTTGGTATTACCACCTAACTTAATAGGTTGGTGCAAGGTCATTGAGCCAATTCTCTCACTTGCTCTTGATAATATATAAATTGTAATTATATTATAACATCTTTTGTGGAATAGTAACAGTCACCGTTGTGCCTTTACCTTCTTCACTTATAACATCTATTTTACCTTTTAATTGGTCTACTAAGCTTTTAACTATTACAAGGCCAAGTCCTGCCCCTGAAATAGTTGAGTTAACATTTTCTTCTGATCTATTAAACTTAGTAAATAGATTATCCAACTGACTTTTAGACATTCCTTTCCCTGTATCTTTAATCTCTATTTTTAAATTACATGTGCTTCCCTTTATATCACATGATGTTCCAACTGTAATAGAACCTTCATCAGTATATTTAATTGAATTAGATAATATGTTATTAACAATTTCTCTTATATGTGTAATATCCCCAAATAAGTATTCTGGGATATTATCACTTTGTTCTACTACTAGATTAAGAGATTTACTATTTATTCTAGTTGAATTAATAGTAGTTATTTTATTTATTTCTTCTTTAAAGTTATATTTCTCTTCTTTTATATCAACACCAGAAGATTCTATTTTATTAACGTCGAGTATATTTGATAATAACTCTAAAAGTTTATTTGATGCTTCCATTATAAACTCTGCATCTTCATATACTTCTACTGGTATATCATCTTTTCTTTGTTTAATATCTTCTGTAAATCCCATGATTTGATTAAGTGGTGTTCTAACTTCATGTGACATACTTGATAAAAAGTCTGATTTAGCTCTATTAGCTTTCTCTGCTTCACTTTTGGCAATGTTTAATTCTCTTATCATTTTTACGTCTGGATTTTCAATTGTAAAGTACATTATGATAAGCATGAATGTTTCAAGTAGACTAAATAATGTTAGTACTAATGGATATTTTTCTTGTAATAATACAAGTACAATATAACCAAGACTCATAACTATCATTGGTATATATTTAACAATAGATGTTTTATTTTTTCTAAGTCCATGTATCATAAAATAATACATAACTACACTTGTTAAAAAGCCAAATATTAGAAGTGGTAATACAAATGGTCCAGTGCTATGCACGGTCCCTTCGCCAATAACTTCTATTGGTAGTATTACAACTGAGATAAAATATATAACAAATAATACCAAACCAGTATTAACTACTTTTTTATAAAACTTATTTCTTTCAGTTTCATTATATGAAACTAATAGAACATATAATAGGTTCAATAAACTTATCATAGCCATAGTAATAACATAGAATTTATTTGCGCCTTTAGTTATTATAGAATTAACTCCAAACCAAACGACTGTTAATCCGGCGATTAACTCGGTGATCGCTGACACTAGATTAACATCCAATAAATATCCTAGCATCGATAGTTCTGGAGATTTAATTTTTTTCTTAAAATGATATATACATACTACAAATACTGCATATATTATATTAAAAATTATAAGTGACAATTGATCTCTAGACATACTAACAACTCCCTATTATATATCTATTATACCATTTATAATTATAATGTGTACAAAAACTAACCGTTTGTTGTTTTAGAGCAATAAAAAAAGAGTAAACTAATAGCTTACTCCTCCTTCTGAATAACTCACTGTTTCATCGTTTATTTTATACCATTCTGCCTCTGGATTGTTTATAAGCCAGTTATGCATAGCTCTTGCTTTTTCAACAGAATCAAGGCTTTTAATAGTATAAGCAATTTTTTCTGGATCATATCCTTGTATAATCATATGGTTCTTAATTGCTTCCTTATGAAGATCACCTTCTATAATATCTTCCTCGTTACTTTCAAATGCTCCTTTTATACCCGCAGCTTTAAGGCCATCAAGTTTTTCGTCAACTGTCATAAACATTTGAGCAGCTTCAGCGAAATGATAACTTAAGTAAGCAATAAGCTGTTTAAGTTTTTCTACTTCTTCCTTATTAAATCCAGTAACAGGCTCTGGAACGTTTGGATTAACATCATATTTTAATAAATCTAAAAATGTTGAATAAGTTGTATGTGCTACTTCAGTAGGTTTTTTCTCTTTTTCGTTCCATGCTCTGTGGCAATCATAATAATAATCTACTTGATCAGGATATATTTTTTCTTTGTTTCTATCACTATCAAAATAATTACCTTCTCTTAAATTTTCTTCTAACCATTCAAGATAATAAAATGTTTGTCTTGTCCATTCAGTTGGATCAGTTTTATACATCTCATGAAATAAGTTAAATGGTGCTAACATCTCATCAATCATTTCTTGTCTTTCTATTCTTGTTTCTACATCTGCCATATTTTTTTCTCCTCTTCTTTTTTCCCTTAAAGGGCAAAAATTGTTCCCTTTTTGAGGGAACTAATTTTAGTTTTTCCTTGTGTTCTTTATATTAATATATATATAATTATTTGTCAAATATTTTATGCATCATCATGAAAATAATCATCTTCATCCATATCTTCTTCTTCAAAATTATGTGACCACTGATCTCCACTTTTCACAAGATCTTTTTGATATTCTTCTAATCCTAAAAGATCAAGCTCATCTTGTTTAGATCTTTTAGGTGGTGCTTCAACACTTAAAGCTGCGATTTCTTTAATCGGATTAGTTACTTTTACTTTCTTACTTTTTTTAGGTAATCTAAATATCCATCTAATAAATCTTGGTATAATTGTTAGAATAAAAACAATTATAGAAAATATCCATCTTATTAAGATTATTAAAATCACAAATAAGTATAGATATGTTTTTCCAACATCCTTTAAGTTTTGATCATAACTTTCCTTTGCCATAATAATCACTCTCTAAATAATTATATCATATATATAGTTATTTAATAGCACGATATACATCTAAAGGAGTTACATTTGATTCATATCTTAAATATGCCAATAATTTATTTCCTCGCTCTGGTGATGTAACTAACTCCATTATACTATCAATAACTTCTTGATCTTTAATTCTAAGTTTTAATATTGGCAAGATTTCTTCTTTAAGTATCTCTATCTTTAAAGTCTTAGCCTCTTTGCTAGTTATAACACCGTTTTTTTCTAGTTCATCAAGCTTATTAAAAGCACTATAATTACTAATCATATGAAGTGTTTTTTCAAAATGAAATAATAATAATTCTGAAAGCAAATATATTATTTGTATTTCTTCTGAGCTATACTCGCTTTGTTTAGAATGACTATTTGCTAATACTGTAATATAACTAGTATAAGCTCTATGTATCTTCTCATTTGGGGGTAAACTTTTAAACCATACTACATGACAGTTATTAATTGCTTCTACTTGATTTTGATTTAACTTCAAATCATTGTTTATAAAAACACTATTTTCCTTGGCAGTTGCATGCATTCTTTTAATATATTCTATTGCTTTTAGAGTCCACTTTTTATAATCAGCATAGTAAAGTGGATGAAATTCTTTTAGTGGTTCACTCATCTTATCTGCTATTGCATATCTGGCTTTTTGTCTTAACTTAATAACAGACATATTTTTTCCCCCCTTAAATATTGCTGATTATAATAATATATAATTACTGTTTTCTAAATACAAAGTTAAGGTGATTGAATAGCTCTTTTTTCGTCTGCGATATCATTTCGTGTATCCCATACTTTATATGTGCCTT
>CAYOUK010000066.1:0-1041 GCA_964407175.1 uncultured Muribaculaceae bacterium
TAAACGATATTTTAGATAATAATAAAGTTAATAAAAATGATAAAAAAGAGATAATTAATTATGTAGATAAATTAAAAGAAAAAGTACAAAATATATTAGAGAATAATACTATGTTTGATGAAATAACTATTCTTACTAAAGAAGACTTTAAAACAAGCAAAGTAATACTTGATCTATCCGAAATCTTCTATAAGAATGAAATTGTTTATACATATGAAGATTATAATAATCATATAGATGATTTAAAAGCATTTGAAAAACAAAATAAGAATTATAAATATAAGATTAATAACTCTAATATATTTAAAAATATAAATGTTCACATTATTCCATCTAAAGAAGTTATTATATCCAAGATTAATAGTCCAACTACTCACTTCGTTATTTATCATCCAAAATTAATTCATGCGATTGAAAACTTTAAAGTACCTATTAAAGAAATAGACAAATAAAAAAGAACTAATTTAGTTCTTTTATTTTTTTATGGTGGAGCCGAGGAGAGTTGAACTCCTGTCCAAAGTAGATTTGTGAGTAACGTCTACAAGTTTAGTTAGAATTGTAGTTTTCGCCTTGTTAATATGGGATCTAACACCCTTTAACAAAGTTATCCTTTAAAGTTCGTTTATTATCCAAGGAAAATAATAAATATAACTAAGTAGAATAAGTCCCTACGATAGAACCTTAGTAATTCTAAAGAGGAACGCACATGTCACTATTCTTAAGCGAAAGCAAGTGCATTAACGCCAAATGCGTTAGATTTTTTGTCATTTAATTTTAATGTTGTCCGTTAAGATGGACTTCTACTTGCAGTTAAACCAAATTGCTACCCTGTCGAAACCAAAGACGGCCCCGTTTTATGCCAATCCTCGTTGGCACGTAAATTATCGCATAAAATAGCAAAATAATCAACTATTTTATATTGTTAAATGGCTTACTTTTTCAGGTTCTAAATCCGCTCTATTGAGAATTATTTCCCTATTTCTGATACCGCTTACCTCTTTTTTTGTTTCTCTACCATACGATATAAGTCCTTTTTCATAT
>CAYOUK010000066.1:1051-1492 GCA_964407175.1 uncultured Muribaculaceae bacterium
ACAGTATCTTTTGATAGCATATACCCATCAGGAAAATGCTTTCCAATATCTCTTAAAAAATCAAGAATATTTATGTTTTTAAACCAATCGTAGTTATTTACAAACTCAACATCAACATTAAGTCTATCATATATTTCTTTAACCTTTTTAGTTTCATTATACTGGTTATAGTGTGTAGCAAATCCAAGTATGCTTTTAAATCCTTTTAGTTCCATTAAGTATAAAAGGGCTTGATAGTCCGAAGCAGTTAATTTTTGACTTGCCCCACTACTAAGTACCTCGAGAACATATTCTTTTTCTAATTCAACTTTGACAGTATCAAGCATAAATTTTATAAATTTTGTTAAATCACATGTGCTCTTAGTACTGGCTATAATATTATCATAGTTAGATCCTTTACTAATAATAAAAAACATAATCATCATTGATAATGAACCTAAT
>CAYOUK010000066.1:1502-5462 GCA_964407175.1 uncultured Muribaculaceae bacterium
AATAATACCTCGATTAAAAATAATATATGAATATGCTTTTTTGTTTAAAAGATACCACATAGCCAGTGTTCTACTAGTTCTTCCATTTACATCAAAATATGGATGAATATATACAAAATAATAATGAAGTATTTGGCTTTTGATATACTCTTCTGTTGCCCCCTTAGCCCAAGGAGAGTGCAAGAATTCAAAGTACGCATCCATAAATCTTTCAACATTTTTATAATTAATACCTTGGTCAGGTTCTAAATCTAGTCTCCCATTTTTTAATATATACACAGGTGCTTCACGATAGTATTCTCCCATTTTAGTTTGTAAATTGGGTTTTATTACACCTTTACTTATTATTCTATATAATTCTCTTACAGAATCTTTATCTATATCTCTTCTTTTTAAAATATAGTCATAAGCATAATAAAGATTCAAAATTCTATTTCTAGTGTCTTCGTTAGCAATAGTTTCAGCGTTCTTAATCAACTGATTAATTAGAAAAATCGAATCCCAATATCCTTCTACTTGGTTATTGGATTTTATTTCATGAGTAAATAGAACCTTTTTAGCAAAGGTTCTTGTTTTTAAATATTTTTCTGTTTCTAAAAAAGCATTTAAATCTTCCACATCTTGTTGCAAGTAATCTCTAAAATAATAATATTTAGCTCCCTTTTCATTCTCTAAAGGTAAGTTGACTGTTTTCATTATTATGCTCCCTTTATTGAATATTATTTAATTTTGTTATTAAAAAAGTTTTTATCATCAGCTAAAGTTTTAGTTCTATATTCATTTAAACTTTCAACTATTCGTTTATTAACCTCTTTTTCGATGGCTTCTTGGGATCTAAAAGTATCCCTAATTCTATTGCGATTTTTAGAAAAAATCGTATTAAATTCATCTGGACCAAAATATCCTGTTAATTCACTTTCAATTTCTTTTACTCTTTTATCTAACAAGTCATCTATAAGCATTATTTCATTATCTGACAGATTTTCAAGGAATTTTTCGTCATGGCATTTCATGGCAAAGATATTGAGATAATGATCGTTGGCAATTTTTAACCCTCTTAACCAAGTTACGTGCGTTACGGCATCCATGGCAACAATACCATGCTCTAGTCGCTTTATATATCTATATCTTTCTTCAAGATTCAAATAGCTTAGAATCTGTATCGCTCTTTCTAATTTGATTTTCTTCATACGAAAAACTCCTTTTTAATACCGTGTATAATAGCAAAAAAAGATGGAAAAAACAAGTTATTTTTCCATTCTTTTCAAATCTCTTTGCTTTATAGTTTCTCTTTTGTCATATAGTTTTTTACCACTTGCAAGTCCAATTAGTACTTTTGCTTTATTATTTTTGAAATATAATTTAAGCGGAACTATAGTATAACTTTTTTCTTTTGTTTTAGTTTCTAGCTTTTTAATTTCATCTTTATGAAGTAGTAATTTTCTATTTCTTCTTTCATCTTTATTTAAATAAGTACCATCTTTATATGGGGCTATATACATATTTATGACATAAGCTTCACCATTTTTAATAATTACATAAGCATCATTAAAGTTAGCACTACCATTTCTAATAGATTTAATCTCTGTCCCTGATAGTACTATACCGGCTTCTATTTCTTTATGTATAAAATAGTTGTATCTAGCTTTCCTGTTTACTATTTCCATCTTTTGGTTCCTCTACAAGTTCAAAATCAATTGTTTTGTTAGTTTTATTAGCGTTTTCAACAACTATTCTAACTTTATCTCCAAGGTGGTACATTTTTTTAGTACTCTCACCTATTATAGCCATAATATCACTATCATAATTATAATAATCACCTTTAAGAGTTGATATATGAACTAGTCCTTCAACTAAATTATCTAGTTCTACAAACATACCAAAATTTGTAAGACCAGAGATTTTACCATCAAATTCTTCACCAATATGAGATTCCATGTATTCAGCCATTTTCATAGAGTCAACTTCTCTTTCTGCTTCAACAGCTTTTTGTTCTCTTTCAGAAGCTAAATCTGCGATTTCAACTAGTTTACCTTGAAGATTTTTAATAGTATTATTATCTATCTCATGATTAAACAAATATGTACGAAGTAACTTATGAACAGTTAAGTCTGGATATCTTCTTATTGGACTTGTAAAGTGTGTATAACACTTGCTTCCAAGTCCGAAGTGTCCTATATTTTCAACTTGATATTTAGCTTTCTTCATACTTCTAAGTAGTTTTGTTGAAAGCATTTCATATTCAGGTTTACCTTCTAAATCAAATAATAACTTTTGCATCTTTAATGGTGTTATATCCTTAAAATTACCACTAGCTTGATAACCAAGTAATCCAAGTAATTTTAAGAATTCTTCTATTTTCTTAGGATCAGGATTATCATGTACTCTATATACAAATGGTAAATCCATGTTATATATAGCTGACGCTACTGTTTCATTTGCAGCGATCATAAAGCATTCGATGAGTTCTTCACCTTCATCTTGTACTCTTCTTTTAATATCTATAGCTCTACCATTCTCATCACATATTATCTTAGCTTCATCAATATTGAAGTTAATATATCCTTTTGATATCATCTTTTTTCTAAGAATATGTGACAAATCATTCATCTTTTCTAGTGTATCAGCGTATGGTTCATAACCAGCAGGGATATTGTTTGTTTTAAGAATAGTATTAACATCATCATAGTTCATCTTTTTACAAGATTTAATATATGATGGGAATATATCATAATTAACAACATTACCTTTATGATCTATTTCCATCTCACAACTAAGTGTTAATCTAATTACACCTTCATTTAAAGAACATATACCATTAGATAATTTATGTGGAATCATTGGAATAACTGTATCCGCTAGATAAGAGCTTGTTCCTCTTTTCATAGCATCTTCATTTAATGCTGTTCCATCTTTAACATAGTAACTAACATCAGCGATATGTACTCCTAGAATATAGTTGCCATTTTTAAAATCTAGACTAATGGCATCATCGATATCTTTTGTGTCTTTACCATCGATAGTAAATATCATTTCATTTGTTAAGTCTCTTCTGCCTTCTAGTTCTTCTGGAGCTACTTCTGTTTCGATATTTTCTATTTCTTTGTTTGTCTCATCACTAAAATCTGGGTATATTTCATGTTTATATGCAATAGTTAAGATATCTACTCTTGCATCATCTTTATGCCCAATTATAGTATTAACTTTAGTATAGTAATAGTTCTTTTCTTTTTCTCTTATAATGTCTACAGTAACAACAGTACCTTCAACACAGTTTCTAGCACTATTTGGTTCTATTTCAATAGTTAATTTTCTCTTATCTTCAAGCTTTAAAAATGGTTTTCCGTGAACATAGTAAATTTCTCCAACTAGATTATTAAGATTTCTTTCAACTATTTTAATAACTCTTCCTTCTAGTTTTGGTTTTCTACTTGTTACTTCAACAATTACTTTATCTCCATCAATAGCCCCATTTAGATTATTCTTCTCAATATGAACATCATCACCAGGAAGAAGTAAGAAACCAAATCCTTTTGGATTTACATCTATTTCACCTATTTCTATATCTTTACAATTCTCAAATAGAATATATTTACTTTTATTGGTAAAATATACTTCAAATTTTTCTACCATATCGTTTAGTACTTTTTGTACTTCTTTTATAAATTCGTCTGAATCTACTTTCTTAACATTTACAGAAGTCTTGTCTTTTAGTACTTGAGTCATTTGTCTGTCAAGTAAGAAATTGTAAACTTGTCCTGTTTGCTCTCTCTCCTTTAACATATCTTTAGCAATCTTGTCTAACCTTTGATCAAACTCTTTTTGTTGTTCTTCTGTTTGGTCAGGCATAGAAGGGAAATAGTTAGGTAGAAGCTCTGTCTTATAGTAAGAGATGATGTCTTCATCTGTTATTTTTATTTCATTTTCTTCTATGATTTTACCCTCTATAAGTTGCCATTT
>CAYOUK010000067.1:0-2770 GCA_964407175.1 uncultured Muribaculaceae bacterium
AAAAAAATATTGTTCTATAAAATGTAATAAATATATTCATATAAATATTATGAGATAAAATAAAAAAAATAATTCAATGAATTATTTTTCTTTAATTGTTAGACTCATAATATATATAATAAATGTACTAAGTATACTAATTATAAACATGAAATCATATGTAGTATATAAATGGTTTGTAATGATGAAGAACATTATGACAAATATTAAAAGCATCACTGATAAAACCATTAATATATAATAATTAATCTTCCCACAGTCATTTGCATATGTGTGAAAGAAATCAACTAGTAAGTATAAATAAACTGTTGGAAATAGTATTTCAAGTGCCACAGTATTTTCATATCTTGTAAATATTATAAATACAAAGAATAACACTAGTTCTTTAATATTAATCGCTTTAAAAAAGTTTTTGTTAACGTAATTAAAGTATTTTGCTTTATTTAAATCACAACGTTCTATCATATGAATTCTATAATACATTATTTCAATATAATAAAGTATCCAAGGGATAAATGTAACTAATTTTATTACACTATTAATTGTCAATATACTCACCATCCAAACTAAAGCTTTTAGCCTCTTTAATTTTAACACGGACTATTTTTCCAATCAAGTCCTCTGAGCCTTTAATATTGACTAATTTCATAGTGCTGGTATATCCACATACCATGTTTTCTCCCTTTTCACTTTTGCCATCAACTAGAACTTCAACTATCTTCCCAACATAATTCTTATTTGATTTTAGTGAATAATCATTAATATATTTATTTAATTCTTTAAGTCTTTTACTTTTCTCTTCTTCATCGATTTGGTTTTTAAATACTGCCGCTGGTGTACCTACCCTTGGAGAATAGATAAAAGTATATGCACCATCAAAGCAACAAGTGTTTACCACATCAATAGTTTCTTTAAAGTCTTCTTCTGTTTCGCCAGGGAATCCAACTATAATATCAGTTGTAATAGCCACGTCCTTAACTTTAGATTTTATTTTATTAAATAACTCTAAATATTCTTCTTTAGTATATCTTCTTCCCATCTTTTTAAGAATGTCAGACGATCCACTTTGAAGTGGTAAATGAATATATGGCATAATATTATCATATTTAGCAATTATATCTATCATTTCATCTGTGAAATCCCATGGATGACTTGTTACAAATCTAAGTCTATCTATTTTTGTTTTAGCAACTGCTTCTAAAAGATCTGCAAAAGACATTTCATCATCAAGGTCTTTTCCATATGCATTAACATTTTGACCAAGTAAAGTAATCTCTTTATAGCCTTCCTCTTTTAGTTTTTTACATTCTTCAATTATTTTACTAGATTTTCTACTTCTTTGTTTACCCCTAGTGTATGGAACAATACAATATGTACAGAATTTATCACAACCATACATAATATTAACCCATGCACTTATTTTTGAGTCTCTTGTATAAGATAAATTCTCTATTACTTCTCCTTCTTTTGATTCTACTTCAAAAGTTGTTTTTTTAGTTAGATTCATTAGATATGTTGGTAAATTATGCATATTATGAGTTCCAAATACTAGATCGACATATTTATGTTTTTTAAGTATTTCTTCACATACAACTTCTTCCTGAGCCATACAACCACATATAGCAATTATTAAATCTGGATTATTCTTTTCTTTTTCGTGTTTGCATCTTCCTAAAAAACCATATAACTTATCATGAGCGTTCTCTCTTATTGCACATGTATTAAGTATAACTAAGTCAGCGGTTTCAATTGAAGTTGTTTCTAAATATCCAATACCTTCAACAAGATTTCTTATTAATTCAGAATCATGAACATTCATCTGACAACCGTATGTTTTAATATAGTATTTTTTTCCACTAAATAAATTAGCATTTTTAACAATGCTTGCATCTATATAACTTACTTTGTTTTTTGTTCTTACACTAGCACCTTTAAGTGATGGCATAGACATATTAATCACATCCTTATAAAAATGGCGGAGAGTTAGGGATTCGAACCCTAGGAACCTCTTTCGAAGTTCACGAAATTTCGAGTTTCGCACATTCGACCAGCTCTGACAACTCTCCAGCCACTTAATTATAATATAAAAGAAACAATTTTTAAAGATTATTTTTCTATTGCTTTTGATTTTAAAAGTTCAAACTTGTTTTTAATTCTCTTTTTTCTTTTTAAAGTACCTTCTGTATCGACAGTGTAACTATCATTTTCAAACTTTAAAAGATCTCCTGTACTAATATCTACTTTAATATCACTTTTTGATACTTCAAGCATTTCTCCTGTTTCTTCATCTTCTAAAACAACTATATTTTCTTCAATTCTATCTACTATATACTTTTTCATATTAACCTCCATTCGTATTAGTTTGTACTGTTTTAAAAGTAATATTTTGACCATCTGATGCTGCAATTATCGTTCCCATTTCATCTGTTCTATATATTTTAATACCTTTGCTTGTTAGTTTATTAAGTGTTGCTTCATGTGGATGACCATATGAAGTGTTCTTTCCAACTGATATAACTGCATATTCAGGGCTAACCTTATTTAAAAATCCAAGTGTTGTAGAATATTTTGATCCATGATGACTAACCTTTAATACATTTACATCTATATTGCTATTTAATACTGCCCTTTCAACTTGACTTGTTGCATCTCCTGTAAATAGGAAACTGTTATTACCATAATCAAGTCTAATTATCATTGATGTATTGTTTAAATCATTTTCATCAGTCCCAGAATATAAAACATCAAGAACACTATTTTTAAGAGTTAG
>CAYOUK010000067.1:2780-3699 GCA_964407175.1 uncultured Muribaculaceae bacterium
CTTTGGTATTTGAAGAGCCATGTTTTTTTGTAGCATACTATCAAGAACATCTTCAAATGTCGCAGTAGTTGTAATTACATCAGGCATATAGAAATTTGATACATTAAAATTATTAATTATATCGTCCATTCCTCCAATATGGTCTTCATGTGCATGTGTTCCAAATACATATTTAAAATCACTTATTCCAAGATCTTTAAAAAATTTAACTATATATTTTCCATCGGCATTATTACCAGCATCGATTAGTGCATTTACTTCTCCATCTCTTATAAGTATAGAATCTGCTTCGCCAACATCTAAATAATATACTTCGACAACTCCTTCAATAGGTGTTGCATATGTTTCCACCGCTGTACTTTCAGATTCTGTTTCAAATGCTGCGGATAAACTCCATCCATATTTATTATAATAACAGATTAAAAATAAAATGATTATTAATAATATTTGAACAAAAGTCGAATTCTTTTTCCGCCTTCGTCTATACCTTCTTCTATATGCCATTTAACCCACCTACTTATAATACAATTATATCAAAAGAATTAATTAAAAAAAAGTAGTTGAAAAACTTTGCATATTATTATTAAAAATGTTATTATATTTCCCCCAAGAGGTGATATAAACATGTCTATAACTGAAAAATGGAATTATATAAATGAAATTGGTTTTTGCATGACTATAAGCGATGAAGAGTTAGCGTATCTTTATTCTTTATCTCAAAATGCAAAAAGAGGATATAGAACAAATATCATTAACTTTATAAGCTTTATACCTTTAAAAAACGCTTATAACTTATGGAAACTATCAAATGGTGAATGGGTTATTATTAGCTATAATGATAACATGACTATAGAGTGTTTAGAAGTGTTTAAATCGTTAAAAGAAGCATGTTTAAATTTACTTGAAAAACTTAATTTAC
>CAYOUK010000067.1:3709-5423 GCA_964407175.1 uncultured Muribaculaceae bacterium
TAGTGATTTCTATGATTTTTTAAATGGTAAAAAAGAAAATAAAGCGAGTATTGCAAATGATATTAGATCATTTTATGATGAACATTTTATTGATGATATAGAAAGTTATATTTACAAAACTATAGATCCTTCTTTCGAGTATGATCCAGAGACTTTGGAAAGAATGAAATATAGAGATGTATATTCTCCTGGCAATAATTTTGCAAATCTTATTCTTGAAATAAGATGTAAAACATTAGAGTTAGCACAATCTGGTTATATAACTGATAGTAATTATTATAGAGGATCATATGGAGAATGGTGTAATTATATTTCTAGTATTAGTTTAATACCATATAAAAAAGAAGCACTTGAAGTACTTGAAGAAATAAAACTTTCGTTTTCTAATATAAATAGTCCAATAAAAAAACACATGTAAATGTGTTTTTTTATTAGAAGAAACCATCAAATAAACTCATTTGATTGGATTCACTCATACCATCAAATATACCTAGAGATTTCATCTTATCAATAGTTGTCGAATTTACTTTTGCTCTAAGTTGAACGTCTTCGATACTTAAAAATGGTGATTTATCTCTTTCTTCTGTAATAGACTCAGAAACGTTTTCCCCTAGTCCATCTAATGCTCTAAATGGGAATATAAGTGACTTATTATCCTCGTCTATTACAAAGTTTCTACAATCAGATTTATATAAATCTATCATTTTAAACTTAAATCCTCTAGCGCACATCTCAAGTGCTATAGCAAGTTCATCTCTAAGTTCAACTTCTTTATTTCCAGCATCATAACCTTTTTCATTTATTTCATCTAATTTTTTCTTTATTGCATCGTATCCTTTGCACATAGTTTCTACATCAAAGGCATTTGCTCTTACGCTAAAGTATGATGCATAATAATATATTGGATGATGTACTTTAAACCATGCAATTCTAAAAGCACTTATTACATATGCTGCGGCATGAGCTTTAGGGAACATATATTTAATCTTTTGACAAGAATTAATATACCACTCAGGAACATTTGCAGCTTTCATTTCCTCTGCGAATTATGCCCAATTTTCTGGATCTTTAGATGCTTTTCCTTTACGAACAAATTCCATTATTTTAAATGCTTTTATTGGTTCAACACCATGATACATTAAATAAACCATAATATCATCACGACAGCCTATTGTTTCTGAAAAAGGAACAATATTATTCTTAATTAACTCTTGAGCATTACCAAGCCATACATCAGTACCATGTGATAAACCTGATATTTTAACAAGTTCAGCGAATGTTGTTGGTTTAGTATCTTCAACTAATTTTATAGTAAATGGAGTTCCAAATTCTGGTATACCAAGTGTTCCAGTATTACACATGATCTCGTCAGTTGTAACTCCAAGCGCTTTAGTACTTGTAAATATACTCATAGTATCCTTATCATCTAAAGGTACTTTCATAATATCAGTCTTTGATTCATTTTGAATAAGTCTAAGTTGTGTAGGATCTGAGTGACCTAATATATCTAGTTTTAAAACACATTGATCAATTGCATGGTAATCAAAGTGAGTTGTTCTCCACTCTGCAGTAACATCATCTGCAGGAAATTGGAATGGTGTAAAATCAAATACTTCCATATAATCTGGAATAACAACTATTCCACCTGGATGTTGACCGGTAGTTCTTTTTACTCCAGTACATCCAATAGCAAGACGTTCAACTTCAGCTGTAC
>CAYOUK010000068.1:0-520 GCA_964407175.1 uncultured Muribaculaceae bacterium
TCATCATCTTTAGTATATTTTTTTAACACACTCTTTATTGCTTCTTTTTTTGAGTCAATCTTTTCTGTTGTACCAGGAGCAACATAAACAAGTGCAAATTTGTAACCCGATGTATTCTTTATAATATTGTTATATTCACTATATTTTATAGTTTTAAAACCCCTATTTTGTTTCATTTCTTTAAATATAGGTATCATAAGAATACACACTATTAATAATATAATTAAAACCTTTATCCATTTTTTCATAACCAATAGCCCTCCTACTTACATTTTACAAATTTTTTGCCAATAAATCAACTTTATTGATTATATTTAGAAAAAATATCACTTCTCTCCTTTAAAGAGTTTTCTGTCCAAATAGTAATGCCAAGTTCCTTAGCTTTAGTCTCTTTACTACCGGGATTTTCGCCAACGATAACTATATCGGTTTTTTTGCTTACACTATCACTTGTTAATCCGCCATAAGATTCGATTATTTCTTTTAATTCATCTCTCGAATATCCTTCGATAGTTCCTGT
>CAYOUK010000068.1:530-5342 GCA_964407175.1 uncultured Muribaculaceae bacterium
CAAAACGTTTATCAGTTATTTCAGGATTCTCTTTAGTTTCCTCACCTAGATATTCCATATTAACACCAATTTCTTTTAATTTAGTTATCATTTCTTTATTTTCATCATTATTAAAGAAATTAACAATGTTTTCAGCAAGTATTGGCCCAATATCTTTAATATCATTTAACTCTTCTAATTCTGCTAAACTTAGTGCGTCTATAGTTCTATACTTTTTAGCCAGTATTTGGGCATTTTTAACTCCAACACCTTTTATACCAATTGCATATATAACTCTTTCTAGACTTACATTTTTAGATTCTTCTATACTGTCTAAAAGGTTATTAACACTCTTTTCACCAAAACCTTCAAGCATTTTTAGTTCTTCTTTTTTATCTTTTAAATTATATATATCTACAAAAGATGTTATTATGCCAGCATTATAAAAGTCTTCTACTATTCTGTCACCAAGACCTATAATATTCATTGCTGGCTTTGATACAAAATGAATAATTGATTGTGAATTTCTTGCTGGACAATCTTCGTTAGGACAATAGTAATCTATTCCACTTTTTGATAGTTTCAACTTTTCTCCACATATAGGACAATTAGTAATCATCTCAAATGGTTTAGCTTTTTCATCTCTTTCAGTCATATCAACAGAGTCAACGCGAGGAATAACATCGCCGGCTTTTATAACTTTTACTGTATCACCAATTCTAATATCTTTTTCGATGCAATACTTTTCATTATGAAGTGTAGCTCTTGAAACAAGAGAGCCTGCAACAATAATAGGTTCTAGTACAGCATTTGGTGTAATTTGGCCAGTTCTTCCAACTGTGAAAATAATATCTTTTAATTTTGTTTTAACTTCTTCTGCTGGGAATTTATATGCACATGCCCACTTTGGATAACGAATAGTATTACCCATTTTCTCATGATCTTTCAAGTTATCTAGTTTTATAACTACTCCATCAATATCATATGGGAGAGAAGGTCTTTTTTCACCCATGTCTTCAATAAAATCTAAAACTTCTTCAACTGAGTTAACCAGTTTATTATTAGGATTAACTCTAAAGCCAAGTTCTTCCATAAATTTTAGAGCTTCATGATGAGTTTTAATGTTGTAATCTTCTGGATTTGGTAAGTGATAAATCCATACTTCTAGATTTCTTTTTGCTGCGATACTTGAATCTAATTGTCTTACACTTCCAGCGGCAGCATTTCGGCAGTTTTTAAATGGTTCTTCGCCCTTAGCTATCTTTTCCTCATTTAATTTATCAAACACTTTGTGACTCATATAAATCTCGCCACGAACTTCAATATCGATATCTTTTTTTAATTTTAGTGGTACTTGTTTAATCGTTTTAACATTGTTAGTTATGTTTTCTCCAACTTGGCCATTACCTCTAGTTGCACCGGAAACAAGAACACCATTTTCATATCTTAAAGAAACAGATAATCCATCTATTTTAAGCTCACAAACATATTTAGGATCTATTCCCTCGTTTTTAATTCGCTTATCAAATGCTCTTATTTCATCTTCATTGAAAACGTCTGATAAACTCATCATAGGAATTTTATGTTCTATTTTTTCAAATTTATCTAGTATTACTCCACCAATTTGATTAGTTGGAGAATCATCCCTTTTCCATTCAGGATGAGTTTCTTCTATTTCATAAAGTTGTCTTAAATAACTATCATATTCTGCATCTGTTAATGTTTCAGCATTATCTAGGACATGATATTCATAATTAGCTTTATTAATAAGATCAACTAGTTCATAATATCTTTCTCTATTCATTTATCCTCCTAAAATATACAAATACTGTTGTTAGTTATATTTAGTTTTTCTAAGACTGATTTAAAGGCAACATCAATTAAGTCACCATTTATTTTAACTATTACACCATGGCCATATGTTTCATGATTTATTAAATCTCCCAGTTTTAACTCACTATTGTCTTTTAAGTACATCTCTTTAGTATCAATTTTCTTTGGTTCTAACTGAATAGTACTAATATTTTCTACTAAATTACTCTCTATCTCATCAATAAATCTACTAGGTACATTATTTGTATATTTACCATACATTAATCTTCTTTTAGTATTTGTTATATATAATAAATCTCTTGCTCTTGTAATTCCAACATAGCATAATCTTCTTTCCTCATCTAATCCACCATCTTCAATTAAGGAATTAGCATGTGGGAATAAACCTTCTTCCATACCTACTAGAAACACTACATCAAACTCAAGTCCCTTAGCACTATGTAATGTCATTAGTGTTACAGCATTTTCAGATGTTTCATTATCTTCACTACTCATTAAGCTTATCTCATTTAAGAAAGTGTTCAAATCTTCTGTACCTGTTCTATTTTCAAACGATGCTGTTAAACTTTTAAACTCCATTAAGTTATCTAGTCTTATATCTGCTTCTAGAGTCTTTTCTTCTTCATAACTCTTCTTCATTCCACTTTCGTTAATAATATAAACGACAAGATCATTAAGTGTATGTTCATCTAAATAATCCCTCAAATCTAAAATCATATGTTTAAATTCTAATTCCATATGAGAAGTAAGAACATCAAACATTGATTTATTCTCAAGTATACTAGTCTTTTCTATATTATTAACACTTGTTAATCCAATACCTCTTTTTGGTTCATTAATTATTCTTCTTAAACTAATATCATCAGAGGTATTATTAATTAGTTTTAGATAAGCGATTAAATCTTTAATCTCTTTTCTGCTTAAATAACTAAATCCACCATATATTCTATAAGGAATATTAGATGATATTAAAGTCTCTTCAATAACTCTAGACTGACTATTTGTTCTATAAAGAATAGCAAAACTATTATATGATTTATACTTTAGTAAAAGCTTATTAATTTCATCTATAACAAGTTTAATTTCATGAACTTCATCATATGAACGCATATATTTAATCTTATCTTTAGTCTTTTTATTGCTCCAAAGTTTCATATCTTTGCTAGTTTTGTTGTTCTTAATAACAGAATTAGCTGCGTCTAGTATAGTTTGTGTGCTTCTATAGTTTTGTTCTAATTTAATTACAACAGCGTCTTTAAAATCTTTTTCAAATCTTAGAATATTTCTATAATCAGCTTGTCTAAAACTATAAATAGATTGATTCATGTCTCCAACAACAAATATGTTTTTATATTTACTACTTAAAAGCTTGCACATCTCATATTGTACAGGGTTAGTATCCTGGTATTCATCGACAAGTAAATATGGATAGTGTTCTATATAATTATCTAAAATGTCTTTATTCTTTTGAAATATTCTAACTGGTTTAATTAATAAATCATCAAAATCAACAACGTTATTTTTAGATAGAGTTTCTTCATATTTTAAATATATATCTACAACTATTTTATCTATTTCTGTATTCATTGTCCTTTTTATTTCTTCTAAAGAACATAGTTCATTTTTAAGTAGACTTATCTTATTTTTTACATAGTATGGATTAAACTTTTTAATATCTAAATTTTTATCTTTTATTATTTTCTTTATTATAGAGACTGTATCATCACTATCTAGAATAGTAAAATTATCTAATAGTCCTGCTTTTTCTTTGTTTTCTCTAATTACTTTTAACCCAAAAGAATGAAAAGTACCAATAAAAGCATTGTTTTCTCCAACAATGTTTTCTACTCTACTTCTCATTTCATTAGCAGCTTTATTTGTAAAGGTTATTGCAAGAATATTATATGGTTTAATACCATTATCTATCATATAAGCAATGCGGCTTGTTAATACCTTTGTTTTGCCAGATCCAGCCCCTGCCATAACAAGCACACTTCCATCTATTTTCTTAACTGCCTCCAATTGTTCTTTGTTTAATCTATCTAAATAATTCATAATAACATCTCTATATAAATTATACCATTTAAAAGGGTATAAGTAAATTTATTAGGTTAATTTATAGTAGTAATTTTCTTAACTTTTTGCTATAATTATTTGGAAACATAAAAAGAGGAATGAAAAATGAAAAAAGCTTTTAAAATATTCTCTCGTAAATTTAAAAAGCAGAAAAAATCATTTAAAATATCCTACTTAATAATAGGCTGTATATATATAGTTTGTTTATTTGGTTTTATATTTTTATCTAAGATTTTTTCAACTAGATATTTACTTGATTTGTTAATTGGTCTAGTTGATCAGGCATTGCATATTAAGTTCGCGGGACTAATTGTTAATTTAATTATAATATTATTAGTGTTATATATATTCTACTATTTTCTATTTGGTGCAGCATTTATGTTCACAAAGAAAAAGAAAAGATTTATAGCGCTTTTAATAATTACTACAATATTTTCTATTATACTTGGATATGGTTCTACTCTAATGATAAAAGCATATACAACACTTAGTAACTCACAAAAAAGATATGTAACATATACAAGTGTAATGATGAGTATGAATGATACTAAGGATTATGAAACTATTGGTATGATAAATGCTAAAAATGATCCAACTGGATATATTCTTCCTAAGGAAATGATTAAAAAAGAAAAAATAGATGGTGATATAGAATATTACGACGATTATATTAGTATGATGAATGACTTATATGATGGTAATATAGATGCATTATTTATTACAAAAGATTATCCATCAATGTTTACTAGTTATGATAAATTCCAAAACATAGCTAATGAAACTAAAGTAGTATATGAATACTCTAAAAAGATGGAAAACATGAATAACGTAGTATACTCAACAAAGAATATATCAGAACCATTTACTATACTTCTTATGGGTGTAGATAGTGAAGAAGGAAATATTGATTCTTCTAGCTCGTTT
>CAYOUK010000069.1:0-5318 GCA_964407175.1 uncultured Muribaculaceae bacterium
AACTATATTGTATATACTGATTATAGTTTAGATGAAAACGGTAATTATAAAACATATGCTAGTATTTACGATGCATCTGGAGAAGATTTAAATCTAACCCCAGTTACTTCTTCGGAAGAATGGGAAATGATTGAAAATGTGTTAAATAGCGCTCAAAAGAATGTGCTTAGAGATAAAAAGAATGATGAGGATAAAAATGAATAAAAAGTTAGTTAAAATTTTAGTCATTATATGTGCCTTATTATTAGGATTTCTCCTAATAATCTTTTTATCTTACAAAATTTCATTAAAACCTATTGGTGGAAAATCTCAAATATTTACTGTTAATTCTGGTGATACTGTCTCATATGTTATTAGTAATTTAAAAGAAGAGAATCTTATTAAAAATGAAACTTCTGCTAAAGTGTATGCTAGACTTCATAATATAACTACTCAAACAGGTACTTATAAAATTAATCCTAAAAAGAGTACTCCAGAGATACTCAAAATGATAAATGATGGTAAAACTTATAATAATGAAGTAGTGGTTACTTTTATAGAAGGTAAGAGACTAACTGATTATGCTAAAGTAATTAGTGCTAATTTTCCTTACAGTGAAGAAGAAGTAATGAGTACTTTAGACGATAAAGAATACCTAAATGAACTAATTAATAAATATTCGTTTTTAGAAGCAGATATACTAAAAGAAGGTATATATCATCCACTTGAAGGTTACTTATTCCCTGATACATATAGTTTTTATAAAACTGCAACTTTAAAAGATATAATAGAAAAAATGCTTTCAAATACTGAAAGTAAATTAAATAATCTTGAGAGCGAAATAAGTGCAAGCAGCTTAAGTATGCATGAGATAATGACTCTTGCGTCTATTGTAGAGCTCGAAGGCGCTGGAACTAGTGATCGCGCTGGTATTGCAGGTGTATTCTATAATAGATTAAGAGATGGTATTCCTCTTGGTAGTGATGTCACTACTTATTATAGTGTTAATAAAGATTTTACAAGTGATTTAAGGGTTAGCGAACTTAACTCTTGTAATGGATATAATACAAGAAATACAACATGCGTAAAAGGTTTACCAATTGGACCAATCGCATCACCAGGCCTTGATTCAATCAAAGCAGTTCTAACTCCAACAGCAAGTGATTATTTATATTTTGTCGCTGATAAGAATGGCAATATATATTATAGTAAAACAGATGCAGAACATGTAGCAACTGTCGATAGACTAAAAAGAGAGGGGTTATGGTATAACTATTAAACTATCTTGTTAAAAGAAATAGTTTATGGTATAATCCTTTAGCAGGTGAATTATGAAAGATATTATATTAGAAATGGAACAATATGCAAAAGAAGAGAATGTTCCAATTATAGAAAAAGATTCAATCAAATTTATTATGAAATACATTAAACTTAATAATGTACATAAAGTACTTGAAATCGGAACAGCGATTGGGTATAGCGCTATTCTTATGGCAACTGCTGCAGAAGATGTAGAAGTAACAACTATTGAAAGAGACGAAAAAAGATACATGGAAGCTCTTAAAAATGTTAAAAGATGTGGTCTTGAAAAGAGAATAGAAGTTGTATTCCAAGATGCTGATGATGTAAATCTAGTTGGAAGAGACTATGATCTTATCTTTATCGATGGAGCTAAAGCACAATACAAAAAATATTTTGAAAAGTTCTCTAACTATTTAAATCCAAATGGTGTAATTATCACGGATAATATTAAATTCCATGGATTAGTTGGAAATAGAACAAGTGATTTAAGTAAAAATCTAAATAGTTTAGTTGAAAAAATTGAAGAATATAATGAATTCTTAAGAGATAATAAAGAATTCACTACTAAGTTCTATGAAATAGGAGATGGACTTAGTCTAAGTTATAGAAATGAAGAAAGATAAAGTATTATTATTAACAACTGATTTAAATAATATTAGCAAATATCAAAAGGAAGGTTTAAATAACTTTCTTTTTGCGCTTAAAGGATATAGTATTGGCTATAATTCCTTTCTTTTTGATGAAATAAAAGATATAGATGGTAATATTTATATACTAATCAATAGACTTTTAACAGATACTGATATAGATGAGTTTTTAAAACTTGATATACCAAGTAATGTTAAAGGCTTTATTATTGAAGATATAGGACTTATAGAAGTAATAGATAAAAAGTATGAAATAATAATATATGAAAATCACCTAAATAATAACTATGAAACAATTAATATAATGCTTGAATCATCTAATAGTTTAGTAATATCAAGCGATATTACATTAGAAGAGATAAATACGATTTTAGAAAAAACAAATAAACCATTAGTACTTTTTACTTTTGGCAAACAAATGGTTATGTACTCTAGAAGATATTTAGTAAGTAATTACTTAAAAGAATATGATTTAGATTTAAGTGATGAGTTAATTGCAAGAGAAACTTTAAGTAAACATGAGTTTGATTTAAAAGAAAACGAATATGGGACTGCAGTATTTGATAATAAATACTTAGATTATAGAAGTGTACTAGATAACTTAGATGATAGTAAAATTGAATATTATTTAGTTGATACATCTAATCTTTCAATAAACGAAGTAAAGAATATTATTAATTTAAAAGAAGTTAATAATACAACTGATGGTTTCTTATATAAAAAAACTGTATATAAAGTAGGTGATTTAGATGATTGAACTACTTAGTCCTGCGGGAGATTTAGAAAGACTAAAAATCGCTGCTTTATATGGAGCAGATGCTATATATATTGGTGGTAAAAGCTTTGGGCTACGTGCTAATGCAACAAACTTTGATATAGACGAGATTAAAGAAGCAGCATCTTTTTTACATAAACTAAATAAGAAACTATATGTAACAGTTAATATAGTATTTCATAACGAAGATTTAGATGGTCTACCAGGTTATCTAAAAGAGCTTGAAAAAGCAGAGGTAGATGCTGTTATTGTCTCTGATCTATATGTAGTAGATATTATTAAGAAAAATAATATAAATCTTGAAATACATATTAGTACTCAAGATAGTACTTTAAATTCTAGGAAAGCACGTTTTTATATTAATAAAGGAGCTTCTAGAATAGTTCTTGCAAGAGAAGCAACTAAAAAAGATATAAAAAGAATTAAAGAAGAAACTGGCGTAGAACTAGAAGCATTTATTCAAGGGGCAATGTGTACTAGTTTCTCTGGTAGATGTGTTTTATCTAACTATGTAACAAATAGAGATTCTAATCGTGGAGGTTGTGCTCAGGTATGTAGATTTATGTTTGATGCAGGATACGATAAACCATTTGAGATAGCATCTAAAGATTTAAATATGACATCTAATATCAAAGAGATGATAGAAGCTGGGGTAAACTCATTTAAAATAGAAGGAAGAATGCGTTCAATATACTATCTTGGAACAGTCCTTCATACATATAAGAATATATTTAATAAAATAGAAAGTAATACTTTAGATAAAGAATATATAGAGTATGCAACAAAAGTTATTAATAGAGTTGCTAATAGAGACTCTGTAAGTCAGTTCTTTAATGGTATTCCAAAGGGCGAGGGACAATATTATAATAAAGGAAGACAAGAAGTATCTAATCAGGACTTTTTAGGTTTAATTCGCTCATATGATGATGGATATATGACGCTTGAAGTTAGAAACAATTTTAAACTAGGTGAAAAAGTTTTAATCTTTGGCCCAGATATGGAAGATCAAAAGCTTACTATCGAAGAAATAATAGATGAAGATGGAAATACTAAAGAAGTATGTAATCATCCAAAAGAAATAGTTAAAATAAAATGTCCATTCGAAGTTAAAGAAAACTATATGATGCATAAAATGGTAGATTTATAATCTACCTTTTTTGTTGACAACATATATAAATTTACATATAATACCTCCTGACTTGAGGGGATAATATGAAAAAGGTAATATATATATTATTTATTACAACAATTATGTTATTTAGTCATATATATCTAGTTAGTTTAATAAATGTACCAGAGGTAAAAGAAACTATTTATTTAGAAAAGACTAAAAGCGATACAAAAGAAGAAGTTAAACCACTAAAGTTAGAATATGATAAAACTAATGAAGATATAGTAGGAAGACTTGTAATAAAAAGTTTAGATATAGATGAAGAAGTATTCCAAGGAGAAAATAATGATTATTATTTAAATCATGATAGGAATGGTAATTATTATATATGGGGTAATGTAGTATTAGATTATAGAAATAATATGTCTGATAGAGAATATTATATATTCGCTCATAATTCAAGAACTAAAAATAACGAAGAAGCTAAATTTCAAAAGTTAGAAAACTACACTAATAAAGACTTCTTTGAAAACTATGAAGAAATATATCTGGCATATGGAGATACTACATATAAATATAAACCATTCTTAGTTAAAACCGTTATTAGTGATAACGAACATACAAAAGTTAAATATAGTAGTGATGAAGACTTTTTAAATCACGTAGAAAAACTAAGAAAAATTAATATTACACAAGAAGGGCATAGGATAATGCCCTTTTGTGTAACATTTTAAAAATCAATCATACTATATAATATGATAATAAAAACATTGACTTTTTATGTGAAGTGTAGTAATATTATCTAGACCTAATTAGTAGGTTGATTTTTTATGACAGATGAAAGGTTTTGATAAAAATGCCAAAAAAGGATGAATGTTTATTAACTAGTGAAGGATTCTTAAGTCTTGAAGAAGAACTTAATGAATTAAAGACAGTTAAAAGACCTCAAGTTATTGAAGCACTAAAAGAAGCAAGAGCTCAAGGAGATTTATCTGAAAATGCTGATTATGATGCAGCAAGAAATGATCAAGCTCAAATTGAAGCTAGAATTAAAGAATTAGAATATATGATAGATCATGCTAGAATTATAGATGAAAAAGCTGCTGAAGGAGAAGTTACTCTTGGTTCAACAGTAAAAATCATCTATATAGAAGATGAAGACGAAGAAGAATACAAAATCGTTTGATCTTTAGAAGCAAATCCATTTGAAAATAAAATATCTAATGAATCACCAATTGCTTTAGGTATAATGGGTAAAAAAGTTGGGGATAGAGTAACAATAGATAGTCCAAATGGAAGTTATGATATAGAAATTATATCTATTAAGTAGGAGGTATTTATGAAAAATGTTCATGAAATAGAAACAAAAATCGAAAAAAAAGAATGGAAAGAAGCTCTAGATAAAGCATTTGAATCTGAACAAAAGAAAGTAACAGTTGATGGATTTAGAAAAGGTAAAGTACCTAGATATATTTATGAAAAGCATTATGGTAAACAATCATTA
>CAYOUK010000070.1:0-4780 GCA_964407175.1 uncultured Muribaculaceae bacterium
GGGAAGATTTTTGCAAAAAAAATCCAAACGCAAAGATTTATTATGCAACTACAAAAGCAAAAAAAACTTATGTTGATGTAAATTATGAATCAGATTGTTTTATAATGTTTGGAAAGGAAAGCGCAGGAATACCAGAAGAAATATTAAAGATGAATAGGGAAACTTCTGTCAGAATTCCTATGATTGGAGAAACTAGATCACTTAACTTATCTAATTCTGTTGCTATTATGGTATATGAAGCATTAAGACAACAAGATTATGGAGATTTATTAAGGGAAGAGCCTCATAAAGATAATAACTTTATTGAAATTGAAGGGAAAATAAATGAAGATTAAATCTTCTTTTTTTATGCAGCTTTTTCGTCCTCTTCTTGAATATCTTCAAGAGTTATAGCTCCAGCAGGACAAGCTTCAACAGCACTTAATAAAGCTTCTGAAGGTTCATCTACAGTCTCTTTAATAGGACTTGATACACCATCTTCACCATATTCAAATGATTCTTGGTCCATTGAAATACAAGCTCCACATCTTAGACATCTGTCTGGATCTACAATTATTTTCTTCATTTGTTACTCCTCCATAACAATTATAAAATAATTTATTAATAAAAAGCAAGTTTATATTTAATAATTTAAAAATGTATGTTAAAATTAATATGGTGAAGTATATGAAATCTAGAATGGATAGATATTATAAAGATGAATCATCTCTCACTGAAAGTAGAGCAGAAAAGAATAAGAATAGCTATAATCATGCCGGAAATGATGGATTAGATAATGTCGATGTTGAAACAAGCGTTGAAGTTATTGGCAAGGATATAGCTAGTATGGACATTAATTCTTTAAGAGGTCTACTTGAAGATCACTACTCAAAAGAAAGAAATCTAGAAGAAAGTCTAACAGAAACAATCAATCTAGAAGAAACAACTATAGAAGATACAAAAGAATATGATCTTAAAAAAGCACTAGAAGAAGCTAAAAAAAATAGAGAAAGTGATTATGAGAAAGATAGATTCAAAAAAATAAGAGATACTCAGTACGACATATTAAAAAATCTAAACTTAGATAGAAAAGATGCTCCTGTAATAGAAGAAAAACAAGAGGGCGAAGACAAACTTATGGAGCTTATTAAAACAGTTGAATTCAATGCAACTAAAGCTCATAAGAAAATAGATGAAGAAAAAGATTTAATGAGTGACTTACTCGCAGATGAAGAAGACGATGCTTTAGAACCAGTTAATCTTGAAGAAGAAGAGTTTGATGGAACAAAAGCTTCACTCGCTGAAGAGTTAGAAAAAACCATGAATATAAATGATACAACAATTGAAACAACACAAGAAGAGATGACTCTAACAAATGCTATAGATCCAAATACAATTACATCAACTTCAGAATTTGATAATACAAAAACTTCGGATATAACAACAGAGAATACTTTCTATACAGGAAAATATTCAATTAAAAGTAATGACTTTGATAAAGATTCTTTTGAGGATTTAGAAAAAGATTTAAAATTTGGAAATGTATTTATTAAAATATTAGTTACAATAATTATATTAGTTGTACTATTTATAGTAGTATACTTTGTCGATAGTAATTTTCATTTAGGGCTATTTAAATAGTCCTTTTTTCATATAATTAATTAATGAAAAGAATGATTTTAAAAAAGAAAAAAAACATATTATTAATTATAATAATACTTACCCTTATTAATATAGTTATCTTTTTATACGCATTTAATATATTATCTAAAAAAGTATTAGTATATGCTAAAAGTTATATTAAAAGAGAAAGTAATAAAGTCTTTAAATCGTCTTATCAAAAGATTGATTCAAACAATAAAAATTCTCTAATAAGAGTTATTAAAAATGAAAACGATGAAATATTAATGATTGATTTTGATATAGAAAAAACAAATACAATAGTTGATACTCTTGTAAATGATATAGATAAAAACTTATCTAAAATGGAAAAATACACTATATATGTTCCACTTGGAATTGTAAGTAATAATAAAATAATTAGTAATATGGGACCAAAAGTTCCAATTAAAATAAATGTGGTTGGTTCTTCTTTTGGTAAAGTTAGAACAAAGGTCTTAGAATATGGAATAAATAGTGTTTTACTAGAAATATATATAGATGTTAAATTAAATCTTGAATATAATTTAGCTTTCAAGGCGATAAATGAAGAATGTAATTATTCTAGTTTAATAGATAGTAAAATAATAAGTGGCAAGGTTCCAGATTATTATGAAGGGGATAAAAGAAGCACAGATAAAACAATAAATATACCAATTAAGAACTAATTGTGGTATACTATACCTATAGTAGGAGGATATCGTGACCGAAAGTATATTTGTTAATAAATGTTTAACTCTTGGTTTTGAGAATTACCTAGGTATTAAAAATACCGATGCTTTTGAGTGCCACGTAGTTGAATGTCTTGTTCATATATATGGCCAAGATATTGTCGAAGCCTACAAAGAAAAATCACTTGAAAAGTTTGATAAAGTGATGAGAAAATATGGGTTGTCTGAGAATATATATACTAATTTTATGGATAACTTGGAAGCATATGGACATTTTAAGGAAAGAATAAAAGAAAATCCAAATAGTAAGACAGATATAATGAGTAATATAGATGTTGACTTAATTAAAATGTATGAATTTATGTCAGCATTTGTCGATGTTACAGAAGCTCAATTATCTTCATTTGAAAATGACATGCTTAAAAATCATCAAACTGTAAAAATGCATTTTAATTATAGTAATGATCCTAAGAGAGTTGAAAACTTCTATAAACAAGAGCGAAATAAAATTGGAAATAGAGTTCAACTTACAGAGCAAAGAGTAGAATTATTAGATGATATAACTTACTCTAAGTTTGGTGTTTCTATTGACGATGTTAAAAACATGGATTATAGGATGGTTAATAAGTTAAACAACTATATTAATGATAGAATAGCTCAAGGAATAGATGCAGTAACACCTCCTAAAAAGAAACTAAGATTTAATTCTGTTTTATCTAGTGGTAATGGTTTTGTAGACATTCTCTTAATTTTAAGTATAATAGCAACTGAAGTGTCTATTGGATTAATATACATGTTTTTACATATATAGGGAGGTTTTATGATAACAATTAATAACAACAATTATGAACTTATAAAAGATGAAAAAGGTGGATACGAAGAAGAAATCGTAAAAGAAAGATTAACAGACTATTTTGATGAATTTGATTATGTAGTTGGTGACTGGGCATATGGTAAATTAAGACTTAAAGGTTTTAACGATAAAGGCCATAAAAATTTCAAAAAAATTAATGATTCCGCAGGCATTGATGAGTACATAGAAAAGTACTGTGCATACGGTTGTCGCTATTTTATACTCAAGAAAATAAAAGGTTGATAATAATCTTTTTTTATGTTAAAATTTTACTAGAATAAGAGGGATTGCAATGAAAAATGTATTAATAACAAAAGCTGATGGTTCAAGTGTAAATGCATCTGTTATTTGCTATTTTAAAGTAAATGACGCAAGATATGTTTACTATACATTAAATGAATTATCACAAGATCCAACTAATCAAACTATTAAAATATATGTAGCGAAGGAAAAAACTGGTAATCCTGCGGTTGATGTACCAATTACAGAAGAAGATTGGACTATCTTAAAGGGATATATGAGTGATGTTTTAAAAGATGCTCCTCTTGCTGGGGTAGAATATCTTCCTTCTAAAGAAAACATGATTATAGTTGATGAAAAAGGAATTGCAATGCCTACTAGTTATGATTATGTTAATAAACACGCTAAAGTATATCAAGATGCAGTTAGCTCTTCAGAAGATGCTGGAAGTGCAAATGTGTTAACACCTGCCGCAGCTCCTGCGGAAGTTTCACCAGCACCAGCAGCAGCTCCTGAAGCACCTGCTCCTGCTTCTCCAGTAGCACCAGAGGCACCTGCAGTACCAGAAGTACCTGCACCAGAGGCAGCACCAGCTGCACCTCAGGTTGAAACTCCTGCGCCAGAAGCAGAATCAGTTTTTGAAAAACAAGTTCCACCTGCACCAGAGGTAACTCCACCAGCAGAACCAGAAGTTCCTAGTGGAATAACACTACCAGAGGTAGAACCAACTACAGAAGGACCAACAACTGATCCATTTGCAGGAATAACAGCACCAGAAGCACCTGCAGAAACACCTTTAGAATCTGCTTCAGCAGATATAAATGGTGAAAGAATTGATATAGATAAAATACATGAAAAATACGAAGAAATGCGTAAAAATATAGATGAATTAGAAGCAAAAGAAAAGGCAGCCGCTGAAAGTTATAATGCAACACTTGATTTAATTAAAACACATAATGAACAGCATGCTGAAAAAGTTGCTGAAAGCATTGGAGAGGTAACACCGGTTACTTTAGAACCAACTCCTGAAGCATCAGCACTTGAAGCAGTAGTGCCAACTCCTGAAGCACCTGCTCCTGAAGCAGCTCCAGCTCAAGATATAACTTCACAAGTAGTAGCTCAAGAAACAGCTCCTGCACCTAGTGAAGTAACTCCAGCTGTTCCAGAGACACCAGTAGCTCCTGAAGCTCCAATTGCACCAGAAGTACCGGCAGCACCTGCACTAGAACCTGCTGCACCAGCAGTGCCTGAAGTAACTGCACCTGCAGCACCTGAGGCAGTGCCAGCTGCAACTCCTGAAGCACCAGTAGCAGAAACACCTGCTCCAGAGGCAGCACCTCCACTTGCACCACAAGCGGAAGTACCTGGCCCAAGCGCA
>CAYOUK010000070.1:4795-5212 GCA_964407175.1 uncultured Muribaculaceae bacterium
TTTTTTTCATATATATAAAGGTGATTATATGAAAAATATATTAAGTTATTACTATGATATCAATATTGATGATATAAAGTTTATAAATGATAATAAATGCTTTTTTTATATAGATTATCAAGAATTTTATTTTGTTAAATATAATAGACCAATAAACGACTTATTTGAAATATATAATATTATAAGTTCTTATAAAAATAACTATCATATAATAGTTAAAAACAAGTTTGGATATATATATACTAGCTATAACAAAGAAAACTATATATTACTTAAAATAAACTCTGCCCCTCATGCAGAAACAACTTTAATTGATGTTATGAAATATAGTAAAAGTGTTCAAAACGCAAAAGTTTTATACAGAACTAACTTGGCAAATCTATGGAGCTCTAAAATAGATTATATTGAATAACAAGT
>CAYOUK010000071.1:0-5073 GCA_964407175.1 uncultured Muribaculaceae bacterium
ATACTGGTTGCTTTTTATTATATATGAAAGTAATTATTACACCTAACACTGATACAATCATTATTCCTATATAAAGATATAATTTAAAGTTATCTGATGTTTTTGGATTAATAATAGTACCGTTTTCATTCTTTATTATTAATTCCTCTTGTATAAAATAGTTTTTTAGTTTTATCTATTTTATACACTTCATGAGTTGCTATTAAATCTTCACTTAAATGAAACGTTATCGAATCTCCAACTTTAATATTATCTGGAGAAGTCTTTTTAACATATATAATTGAATTTACTTTATATTTTGGTTCCATACTCCCGCTTGTAACAGCATAAGGATATACTTTAAAAGCTCTTGGTATAACGAACAAAACTGCTATGACAATTGCAATTATGAATATAATCCAAGTATATATATTCCAAGTGATTTTTACGAGCTTAATTATGTATCACCTACTATTCTTTATTTTATATCAACATATTACCATATTTGTCCAGTTTACACAGCAGATTTAAAGCAATAATACTAATGATTTCATACTTTGTTTTATTTGAAAATATATGTTATATTATTACATGAGGTAAATATGAAATTATATGTAGTAAGACATGGACAAACCGACAATAATTTAAATGGTATAATTCAAGGGATTAGCAATACTCCTCTTAATGATTATGGAAGAAAACAAGCTAATGAATTAAAAGAAAAATTAAATGATATTTCTTTTGATTTAATACTTTCTTCTCCTCTTCAAAGAGCTAAAGAAACCGCCGAAATAATAAATAACAATAAAACAAAAATAATAATTGACAACAGATTAATCGAACGTAATACTGGAGACTTTGAAGGGAAAAAATATAACACTTATAATCATGAAAAATCATGGGATTATAAGTTAAATACTGATCTTGGTGCAAATATTGAAAGAGTTCAAAGTATATTTAAAAGAGCTGGTGACTTTTTAGAAGATATAAAAAGAAATTATCCTGATAAAACTATACTTGTTGTATCGCATGCTGCATTTATTAGAGCGCTTCACTATAGTATTGTTGGATTTAGTGAGGATGAAAATCTGAGAAAACTTAAAATTAGTAACTGCGCTTTATTTCAATATGACATATAAAAAAAGGAACAAATTGTTCCTTTATTTTTTTATGGTGCACCCAAAGGGATTCGAACCCCTAACCTTTAGATCCGTAGTCTAACGCTCTATCCAGTTGCGCTATGGGTGCATCAGCAAGATAAATATTAGCACGAATCGCTGTTTTAGTCAAGATTTACGTTTCTTAAAAAGCTCAAAAGTACCTACTTCTTGAAGCTCTCCTTTTTCATTATATTTATAATATTTATTAGAAAGTGGCTTCTCTTTTTTTGGTAATATATCTTCCATATATTTAACCATGTTTCTCTTTATACTTCTATTATTTGAATCACCATATAAAAGCATATGTTTAGTAGGAGCACAAATTATAGCATCTCCTTTAAAATCTTTTGTAATTGATTTCTTTCCTTTTTTTACAAAATATTCTTTTGCAAAAAGAAACGATGATTCATCAATAACAAGTCCAATTTCTTCAGGCAAATCAAGTCTTCGAACACCCTTTTCTTCTTTATATGTTAATGCATAGTTACCAGTTTTTATATGATATAACTGAAATATTATATTCGCTGTATTAGATGCTGCCCTACTAAATAACTCTTCTATAGATACACTTTTTTTATTACTGGCTAGTACTTCCCTTACTTTAAAGTCTTCAAGTGAACTTACTTCACCATTTTGGAAAAAACAAAGAATTAAATCGATATCACCTTTATTTAATAGACAAGTTCCTTTAGAACTTTTGCCCTTTTTAGCTAGCTCTATAAAAGAGTATTTTAATATGTCTTGATAGACATCTTCATATAGTTTTTCAACTTCTGTTTTCTTTTTAAATAAACCCATAATATACCTCATATAAATTTTATCATTATTTATACAATTGGTCAAAAAAAGGTTACAAATTGTAACCTTAATATTTTATATTGTAATATGCGCCATCTTCAATATATGCGTTTATTTTACCATCATCATACTCTAAATCAATAGTCTTACCAAGTCTTCCAACAAAGCCACTTTCTGTTTTAAGCATTCCATATCTTGTATATTCAAATAAAGTATTAGCTAAATTATTATCTTCAATTATAACCTTGTTGCCGTCTTTCTTGGCTTTATATGTAATAGTTAAACCTTCTAAATAAACGTGTCTTTTTGGAGTATTTAAGTCTTTAATTTCATCGTAATCGACATCTAATCCTTTTGCGATTAAGTTGAAATATTCTTGTGTATTTTCTTTTAATTTAGATAGTTTTGTTTCTAGATTTTTATTGTTTGATATGTTCAATAGTGATATATTTTCAATATTATAATTATCTAAACTCTCTAAATCACAATTAGCGATATTTAAGTGGTCAATACTCTTGTTATTTAGTATTCCTACTTGATTACTATTATTCTCTAAAGAAACAAAGTTTAATCTACCAAGTTTATTTAGTGGTGTTATATCTTGAATATCATTACTTGATAAGTTAACCCAAGTTAGATTATTAAATTTACTTAAATCACTTATGTCTGTGATATTATTGCTTGAAACATTTAAACCACGAACTTTACTTAATTTATCTAAATTACTTAGTCCTTTATTATATGCAAGATTTATTTCCATAATATTTTCGTTATTGAAACTACTTAAATCAGAGATTTCATTGCCTGATAAATCTAAATTATATACATCTAATTCATTGAATAATGATATATCAGAGATCTTATTATTTGATACGTTTAAGTATTCATATTCATCTCTATGATTATACTTAATATCTACTTTATCTTTAGATGGAGCTTCAGCCCAATCTTTAACTAGCTCTTCATATGTCGGATAATCATTTGGTTCATATAACGTTTTAAGTGGTGTGTAATCTTTTATATCTGGATTAAATGATATATCTAAAGAAACTAATTTGTCTGCATCTTTAACTCCCGAAATGTCTGTTAGAGTATTGTTTGATACATTAAGTACAGATAGATCTTTATACTTATTAATGCCATTTAAATTTGTAAGAGTATTATTAGGTAACTCTAATGTATATACATCATGAGCATCAATATTATCTAGTGATGAAATACTACAATTATCACATTTAAATGAATACAAATTATCTAATGAAATAGTAGTGTCACTTAAATCAGTATTAGTTATGCTAACTTGGCTAAGTTCATGTTTGGTTTCTAAACCACGAATGTCAAAGTCAGTATTTTTAATATCAACTGCGAACAGATTATCTAATGCTGAAAAACCTGTTACATAGTTATCACTTGATATATCAAGTATTCTTACATTTAAGTCTCTAAGGCCTGTTATATCACTAACATTATTACCTTCTAAATTAATATAATATATATTTCTATCTGGTAAATCTGATGGAATGTATGTAAAGTTATTATTTGAAACATCTAGTTCTTCAACTCTCCATAAATTGTTTATTAAATAATCAAAATCACTTAAATTATTATTAGATAAATCTAGTCTTTGAATATATTCAAAAACATTTAATTCTGAAATATCATCTTCAGTTAGATTCATATTTGAAAGATCAATTTGTGCAGGAATATTTAGAGCTATCTGTGGAATATATTTTTCTCCGTTTATTTCAATCGCTGCATAGTTATAATTCTTAAGTAACTGATCTCTAATAATAGGACTTTTTACAGCACTTACTTTAAGCGCTTCATCAATTGATGTTGATATAACTCCGTGTACATCACCAGTTACAACCATGTCTTCATATGATATGTATATATAACCTTTATCATATAATTTATCTCCTTCAGATATCATTGCAATAAATGCACCATCTTTTGAAGGTTTTAAACTAGTATTAAAATTATCTTTAGAATATGTATCATCATAACCAACTATAGTAGCAGCTTGTCTATTTGAATAATAACTATACCAATCATCATAGTTTCCATCATTATATAATGCATTAGTTTTACTATTAAAATAAGAAGCTCCTGGTGTTGGTTTTAATATAGTGGTATATAAAGCTCCATTATGAACAAGGTGATACTTTAATAAACTAATATAGTCGTTAAACATCTCACCTTTAACGATATTATTACTATTTTCATCATATTCTAGATAGTAAATATCCGGATAATATATAGTAGAATTTACATAATAATCGTTTTTATTATTTGTCACTTTAGAACTATCTTTAGTTTCAGTGTAAGGCATATTTTCTTCAGTGACTAATCCACCATTACTTACAAGATATTCTTCAAAGTTATAGAATCCACCTGCCCCATGTAATTCTCTATATCCATAATAGTCACTAGATGAAAAGTAATCTAAGTGCATTTCAGATAAATCTGGCATTTTATTGTTGTTATGTAATGCATAATTTGTTTCTGCAGTTTTAATAGATGCAAATGCCCATGATAAATCATAACTTTTTTGATCAGGGACTTTTATAGTTAGAGTATTATTTAAGTTAAATTTATTAGGTAATCCTTGTTCGTCATATTTTATTACATCTTTAACTTCGTCAACAGTTTTATATGGACTTTTTTCTTTAGATGGAATAACTGTCTGAGCTGCTTTTTGTTTATCACTCATTTTTTCATATTGTTTATATGCATCAGTAGAGTTTTTCTTTTCTTCGTTTTTTATTACTTCGTTTATTGCATCTTTTTTCTCATCAGTTTTTACACCAATTATTTCTTTTTTATCAGTTGAAAGATTATTTCTTACTTCTTTTGCTTTTTCATCTTTTTCAACTGTTGTACTCATATCGCCATATGTCTTTTGTTTATAGTTTTTAGCCATTTTAGTAACACCAAAGATTAGTCCTATGGTTAATAGAATTGCTGCAATAACTATAACTGAAGTGTAATTTTTCTTTTTCTTTGGAGTTTCTTCTGGCTCAGTCATTTCATTAAATTCTTTTTTTGCTTCTTCAAATTCTTGTTGAAGTTCTTCGTTTACAACTTCTTCTTTTTTTATTTCCTTTTTACTCATATATACACCACTCTATTCTAA
>CAYOUK010000072.1:0-2314 GCA_964407175.1 uncultured Muribaculaceae bacterium
ATTAGTATAATTTGATTATGGATTAAAAAGTCAATTAATATTAATAAATAATTATCCAAACAAAGCAAATGCTCCGGAAGAAGTATTTCAAAAAACTGTAGATTTAAAAGAATTTGTTAAAGAAGAAATTAATATTACTATACCAGGTAATAATATTAGTGAAATAGATAAGATAATAACTGATGATGAAGTAGTTGAAATGCATGTATTTTCTAATAAAGTACTATTTATATATAAGAATATTGAATTCCAAACTAATTTATTAAGTGGTAATTATCCTAATACTAATAATTTAATTCCAGATAATTTTGCTATAATATTTAATGCAAAATATCAAGAATTCTATGATGCAATTGATAGGGCAGCTTTACTTACACATAGTAAAGATGGAAACTAAAGATAATAGTTTACTTATATCATCATTTGCTTCTGAGATAGGTAGAACAGAGGAAGAAATCGATATTGAAAAAAGTGAAGGAATTAATATTGGAATATCATTTAGTTCAAAGTTTATGCTTGAAGCTTTAAGAACTTTTGATGATAATGAATTAATATTCCTACTTAATAGTGAAACTAAACCAATAGTAATTAAATCAGCTAAAGATGAAACACTTATTCAATTAATATTACCAATAAAGACTTACTAAAAAGTCTTTTTTTTTGGCAAAAATATTATTATTTTATAGTTTTCGACAAAAATCGACATTTTTCGACAAATAAATATAGTATAAGGGACCTCGTCAGGAGGTGAAATATGGAAAATTATAAGATTAGTCCAAATACATTGGCGGTTATTCCAATAGGGCAGAGAAGAACAAAAGTTTATGAAAAGAACGATATTATAATAGTTAATCAATCTGCAAAAAAGATTATTGAAGATAACTGTGAATACTATGGTAGTACTTATGATCTTAGAAAAAAGAATACAGTTAAACTAATTGGTGTAACTCATAAATCTCCAATAGTTATCGAAGATACAACAAATATGATATTCTTTCCTACACAAAGTCCAAGATTAAACACATGTTCGTGGATATCGCTTAATAACTTAGAATATTATGGACCATATGGTATTAATAGTATTGTAAAATTTTATAATAATTTTTCAATACAATTACCAATTTCAAAAGAAATAATTAGTAATCAAGTTTTAAGAGCAACAAGACTAGAATCAGTAGTTCGAAAAAGAAAAGAAGATTTAGCTAAAATATCTAATAAAAACCTTTAAAAAAGGCCCATTTTGTGATATAATTATAACTAGGTATAGCTATACGTGCATACCTAGTATATTTATTTTTAGAGTTTTTAGAGGGCAATTATGAAAATTATCAATTTAAAATTATATAACTTTAGAAATTATGATGCATTAAATTTGGAATTTTCTAGTAAGCAAAATATTATTATTGGTCCTAATGGCTCTGGAAAAACTAATATAGTTGAAGCAATATATGTGCTTGCTATTACTAGATCTTTCAGGGGAAGTCTTGATAAAGTACTTATAAAAAAAGGTCAGGAAATTATGAGTATAGAGGGAAGGGTTAAAGATAAAATAACTCATGATTATAAACTTACTTTGTCAGATAATGGAAAAATAGTTAAAATTGATAATAATAAGATACCTAAACTTAGTAACTATATTTCAAAAATTAACGTAGTATTATTTACTCCAGAAGATATTAATATAATAAAAGGAACTCCGAGTAATAGGAGAAATATGTTAAATATTGAAATATCACAGTTAAATAATGAATATTTACATATTTTAAATGAGTATAACAAAGTATTAAAACAAAGAAATGCTTTTTTAAAACTAATGTATGTGAATAATTTAGCAAGTCCTGATTATTTATGGATTCTAACAGAAAAACTAATAGATTTAGGAATAAAGCTTTCTAAAATGAGAAATGATTTTATAAATAATATTAACAAATACTATGATGATATTAATTATAAAATAACTAAAAATAAGGGGTTAAAAGTGCTATATGTTAGTTCTTATAAAAATAAGACGAAAGAAGAATTAATGGAGAAATATAGGTATTATCTAGATAGAGACTTATCAATAGGTAAAACAAGTATAGGTATTAATCATGATGACGTAGTTTTTTCTAAAAATTCAAATAACGCCATAATTAACGCATATTTTTTTATATTTCATTGGATAATTCACAAAACCTTTCACACTTGCATTTTACAATTTCACTTCCATAGCGCATAAATGCAACAGATATGAACCTCTTTATAGTGGAGTCGCCGGCAAAAGCAAAAACGATAGGACAATATTTGGGGAAAAATTATCAGGTGATAGCTTCAA
>CAYOUK010000072.1:2324-5021 GCA_964407175.1 uncultured Muribaculaceae bacterium
TTTGGATCAGAGGGGGAACAAAAGAACGCCGTAATATGTCTTAAATTAGCCGAAATTGAGATTTTTATCAAAGATAAGGGAATTTATCCAATTTTAATTTTAGATGACTTATTTAGCGAATTAGACGGCAAAAAAATAAATAATATATTAAAAAAATTAAATAAGAACTTACAAATATTTATTACAACAACTGATTTAAAGCATATAAATACAAAAATTCTTAATAATTGTACAGTTTTTGAACTAAAAAATAAGAAAGTGGTGAAAAAAGTATATGAATGATACTAAAGTAGAAAAAGAATATACAGATAGCGATATTCAGGTTTTAGAGGGACTTGAAGCAGTTAGAAAAAGACCTGGTATGTATATTGGTACAACAAGTGAGAGGGGATTACATCATTTAGTATGGGAAATTGTTGATAATTCCGTTGATGAAGCGTTAGCTGGATATTGTGATGATATATATGTAACAATTGAAAAAGATAACAGTATTACTGTAAAAGATGATGGTAGAGGTATGCCAACAGGAACAAATGAAAAAACAGGTTTGTCAACTATCGAAACCATATTTACTGTACTTCATGCAGGTGGTAAATTCGGTGGAGGAGGATACAAAGTATCAGGAGGTCTTCACGGGGTAGGAGCCAGCGTAGTAAATGCGTTATCATCTTGGCTAGAAGTATATGTATATCATAAAGGAGAAGTATACTATCAAAGATTTGAAAATGGTGGAAAACCTGTTGAAAACCTAAAAGTTATAGACAAATGTGACGAAAATAGGACTGGAACAACAGTAAAATTTAAACCAGATCCACAAATATTTACTGAAACTACGGAATATAAATATGACATTTTATATCATAGATTACAAGAAATAGCTTTTCTAAATAAAGGTTTAAAAATCATATTAACTGATGATAGGGATGAAAGTAATAATAAAAAAGATGAATTCTTATATGAAGGTGGAATTATTGAATATGTAAAAATGTTAAATGAAAATAAAACACCAATTCATCCAGATATATGCTATTTTCAAGGTGAAGAGGACGGTATTTCAATTGAAATAGCAATGCAATATAACACTACATATCAACCAAATTTATATTCTTATACAAATAATATCAATACACACGAAGGTGGAACTCACGAAGATGGTGTTAAAAGAGCTTTAACAAGAATAATGAATTCTTACGCTAGAAGTAAGAATATGTTAAAAGAAAAAGATGATTCACTAACTGGTGATGATGTTAGAGAAGGAATAACTATGATTATTTCTTGTAAGCACCCAGATCCTCAGTTCGAAGGACAAACTAAGACTAAACTTGGAAACTCTGAAGTTAGAAAAATAGCAGACGATGTATTTAGTAAAGGATTTGAAAGATATTTAATGGAAAATCCAAGTGATGCAAGAATAATTGTTGAAAAAGCTATTACATCATCTCATGCTAGACTTGCAGCTAAAAGGGCAAGAGAAACAGTTATTAAGAAAAACGACGATGCATTTGCTAATTTCGGAGGAAAACTTAATGATTGTAAGTCAAAAGATCCAGCAGAAAGAGAAATCTTTATTGTCGAGGGTGATTCTGCAGGTGGTTCTGCTATTAAGGGTAGAGATGCTATGACTCAGGCAATATTACCAATTCGTGGAAAAATACTAAATGTAGAAAAAGCTAGACTTGATAGAGCTCTTCAAAACGAAGAAATAAAATCAATAATAACGGCATTTGGTACAGGAATAGGGGAAGATTTTGATTTATCTAAGCTAAGATATCACAAGATAATAATAATGAGTGATGCTGATGTAGATGGAGCGCACATTAGAGTACTACTTCTAACATTATTCTATAGATTCTTTAGACCAATTGTTGAAGCAGGACATGTATATGCTGCCCAGCCACCACTTTTCTGTATAAAACATGGACAAAATATCAAATATGTTTTAAATGAAGAAGAAAGAGATGCTTATTTAGCTACATTAGATCCAAAAACTAAATATGTAATTACACGTATGAAGGGTCTTGGCGAAATGGATGCTCCAGAATTAAATGAAACAACAATGGATATAAATAAGAGAATTCTTAGAAAAATAACTGTTGAAGATACACAAGCAGCGGATCAAGCATTTAATACATTAATGGGCGAGGAAGTAGCTCCAAGAAGAGAATTTATAGAAAATAACGCTCAATACGTTGAAAACTTAGATATATAGGAGGTTTTTATGGAAGAAGAAATTGAAAGATTAGACAGATTAGAAGAAAATAACATAGTTGATGAAATACAAAAATCATTCTTAGACTATTCCATGAGTGTTATTACTTCAAGAGCAATTCCAGACTTAAGAGATGGTTTAAAACCTGTTCATAGAAGAATACTTTTTGACATGTATAAAGAAGGCAATACTCCTGATAAACAACACAAGAAATCAGCTCAAACGGTTGGTTCCGTTATGGGACATTACCATCCACATGGTGATTCTTCTATATATGATGCAATGGTTAGAATGGCCCAGGATTTCAACTATAGATATATGTTAGTTGATGGTCACGGTAACTTCGGTAATATTGAATCACCAAGACCAGCAGCGATGCGTTATACAGAAGCAAGATTATCAAAAATAGCGCTTGAAATGATTAGAGATTTAAATAAAGATACTGTTGATATGGTTCCAAAGTACTCAGAAGATCTAGTAGAACCAAG
>CAYOUK010000073.1:0-4994 GCA_964407175.1 uncultured Muribaculaceae bacterium
TTTTTCAGACAGACGACCGATAAATAAAAATGTATAACCTTTTTTCTTTATTTCAATTTTGTCTTTTGATTTAGTTAGTATTTCTTCTAAATCAACTTGGTTGTTGATAACAGTTATCTTATTAACTAACTCTTTATACTTATCTACAAAATTATCTTTAGAAGAATCAGAAATGAAAACTAAGTGTTTAAAATTTTTGATTTTTCTTTCCTCGAAAAAACCATAAAATTCTTTATCGCCATATATTTTTGTATAATCGCTATGAACAAACATACATGTGTTTTTAGATAAATATCTTGCTATTATTGTTGATGGCATATCATATGTTGCATAAGCGCATGAAAAGTCGTACTTTTTATAATTTCTAATAATATAAATTATTATTTTTAATCTATTAATTATCTTTCTTAAAATTACAATTTTACTCTTAGAAATCTTATACTCTTCTACTTTTACTTCTTTGGGTACATCTTTTAGAAAAACACCAGCTTTTTCTTGCAACAATAAAGTAACATCATACTTGTTGTAATCTAGTTTTTTTAGCATATTTAAAAGTGATTTTTCTATACCACCAATATCAAGATTATATGAAGCAAAGAATAATTTTTTCATATTAACACCCTCATATTTATTATATCTAATTATATATTTAAAATAAAGTATAAAAAAACAGAAGACTATCTTCTATTTTTATTCTCTTCCAGAAATTTTTTTCTTGTAACAAAATTAAAGGTCATAACTATAATAGATACACCAATTTTACTAATCATTTCACCAAAATGAAGTTTAGAAACACAAAGAATTAATAAAGCTTCATTTAGAATGAGGCCAATGATACTAAACGTCATAAAAATAGCAAAATTTCTCTTTGGATCTTTATTTTTATCTACATCAAATACATATTTAACACTGGCAGTATAATTAAAAATAACAGATATACAAAAACCTAAAACATTAGCGATTTTGTAGTCTATTCCAAGAAATTTTATGCATATATAATATATACCCCAGTCAATAAGCGTAGCAATAACGCCAACAATTCCAAACTTTAGTATTTGATCAACAAGTTTTTTCATATGACCTCCACGTCATACAATTATATCATTTTTTATATTTTTTTGGTATAATTTTCTAGAAAGAAGTGGTCTTATGGATTACAGCGATATTATAAAAGACGAATATAAGGTTCAAGGATATACTAGGACTAAAAAAGATATAATACTAAGCGCATATAAAAAAGGGCATAATTCTAGATTATATATATATGATCAAACATCTCATAAACTAAAAGATGTAGTTACGCTTAATCATAAAGCCCATGTTGGTGGGGTCACATATGACCCTAAAAATGATTGTATATTCGTAACGGGGTCAAAAGGAAGATTACATGCTTATAAAGATAAATCTTTTAAAGAAATAGAAACCGATATAAAAATAGATGGGATAACACCAAATAACATGGCTACTATATTTTATTTTAATGGAGATTTATATACATCAACATTTGGCATTAGAAGTCATCTAATTAAGATAGAATACGAATTTAAAAAAGATTTTATAAAGGAAATAGAAACAAAAGAAATAGCTAAAATAGGATTAGCTGTTCAGGGAATTGCTTTATATAAAGATTATCTTGTTGCATCCCAGTCTTATGGCAAAAACAATAAGTCTAGATTAATTACATACGATATGGCTAATAAAATGAAGGTTTTAAGTAGAAGAAACGTAATTCATAGTGGACTTGAAGGAATATATGTAGATAACGATGGAAATTTAACTGGCGTATTTGAATTTGGAAAACAAACTATTCAAAATTTTGGAAATATTGAATTGTTTAAATACTCTGCTAGAGGATTTACTCCAATAAATAAAAGTAAAATGCTCTTTGGTACATTACTATTTGAAATTAACAGAAAAAAGAAAAGAAAGAAGTTTAAAAATCTAGATTAATTTCTTTCTTTTCTTTTACTTTTTTAATATTATTCTCTATTTTCTTTCTTATATCATCATCATATCTAGAACTACTTTCAATTTTTCTTTTATAATTGAATATTTTTTCTTTTGCTGAGTTATCTTTTTTATCTATGAATCTTGATAGATAGTAGAAGAATAATTCAACATCAGCTTCAAATAAATTATTTTGACTTGCAGCTTCCAAGTACTCAAGCGCTTTAGCCTCGTCTTTTGGAATATCACCATAACCATGCATTAGATAATATTTAGCTAGATTATAATAAGCATAATAGAAAGTTTCTCTATGATTAACCTCTATAGCTCTATTATAATATTGATATGCTGTGATTAAATCTTTGTTTTTAATTCTATAATATTCTCCTAGCCTATTATTTGCCCAACTGTTTCCAAGTTCTGCTGATCTCATATAATAGTCAAAAGCTTTCTTAGGATTATCTTTTTCAATTATTTTGCCCAAATTATTAAGTGCATAAGAGTATTCAAATCTTGAAGCTTTTTTATAATATGATATTGCCATAGTTTCATCCTTTTTTAATGGATGAATACCATCTCGATACATGTTACCAATATAATTAGCTGCGCATACACTATGTAGATTATATGCCCTTTTTAAATATTCATATCCTCTTTCTAAATCATCATCGCTTTTAGATCCAATTAACCCCTGAACAAACATTTTTCCAATCAGATAATTAGATTCTGCATGATCTAAAGCTGCTGCTTCATCTAAATACTTAAATGCTTCATGATACCTTGGGTAGCCTTTATAACTACCATAATACTCCTTTTGACCTAGCTCAAACGCAGCATAAGGGTTACCACTATCAGCAATCTTTCTTAAATTATAATCATAATTAATGCCTTCTTTTAGTTTAAGTGATAGATACTCTTCTAGAAAAGAACTGTTGATATTTGTGTCATTAAGAACAGTTTCAATAACTTCTTTCTTTAGAGATTGTTCATATATAGGTTGCTTCTTTTTTAACACAATATAAACAAAAGCATCACAAAGAGCACTATAAATATTATGAGATTTTACTTTATAACCAAGCGCATTAGCAAACTTTTCGTCAACAGATTTATCGTTATTTGCAAGAGTATAAAGTTTTTTTCCAAGTTCATATGCAGAATTAGAGGAATTGATAAAGTCAATTTGTTCTTTAGAAGAACTATAATCTTTACCATCTATTATAGATAGTATTTCAATAATTTCCTTTGTAAAAACCTTGCTATCTTTTCCATAATTATGAACTTTTTCTAGAAAAATACTTTTATACTTTTCTCCAATACTACGGCAACCAACACAGTAGTTATTAATGGTTGTATCATTAACACTTCTAACTCCAAATAACAAACAGAACAAATCTGACTGCAAAGCATCATTCTTATTTTTAGCCATATCTTTAATAATTCTAAATAAATTACCAAGACTTAAATGTTCTTCATTGTTGTTCATTCTTATATACTTACTCATAATTATCACCATATCTATCATATCATAAATGTGGAATTTGTCAAATATAACACAATTTATTGTGGAATAAAAAAAGAAGTATTATTTACTTCCTTTTTGTTTTTCTTCATTTTCCATACTATTAACCGGAAAAACATTCATCATAATTTCATCAAAAGCTCTTTGAAGCCAATGCGATGAAACATAATCGCCTCTTTCAAGGTAATCGTGTCTATAACTCATAAAAGTTCTTTTCATACATCTAAGAATAGATTCAGCTTGTTTTGGCGTTTTAGCATTTTGATACTCTACTGCTTTATGTTTAAAGTAGTCTATCTGAAAATGAATGTTTTGATTTTCATATTTTGAATTAATAGCAGTAAAATAAACCTTACTATAAAATCCCCAAATTGGACCTTCATAACCAAACTTATCTCTAACTGCACCAAAGATATCTTCAAGATCATCAATTAGTCTTATCTTTTCTTTTGGATTTTTCTCGTTTTCAATGGCTTTTGCAAACTTGTTTAAAACTCTTCCGGCATCTTCTGGTGAGTTTAATGCAGCGTTTTCAATTTCAGGCTTAATCATCACATATTCCCCTTTAAGTGCGGTATATTATATCATAAAACCATAAAAAATCAAGTCTGAGCAAAAAAATAGGACTATTCTAGTCCTATTATTTTATATGTTGTTCCTTCTCTAGTATCTATTAGCTCTATGCCTTTGGCCTTTAATTCATCTCTTATACCATCGGCTTCTTGGAACATATGATTCTTTTTATATTCAGCACGTTTTTCAATTAGGTCTTTTATCTCCTCATCTTGTGGATGAACCATATCAACTTTTTCAGTTACTAGGTTTAGACTAAGCACTTTATCAAAATCCCTAATGATTTCTCTTTTTGTTTTCCCATTTATGCTATCATCTTTAATTACATCATAAAGCACTGTAATTGCATTTGCAGTATTTAAATCATCTGATAAAGCATTTGAAAACTTTTCTTTATAATCATTAAATGCGGCTTCTTGAATATTTCCATCTTCCTCAATTTGAGCAATCTTATTAATTAGTTTATCATAAGCCTTTTGATTTTGATCTAAGACATCATAAGTAAATTCTAGTATTTTACGATAATGACTATTAATAACCATATATCTATATGCAAGTGGATTATACCCTTTTTCAACAAGAGTATTAACTCTTATTATATTACCAGACGATTTACTCATTTTATCGTCTTTTAAATTTAAATGCTCAACATGAACCCAATAATTACACCATTTATGGCCTAAATAACTTTCAGATTGAGCGATTTCATTTGTATGATGAGGGAAAATGTTATCAACACCTCCACAATGGATATCTAGGTTTTCACCTAGATTCTTAATACTAATGCCTGAACATTCTATATGCCATCCAGGATAACCAATTCCAAATGGACTATCCCACTTAAGTTCTTGATCTTCAAATTTACTTTTTGTAAACCACAAAGCAAAATCCCCTTGATTTCTTTTATTACTATCTTCTTCTACTCCATCTCTTACTCCAACAACCATTTCATCTA
>CAYOUK010000074.1:0-4088 GCA_964407175.1 uncultured Muribaculaceae bacterium
ATATCTTTAAGACTACTATAAATAGTTAATAAATTAGATATGCCCGGTTTATTTTCTTCATCATATTTAACTTTGTTATCACTATCTGTTACAGCTGACATTATTTTCTTTCTAATTTTATTTGGGTCTTCTAAAAGCATTATTACGCCTTTATCAGATTCATCAGATTTGCTCATCTTCTTTGTTGGATCTTGAAGATCATATATCTTAGCACCTGATTTAGGTATAATTGGCTCTGGAACTTTAAATGTTTCACCATATTTATTATTAATTCTTTCAGCGATGTTTCTAGCTAGTTCTACATGTTGTTTTTGATCAATTCCAACAGGGACAACGTCTGCGTCATAAAGAAGAATGTCACTAGCCATAAGCATTGGATAAGTGAATAATCCAACTGTTACATTTTCTTTATTTTTTGACTTTTCTTTAAACTGAGTCATTCTTGATGCTTCGCCCATATATGTATTACATTCAAATATCCAGCCAAGATTTGCATGATACATATTCTCTGATTGAATAAATAATGTTGTATACTCTGGATCAAGTCCACACGCTAGATAAATAGCGATAATATCTTTAGTTTTTCTTTTTAATTCTTCTGGATCATTGTTAATTGTTATGGCATGTAAATCGGCGACAAAAACAAATGTTTCATATTCTTTTTGCATTTCCTTAAAATGCTTAATTGCGCCAATATAATTGCCTATAGTTAACTCACCAGTTGGTTTAATCCCTGAGACTAATCTTTTCATATTCATCACTCCACGTATTTATTCTATCACAAAATGAATAATTTTGATATAATAAGGACATAATAAAGTTGAAAGGATTAAAGATGAAAAGAAAACTATTAATGATACTTGGGATTTTACTACTTACTGGATGCATGTTTAGAATGACACCAAGTGAAAAAGTAGAAGATTTTTTAAATGGATATATAAAAGCAGATAAAGAGATAGTAAACGAGTTAGATAACATGCTTAAAGATACTACTATGAACGATAAACAAAAGAAAAGGTATAAAGAAGTAATAATAGATGAATATTCAAATATTAAATATGAAATTAAAAAAGAAACAATAAATGAAGAAAAGGGTTCTGCGAAAGTGAAAGTTGACATCACAGTTAAAGACTTATATGGAGCAACTAAAAAAGCCCTTAATGAACTTGAGACTAATCCACAAAAGTTTTATAAAGATGGTTTATATGATGAATCAAAGTATACTGATTATAGTTTAGATCTATTAGAAAAAGTAAAAGATACTAAAGATTATACAATTGTTATAAACTTAACAAAGAATAAAAACAAATGGGAAATAAATGAGTTGGATGAAGAAACTCTAAATAAAATTCATGGTATATATGAATATTAAAAAAGCATAGATTTAATCTATACTTTTTTTAATGGTTTTTTAAAGGGCCTTTTCCATTACCAGTCCAACCTGCGCCTATGATTATTACTAATAGTATAAATAATACTATCCATAATGCAGCATTGAACCCTTGGCCCTGAGTATAACCTACAAATCCATTATTATAGTAAGGATTTTGATAATATGGCATTGAGCCATATCCACCACTTGATCCATAATAATACATAAATAGTCTCCTGCCTTTCATTATAGTTTATGGTGTTTTGCTAAAATATGTGCTAAAATTAAGGCGGTGATATAAATGCAAAAAAGACTTCAAACTATAATTGCCCAAAGAGGGTATACTTCTAGAAGAAAAGCAGAAGATTTAATAAAAGCAGGTAAAGTATATGTTGATGGCAAAAAGGTAGATACCCTTGGAACAAAAGTCCAAGAAAACGCTGAAATAATAATAGATGGTGAAGAGATAAAAGGGGAAAAACTTGAGTATTATTTACTAAATAAACCAAGAGGAGTAGTTTCTACAACTAGTGATGAAAAGGGAAGAAAAACGATAGTTGACTTAATAGAAACAAATGCTAGAATCTATCCAGTTGGAAGACTCGACTATGACACAACGGGATTAATTCTTTTAACTAATGATGGAGAATTAACAAATATACTAACTCACCCAAGTACTAAAGTATTAAAAACTTATTTAGCTAAAATAAATAAGGTTTTAACTATGGAAGAATATCACAAAATTAAAAACAATATGATTATCGATGGTAAAAAAGTAAATGTAAAAAGATTAAAGATTAAAAAGAAAGATGAAAAAAAGAATACATGTTTTGTAGAAATAACAATTCACGAAGGAAGAAATCATATAGTAAAAAGAATATTTGAAAGCTTACATATAGATGTTTTAAAACTAACTAGAACCAATTTTGCATTTTTAGATTTAGGTGATTTAAAAAGCTATGAATATAGAACTTTAACTAATGAAGAAGTAGCTAAGTTAAAATCATATAAGAGGAAAAAATGATAGAAAAGCTAGATTACTATGGAAGAGGAGTAATGCATAATGACGGCAAAGTTATATTTGTCGAAAATGCTCTTCCAGGTGAAGAGGTAGAAATAAAAGTTACTAATAGTACTCCTAGTTATGATGAAGCAGTTGTTTTAAACTACATAAAAAAATCTCCAAAAAGAGTAAAAAGTAAATGCCCATATTTTGAAGTATGTGGTGGATGCCAACTTAGAAATATGTCATATCAAGATACTTTAAAATATAAAAAAGAAAAACTAAGTGAGATATTACTTCATAAGGTAGGCATAGATAAACAAATTAAAGTAATTCAATCAGAAAACAAAGATTATTATAGGAATAAAATAGAATTAAAATGTCATGATTCTAAATATGGTTTTTATAAAAAAGGTTCACATGAGTTAGTTGAAATAGATAGATGTATAAACGCTGAAGAATCTATTAATAAGTTTTTATATAATATAAATGATTTATATCTAACTAATGGAGATATAACAGTTAAAACTAATCTTAATAAAGAAATAATACTTGATATTAAATCTAAAGACGAAAATAAAGTTAACATAGAACACCTAACTAGCAAAAATAAAATCGCAGGTATTATTTATAATGATAAAGTAATATATGGTTCAAATCATTTTATTGAAACAATTGATGATTTAAATTTTAAAGAAAGTTATAATTCATTCTTTCAAATTAATAGAGATATTAATAAAGAATTATTTAAGTTAATTGAAGAAAACATTAATGAAGGAAGCAAAGTAATAGATCTTTGTAGTGGTGTTGGAACTCTTGGTATAATCGCTGCAAAAAAAGCATCAAAAGTTTATTCACTTGAGATTGTTGAGAACTCTATTAAAGAAGGTATATTAAATGCCAAAATGAATAGTAGAAATAACATAGAATTTATATGTGGAGACGCATTTAATTTAATGGAAGGGATAGATGCTGATACTCTAATAGTTGATCCTCCAAGAAAAGGCATATCTAAATTAGGTATAGATAAAATAATGAACAATAATTATAAAAAGATTATTTATATCTCGTGTAACCCAATTACTCTTGCAAGAGATTTAAATATATTAAAAGAAAAATATGATATACAAAAAATATATATGTTAGATATGTTTCCATATAGTTATCACGTTGAAACCATATCAGTGTTAAATCGTAAAAGTGTTGAAAAATAAAATACTTGATACTATAAATTCATTAATGTGATATACTTATTTTAGTTATGATAGGAGTGATATAATGGCTTTAATAAAATGTGTTGAGTGTGGGAGAGAAATTAGTAGTAAAGCACTTTCTTGTCCGCATTGTGGGTGTCCAATTGAACATTTAGGTAGGCTTATTCCAGAAGACAGTGATAAATACAAAGACAGTGTTAGAGCTTTGTTTACTATTTTAGAGAAGAATAAACTTATATATAAGTATGTGTATGATGTTGTATATAATAAGGGAAAAGCTGAGTATTTAAAGTTTTTAGAATATGATACAGATGATGATTTCTTTGAAGACTATGAAAAAAACGACAAGATACTGTATAGCTGGCAGACTATTCATCCTTTTATTGGTTTATTTAAACATAGTTTATCTCCTAAGTTGTTAGCTAATATATCAGAATTTCCTGAAGAAGAATTTAAAATTATAGAAAATTTTTATAATAGTATTGAGCGTGACTTACCC
>CAYOUK010000074.1:4098-4910 GCA_964407175.1 uncultured Muribaculaceae bacterium
ATATGCTTTTCCTGCTAATTTAGTTACTATTATTAAGTTAAAAAAAATATCTGATAAAGCCGTAAATGATTATGAAAGTGTTCGCCCTACCAAGTATTTTGGTGAAGATAAAAATATCTATAGAAGTAATCTTGATTTAGTTAAAGCTTATAGATATTGGTATGTAGATAACAAAGATGTTATTCTTAACTTAAGTAAAAATGATATTAAGAGTTATTTAAGTGATGAAGATGAAGTAGATAAAGCATATGATTATATTCATAATGAGTTATATGATTATTTATTTGAAGATATTAGAGATAGGGAAGTTATGTATTTACTTAATAATGCTTTTAATGAGATGAGTCCAACTATGGAAGAAGATAAAGGTTCTTATGATCTTTCTTTGTATGTTCAAAATAAATATAAGATAGATGATAATACTCTTGATGAAATATGTGGTTATATTAACTTTGAGATGTCTTCGCTAGATCACTCAGAGATGCTTTTTGGTAATAGAAGATCTGATCCAATGCTAACTAGTGCTGGTAAAAAACTTAGATATTCTTCATATAAATATGTTGATGAAAAGAAGGATAGTAAAGTTACATGGGATGAATATGATGAGAATTATTTTAATACTAATATGAGTGTTGAATTAAAAGAGTGTATTAAATATATGATTAATGAAGCAAACGAAAAAGAAAAGAAGTATAATTTTTTTGCTAAATGCACAATGGATGAATTAAAAGCTGCTAAGATAAAAGAAGATAATACAGAAAGAATAAAAGCACTAAAGGATAAAGAATTGAGGGATAAAGTAGTTGATTATA
>CAYOUK010000075.1:0-4894 GCA_964407175.1 uncultured Muribaculaceae bacterium
AATAATTAAATATATAAACATTAGACCTAGTATAACTGGAGGTAAGAACTTATGACGGAGTTTACGGAGTTTGATTTAGTAATTAACTATGATTTTGAAAAAATTCAAGAAAAATTAAATCCAAAAAGTATAACTGGAAGAGTTCAAAAAGAAAAAGCAGATGTTATAAATCTATTTTGTGATTTAATGATTGAAGAATTACGTGATAAAAGAGATAGCTTTAAAGATCATAAAAGAAAAGTGCCATATGATATTACTATATCAAAAATCAAAGAATATAAATCTCGTTTTAAACCATATGATCCTAAAAATAATTTATGGCCAAGTTCAACCACACACAAAAAGTTAGACACTTCATATAGACGTTTATTTAATAAAAAGGTTAATAGAGATATTTTGGAAAGAGCATATTTAAATATGGCTGACAGGATGTTAAAATCTAAAAAACCAGTGTATTTTGAAAGAAAAGATGTTTTTATTCCAGATGAAACAAGACAAATAGAAATGGATGGAAAAAACGTTATCATATTAAACGAAGAAGGCAAAGTTGATAGAGCAAGAAAACCTAAAGAATTGAATCCAGAGCAAAGTGAAAGACAAGCTCTTATAGAAGAAGGAAGGTTGTTTTCACAACAAAAGCCAACTACTCATGACTATGCCCATAGACAGTATACACAAAATCAATTAGATGAAGGTAAAAGACCAAAACCTTATGTAATAAAAGAAGAAGGCAGTTACCTTCCTGATGAAATGGAAGAAATTGGGCAATCCGATACAACTATAGTAGAGATAGGCGAGGACGGAGAACCGATAAGAAATGTTAGTACTAGGAGAAGAAGATAAAATCACTAATTATTGGTGATTTTTTTATGAAATTATGACTTATAGATGCTTGTTTTTTTTAGGTAGTTATTCTATAATATTATAACGAGTTTGTATAAATTATTTATATAATCAAACGAGGAGTATTATGAGTAAAATAAGAGTAATGAAACCAAACCTTGCCAATAAAATTGCTGCAGGTGAGGTTATTGAAAGAATATCAAATATAGTTAAAGAGTTAGTGGAGAACTCTATTGATGCTAGTTCTAAAACAATTAAAATAGATCTTTTAGATGCCGGAAAAACAATGGTAAGAGTAGTTGATGATGGTATAGGCATGGATGAAGTAGATGCTGAAAACTCTTTTTTAAGACATGCAACTAGTAAGATATATAAAGATGATGATTTATTCTTTATAAATACTCTTGGATTTAGGGGCGAAGCTCTTGCATCTATCGCTGCAGTATCATCTGTTGAAATGGAAACATGTGATGGTGATTCTGGAACAAAAATAGTTATCAAGGGTGGAGAGTTACTAGAAAAAACTTCATGTCCACTTCGAAGAGGAACAAGTATAACCGTTAAAGATTTATTTTATAATACTCCAGCAAGACTAAAATATTTAAAAAGTGAACCTTATGAGCTTGCTTTAGTAACGGCATTTGTAGAAAAGCTTTCACTTTCATATCCAGATATTAGTTTTAAGTTAACTAATAACCAAGAAGAAATAATAAGAACAAGTGGTAGTGGAGATCTTTTAAAAACTATCCATGAGATATTTGGCCCAAAAGTCAGCTCAAATATGATTCCAATAAATGGTTCTAATGACGATTATGATGTTAATGGTTATGTTAGTAATATAAGTGTTTTAAGAAAAACTAAGAATAAAATGATTACTATAATAAATGGACGTGCCATTTGGAATAATGATATAAATAAGATGATAGAAGAAGCTTATCATACATATAAACCAGAGGATATGCATCCCATAACGGTTATAAATATTCTAACGGATCCAACACTAATAGATGTTAATATACATCCAACTAAACAAGATATTAGAATTAGTAAGAAAGAAGAACTAAAAGAAGTGTTAGTCGGCGTAATAAAAGACGCTTTATATAATGAGCTTTTAGTCCCTGATGCTATATCAAATGAAGATACTCTAGAAAGTAACTTACCATCTAATTTATTTAAAGAAGATAGTGAAGTTAAGCCACTTGAAATAAATCTAGATGAAAAAATAGAAGAAAGTAGTGTTATAAAAAAGAGTTTCTTTAAAAATGTGGACTTTGAAAGTGAACAAAAGGAACTAGATTTTAAAATCGATTATAAAAACGAAAAACTCAAAAAAATTGAACTATATCCTGTTGGAATAGCGTTTGGAACATATATTATTGCTCAAAATAAAGAAGGGCTATTTATAATTGACCAACATGCAGCCCAGGAGAGAGTCAACTATGAAAAAACACTTAATGAGCTTAAGTCAAATAAATCTATAGATATGCTTGTTCCAATTAATATAGAACTATCTAAAAGTGATTTTATAATTGTTAAGAATAATCTTTCAGTTTTAGAAGACTTAGGTTTTGAAATAGAAGAATTTGGTATAAATACATTTAAGATTAATTCTCATCCAATATGGCTTAAGGATAAATTAAGCGAAGAAAATATAAAAGATATATTTGATATATTAATTGAAACAAATGGTAAATTTGACATGTCAAAATTTATGGATAATGTCGCTGCGACAGTCGCTTGTAAGATGAGTATTAAAGGTAATTCAAGAATTACTCTTCAAGAAGCTTCATTCTTACTTGATGAACTAGTTTTATGTGATAATCCATATAACTGTCCACATGGAAGACCAACTATTATTAAATTTACTGTTTATGAATTAGAAAAGATGTTTAAGAGGGCGATGTGATTAAATGACATTAAAAAAACAAATAATAAAAAATGATAACTTTGATATAACATATTATCCATTTGATAGATTTTCATCTATGGATATCTTTTTGAATTTTGAAATGGAATGTTCAAAAGAGAATTATTTCTATTTATTATTACTTACGGATTATATGTTTAGTACTACTAAAAAATATAAAGATCCGAATCTATACATTAGAAGGACTAAAGAATTATATAATATTGGTGTTTATCCCATCATTAATACAATTGGTGATAAAATTTTAGTGACTGTTAGAATTAACTTTATTAATCCAAAACTACTAGGCGAAGAAAACTTTTTTGAAGAAGCCGTCGCTTTTTCTAAAGAAGTTTTGTTTAAACCAAACTTTACTAATAAACTTCCCGATTATAAACTTTTTAATAGAAAATTGAAGGAGTTAAAGGAAGGATATAAAGATGATTTAACAAATCCAGATTATAAAGCTGTTTATTACTTTAATAAATACATTGGAAAAGAGTGTCATCGTATAGATCACTTAGTTGGTTCTAAAAATGAATTAAATAATATTTTCAAAGGCTCATATAAAAAGATCTATTCTATGTATCAAAAACTAATGAATAGTTTTATTTCAATGCAAATTCTTGGTGACTTTAGTGATAAAGAAATAAATATATTAAAAGAAGAGTTTAAATTTAATAAAGTAAATAAGATTAATGATGATTATTTTGTTCCATACAATTTCAAAAAATACAATAAGAAAACTGTAGATAAAAACGCAGAGCATTCTGTATATTTTGAACTTTATGCAGTTAAGAATTATGATATTAATAATAGATATTTATATAGAACTATAATGTATTTTTTAAATAATCAAGTTGGTAGAATTTTGCATACTAAACTAAGAGATGAACTTGGACTTGTTTATAGTGCAAGCGCTGGTTTTAGTGGCGAATACGGCTTTCTTATGGTTATCTCTAACATAGATAGAAAAAATAAAGAAAAATGTCATAATGGCATAGAAGATGCCTTAAATATTTTAAAAGACGAAAAACTTGTTGAAGATTTATTAGAAAAAGCTGTTAAAAGGGCAGAGGAAGTTGAGTTTCTAATTGATGAAGATTACTTTGAATATTTAGAATATGTAAGAAGAAAGTCATTAAAATTAAACTTAACACATGACGAATTTACTGAAAAACTAAAAGGGATAACACCTAAAGATATTATCGATGCCGTAAATGATTTAGAAAGGAGGAGTACATATATTTATGAAGGAACCAAAAATAAAGAAAATGTATAAAAAAGTACTTCCAAATGGTGTTACTTTATATATGTACTCTGATAAGAATTTAAAAAGAACATATGCCAATTATATAATAGGTTATGGAAATAGTGGTATGTTTAATGAAGTATCAATAGATGGTAAAAAAGAAAGACTACCATTTGGAATGGCTCACTTTCTTGAACATATGCTTTTAGAGCAATCAAAATATGGTAATATGCTTCATTATTTTTTATCAAAAAACTATGATATGAATGCTCAAACCCACGATCGATTTACTAGGTTTTTTATCCTTGGCTATAAAGATATGAAAGATTCTATTGAAAAGCTTATTAGAATAATAGACGAACCAGTATTTACTAAAGAAAGTATTGAAAAAGTTAAACCTGCCGTTATTGAAGAACTTAAAAAAATAAATGATAAAAAGTATACAAAAGCTTTTGCTTGCGCTGGTAGAAATTTATATGCAGGTTATGAAGAAAAAGCTGCAACATATAACACTCTTGGTAGCGAGGAAGAAACCAAAGCTTTTACATATGAATTAGCTAGAAAAGCATATGATATGTATTATTATGATGCTAATAAAAAACTAGTTATCGCTGGAAACATCGATATAGATGAAATGGAAGAGTTTGTTCTAAACATTTATAAATCTATAAAACCGCATAAAAAAATAGGTGAGACAGTATTAAACGACAAATTCCCTGTTAGAAAGAAAAAAGAAGTACTATACGATGTTATGAATAATACTCTTATGGTATTAGCTTTTAAAAGAAAATATGCTGAAAAGAAAAATATTTTTAAAGAAAATATATATAGAAATATTTATTATAGGACTTCACTATATGATAACGATGGTTTTAAAAATAGACTAAATGATG
>CAYOUK010000076.1:0-4717 GCA_964407175.1 uncultured Muribaculaceae bacterium
AATATAATATATGAATAAGTATATTAAAATTTTACATAATATTATTATGAAAAACAAACTAGTTATATTAATACTATTATTATTCTTTTTTATATGTACTTATAGATTATATGATTTGTGTATTGTTAATAAAGACAAATATAATAAACAGTATTTGGATACAACTAAAAGAATAGTTATAATTTCTGATAGTCCAAGGGGAAAAATACTAGATATTAATGGTAAGGTTTTAGTAGATAATAAAGGGATTAATACTCTTGTATATAATAAACTTGATAATATAGATAATAACGATTTAGAAGTTGCTAAAAAAGTAGCTAAAGCAATAGATTTAGATATCAGTAATATAGATATTAATATATTAAAAAAATATTATCTGAAGGTACATAATGATGGTAATGATTTAATAACTAAAAAAGAAAAGACTAAATATAAGAATAGATTTTTATCTAAAAAAGAAATAGATGATTTAAAATATAAAAGAGTTACTAATACTATGATTGATTCTATGAGTGATATAGATAAGAAAGCTAGTATTATATATAACATTATAAATAATGGATATTCATATGAAGATAAAGTAATTAAAAAGGGTATTAGTGATATAGAGTTGTCTAAAATAAATGATTTAAATATTAAGGGGCTTAGAACTACAGTTATGTGGGAAAGAGTATATCCATATGGTAATACTATTAGAAGTATTCTTGGAAATATTGGAGCAGTACCATATGAAGAAAAAAGCTCTTATGAAAAAAAAGGAGTACCCCTTAATAGTTTAGTAGGTATTAGTTATTTAGAAAAAGAATATGACGATTATTTAAGAGGGACTAATTCTAAATATGAGTATTCTTTTGGAAAACTAAAACTAATAAAAAAAGGTAATAAAGGCAAAGACTTAGTTTTATCAATTGATATAGATAAAGTATTATATTTACAAAGTATATTAGAAGAAGAGATTATTAAAGCGAAAAAAGCCCCAAACAGCGAGAATTTCGACCGAAGTTATGTTGTACTTGGAAATCCAAGCTCCGGAAATATAATAGCAATGCTAGGGCTTAAATACGTTAATGGAAGCTTTATAGATATTACTAAAGATATAGTTAGTGAAAGCTATACGGTTGGTAGTGTTGTTAAAGGAGCAACTATAGGTGTTGGGTATAAAAATAATTTAATAAAAATAGATGAATATGTAAATGATTCTTGTATAAAGCTTAAAAATGAAAAAGAAAAGTGTAGTTATAAAAGACTTGGTAGAATAAATGACTTAAAAGCACTTGCATATTCTTCTAATTATTATCAGTTTATAATTGCAACAAGACTTGCTAATCCAACATATAAATATAATGGATTATTAAATGCAAATAGTGATCATTTTAAAGTATATAGAGATATGCTTGCATCATATGGTTTAGGATCTAAAACGGGGATAGATTTACCAAATGAGACAAGTGGATTAAAAGGTAAAAAGATAAGTGATGATTTACTTCTTAACTTAGCTATTGGACAATATGATTCATATACACCAATAGAACTATTTCAATATATAAGTACTATTGCAAATAATGGTACTAAAGTAACACCAAGAATTAAAAACGAACCTGGCAAAATAATATCTAAAGTAGATTTAAATCCCGAGTATATAGATAGAATAAAGCTTGGACTTAAAAGTGTTATGGAATTTGGAACAGGGAAGAATTATACGAATAAAAGTTTTACAAGCGCTGGAAAAACGGGGACAAGTGAAACTTTTTTAGATACGAATTTAGATGGTCAAATAGATACTGAAACTATATCTACTTCTTTTGCTATGTTTATGCCATATGAAAATCCAGAATATGCATATATTATAGTAAGTCCTAATATTGCTACTAAAAAAAGTGAACATACATATAAATATTCAATAAATTTACAAGTTACTAGGAAATTTAGTCAATATTTATTTGAAAATAATTAAATATTTGTTATAATACTAATGACTTAAAAAAAGGAGGCATCTATTATGGCAAAGAAAAATGAGAATAGAGAAGTTATAAACTTACAATGCAGTGTATGTAATCATATTCTTCGTCCAACTGAAAAGAATAAAAAGAATACAACTGATAAATTACTATTAAATAAATATTGTCCAAAATGTAAAAAAGTAACTGAACATAAAGAAAAGAAAAATTAAGGAGGTAAAAAATGATTAATGTTAATGATATTAAAAATGGAATGACTATATTAGTCGATGGAAAATTATGCCAAATAATTGAATTCCAACATGTTAAACCTGGTAAAGGTTCTCCATTTGTTAAGATTAAATTTAAGAATTTAAGAACAAGTGCTATTATCGTTGATACATTTAATACAAATGTTAAATTCGAAAAAGCACATGTAGATAAATCTAAATCTCAATTCTTATATGCATCTGGAGATGAATATGTATTTATGAATAATGAAACATATGATCAAAATACTTTAACAAAAGATCAATTAGGTGATGATGCTAAATATTTAAAAGAAGGTTTAAATATTCAAATTAACACTTATGAAGGTGAAGTAATTGGTATTGAATTACCAGAGAAAATAGAATATGTAGTTGAAAAAGCTGAAGATGCTGTTAAAGGTAATACTTCAACTGGTGCTAATAAAGATGCTGTTATGGAAAATGGTTTAAACGTTAAAGTACCATTATTTATAAAAGCTGGAGAAACTATTCTTGTTTCTTCTATAGATGGCAGCTACTGTGGAAGGGCATAAATATAATTTATGCTTTTTTATTAGGAGGAATAAAATGGAAAAAGTAGTATTATTAACTGGAGGTACTAGAGGTCTTGGAAGAAGTGCTGTAGAGTATTTAAAAGATAAGGGATATAAAGTAGTAACATGTTATAAAGAAAGAGACGATAAAGCTGGTGAGGTTAAAGGTTTAGATATCGATATTTTAAAAAAGGATGTATCTAAAATAGAAAATATTCAAAGTCTAGTTTCATATGTAATAGAAAAATATGGAAGAATAGATTGTTTAATTAACAATGCTGGTATTGATAGTGAAGGTTTAATACAAGACGTAAGTGATGATGAATATAGAAAAGTCATGGATAATAATTTTTATAGTGTTTTTGCTATGAGTAGAGAAGTTATACCTCATATGTTAAAACAAAAGAGTGGACTTATAATTAATATATCAAGTATTTATGGAACAAATGGTGGGGCTTATGCTTCGCTATACTCATCTACTAAGGGGGCAATTATCGGTTTAACTAAATCTCTTGCTAAAGAACTTGGCCCATCTAATATAAGAGTTAATAGTATAGCCCCTGGTTGTATGAATACCGATATGACTAGAAATGTAAGTGATGAAGGATGGCAAATACTTCTAGATAAAACTCAACTTGGTAGAAAAGGCGAAGGGATAGACATTGCTAAATGTATTGAGTTTTTAATAAATTATGATTTTGTCACTGGGCAAATAATTCGAGTAGATGGAGGATTTGAAATATAAAATATTTCTTAAACAAAAAAAGTGTGATATAATTTTACTAGTACAAGCAAAGCATGGAAAGAGAAGTGTTAATATGGATTATATTGATGAAGCTGAACTTAATATGGAAGAAGCTATTGAAAATTTAGAAAAAAGATTAGGTGGAGTTCGTGCAGGTAGAGCTAATCCTAATATGTTAAATACTGTAATGGTAGAAGCATATGGAAGCGCTGTGCCAATTACAAGCGTAGCTAATATAACTGTGCCTGAAGCAAGACAACTAATGGTTAAGCCTTTTGATAAATCTTTATTAAAGGATATTGAAAGAGGAATACTTGAATCTAATCTGGGAATTAATCCTACTAATAATGGTGAACTTCTAATTATAACTCTTCCGGAACTAACAGAAGATAGAAGACGTGAATACGTTAAACAAGCTAAAGGTTACGGAGAAGATGCAAAAATTGCGCTTAGAAATGCAAGACAAGATGCAAATAACAAGATAAAAGCAGACGAAATTCCTGAAGACGAAGAAAAACAGTATTTAGAAGAAGTGCAAGAGCTTATCAATAAATATAATAAAATCGTCGATGAGAAGATAAAAGAAAAAGAAAGCGAATTGTTATCTATTTAATGAAAAAAATCATAATAATTGTAATCGCAGTGCTTGCAGTGGGGGCATTAGTATTTGGACTAACTCAAGATAAAAAAAATAATGAACCACAAGAATCTAAAGTTGTTTGTACTGGACCAGGTCAGTGTTAAAAAACATTAAATAACTATTTTAATCATATATTATTCTAGAGTGATAATATGAGAAAAATAGTTTTTTTTATTGTGTTTTATTTTTTATTTATAGTAAGTGTTCATGCTGCACCAATGGAAATAGTTATAGATGCTGATAGTGGGAGAGTGTTATATGGCAAAAACATTCATCAAAAAGATTTAATCGCCTCTACTACTAAAATAATGACAGCTTTAGTAGTAATTAGAAATGCTAATATAGATGAAAAAATGAAAATAGGTAAAGAAGTAAATGATGCATATGGAAGTGCTATTTACATTAAAGAAAAAGAAATAATAAAGGTTAAAGATCTTTTATATGGACTGCTACTTAGAAGTGGAAATGATGCTGCACTTTCTTTGGCCGCTTATACAGGTGGAAGTGTTGAAGGGTTTGTTAGTATGATGAACGAAACTGCTTTTGGACTTGGGATGAAAGATACAGTGTTTGTTAATCCTCATGGGTTAGAT
>CAYOUK010000077.1:0-4693 GCA_964407175.1 uncultured Muribaculaceae bacterium
ATAGTGATATTACACCAACAATTGAAAAACTAAATTTCTATGATCCAGACGCAGTTGAAATGGAAGCGTTCGCGCTTTACCACGTTGGTAAAATAACAAATATAAAAACAGCAACCATGGTTACTGTTGTAGATAGTAAATATCAAAAAGATGTGATTATCACTCCAGAAGAAAGACAAACAAACTTAAGAGATATGATTGAACTTGCACTCGATGTATTAATAAAATCATATATAAGAGATTAATATTTTTTTAGTTTCTTTTTCATATGCATCTCTTGCACTTTTTGCAACAGTTCCTCCTCGTTTTGCAACACTCATGTTTTCAGATAATCCCTGAGGATGTTCAGACTTTGCTATATCACGTGTTGCAATTTCTCCTAAATCTGTTAAAGCTATTTCAATATCAGTCATATTATCCCTTAAATTTTCTTTTCTAAGACCTTTATATGTTTTATATTCTGATGCTTTCATTCCTGACCACGATTTATAGATTTCATTAGTAAGCAAAGCAAATTCAACTGATTTATTAATTCCTCCATCTTTCCATATATCTGTTAATTGAAACCTATCGACTATTCCTGCTAGTCTTGTTTTAATCCAGTTATCATCATAGCCCTTTCTACGATAATACTCTACTGCTCTATTAACTGCTATTTCTGGATCAAATACTTCATCAATTCTTTCTTTACCAAGAGAAGCTAACCATAATTTAAATGGTTCAGCTTTTTTAGACGGGACAGATTCAATCAATCTAAATATTCCTTCAGTATCAAGCGAGTCTGTTAGTCTATATTTTCCATCATTTGATTTTAATTTCAAACGTACGATTTTATCGTACACTTCACTACCTTCGTCTATTAGTTTCCTTTTTAAGTCAGTCCAATATCTTTTTGGAATATTTGAATCAGTTAATGCTGCAATTACATCTACAACACTAAAGTAATATTCTTCCATCTCACTATCCCAAACACTTCTTATTTCTTTTCCTTCAAAAAGATTTGTTATCGTGCTTAATTTATCATTCATATTTTAACCTCCCTGTTAGATTTTTAACTATTAGAAATATCTTATCACAAGAATTAGCACATTACAATTATGTCCATTAGTATTCCAAAAATTTAGATTATTTCTAAATCATATATTAAGAAAATAAAAAAGGATAGTTTAAAAACTATCCATTAGTTGTTTTCTTTTTTTCTTATTCTTCCAACTAAGAAACCAATAACTATTCCAAATACTCCTGCTAAAACAGCAACCATATAAATTGGAACTTCAATATTTTGTTTTAGTATACTTTCATCTTTTTTCTCTGTTGGTTCAGTAGATTCCTCTGTTGATTCCGCTTCAACTGGATTAGGGTTTGCTACTTTACAGAAATTACCATTATCAATAGTTTCGTCTGTATACACATCACCTTTAGCATCAATTGCATATACTACTTGATGAGGTGCATATTCAGCTTTTTCTATTAAATAGAACTCTTCGCTATCTTCTGGTGTTGCAATATGTTCGATATTAGTTAGTGGTGTTTCTTTTAATTCTGGTTTATATGATGGATTTTCATCAGCAGATCTATAATCTACAAATGTAGTATATACTTTTCCATCAGTAGCTAAAGCATAAACTGTAAAAATTCCAGAACCTTGAACAGAAAAGTATCCACCTACACTTTTATAAGTTGTATTATCAAATCTGTATTCACTATTTACATTCATTAATTTATCATCTGGAGTAGCTACATTAATGATAAGAACTCCATTCTCTACTCTTGCACGACTATCAGCAACTTGAGTTAAACGAATATCCTTTCTATCTTCAAAAGATAAATTATTAATCTTGCTGTAATTATCATTTGAACAATCCCTTATTTCTGCTGCATTAACACTAACTACAAAAAATGAAATTAGTACTACTAACAAACTAGCTATTCTTTTTTTCATATCTTCCTCCTACTATAAAAAGTATATCACATAAATAAAAAGATATCATCTATTTTTGATATCTTTGCATTTGTGCCATAACTTGTTTTACTTGTTTTTGACTTGGCTTTCTTCCCATCTGACTCATCATTGCTTCAATCATTTTCTCATTTATTGGTGGGTTTTCTTTCATATATTTTTGTGTAAAGTGTTTTGATAAAAAGAAACCAATAACTGCACCTACTACTAAACCAAGTACAATTAAAAGTACATCGTGTAACATATTCTCATCTCCTCAAAAATATTTTAACAAAAATACTAAGTTATGACAACCAAAAGTAATCTTTATAAACAAAGTCAACAACAAATAAATTAGGAACGAGCTTTAATATCTTAAAGAAATAAGGGCGATTAATTGTACTTTTTAATTTCAAATGACTTCTTTTAACAGTTAGTTTTGAACTTTCATTAGTGTAAAAATTATTTATTAGATGGTTATTATTAAACTTAGTATAATAATCACTATCTTTTAAACAATTAAATAGTTTAAGGCTTAGTCTTTTTATATCATTTGTATCACATATTTTATAATATATTTGACTAGCAATACTAATGTTTCTTTTATCCATCTTATATATGTCATTTAATGCTAAATAAAGATTATATGGTTTATTTTTTGTTAGAGTTTTAAATTCTTTGTTAATTTTAAATATATAAAATGTTCTCATATCATCACCATAAAAATCATATTATATTTAATATGATTTTTATGTCGATTAAAGTACATCAGAGTATTTTTTATCATCTTCTGGAGTTATTTTAATAACTGTTTCTTACTTAATTGCTTTTTTTAGAAAATCATCATAATCAAATAGATTTTCATATTCTATTGCTTTATCTAAACTAGGATTAATAACTGGATGTTTTGGCACAAACACTGTGCAACAATCTTCATATGGAAGAATACTAATATCGTATGTACCTATTTGTTTAGAAATATCTATTATCTCTAGTTTATCTAAACATGCAACAGGTCTTATAACAGGCATTTTTATAGTTTCATTGATAACACCAATACTTGTTAGTGTTTGACTTGCTACTTGACCAATAGACTCTCCATTAACAATTATTTTGGCATTATTTTTTCTAGCTATTCTTTCACTTATTCTATACATCATTCTACGCATGATAGTTATCAAATAATCATGTGGTGCATTTTTATATATAGCTTCCTGAATCTCTGTAAAATTAATTACGTGAAGTTTTATATATCCAGAATAATTTGATAAAACTTTAACTAGTGATTTTACCTTTTCTTTTGCAGCATCACTAGTATGTGGAGGACTTTCAAAATATATTGCTTCTAGTCTTACTCCCCTTTTCATAGCAAGATATGCCGCAACAGGAGAATCTATTCCACCCGATAACATAAGCATACCTTTTCCAAGAGTACCAGTTGGATAACCACCTAACCCTTTTTCTTTTTCAAAATAAATATAAGCTTTATTAAATCTTATTTCGATATTTATTAAAGTTTCTGGATTATTAACATCAACTTTAGCTCCTTCAACATTTTTTAAAACTACTCCTCCCATTTTTTTAGATATTTCAGGGCTTTTTAATGGATAGTTTTTATCACTTCTTTTAGTTTCTACTTTAAATGTAGATATCTCTTTATCTTTTACAAGTTCTCTTAGGCTTTCTTCTATATAATCTATAGAGTTACTTTCAAGTTCATAACCAATTTCTATTTCATGAATACCAAATATAGTCTTTAGTCTTTTAACTATAGTATCTAAATCATTTGAATATATAAACATTCTTCCAGTATCATAAACTATTTCTTTTTCTATATCAGATAGTTTATCTTCTATATTTTTAGCTAGCGTTTTTAGAAAGAATCTTTTATTATCTTTTTTAGTATTTAATTCTGCGTATTTAATTATTACTATTTTTTTCATCTTTTTCCCCCAAGTTATTTAATTTATTATATACGATATCAAATGAATATAAGAATTTACTTATATCATCAAATGAAGTCATATATGATAAACATATTCTAAGAGTTGTACTAGCTCTTTCATGATCATTATATACTTCCATAACTGTTTTAGATACCTTAGCACTAGAACAAGCGGTATTACTACCTATATATATGTCTCTTTTTTCAAGTGCGTGAATAAAAGTTTCTGGTTTTATATTCATTAAACTTATATTTAGTATGTGTGGTATTGTATAACTTGTTTGATTAATCTTTATATCTTTATATCTTTTAAAAGCTTCAATTATTTTTTCGTTTAACATCTTTACTACACTTGCTTGATTATCTACATTTTCATTTGCAAGTCTTAATGCTTTAGAGAAAGCAACAATAAGCGGTAAAGACGGAGTACCACCACGAAGAGTATTATCAGCACCATGTATAATTGCCTCAATGTTTATTTTTTCGTTTTTATATAGCATTCCTGCGCCTTTTGGACCATATATCTTATGAGATGATATTGATGCCATATCAACATCGTGTAAATTAACTGGAACTTTTCCAATCGCTTGTGTCATATCTGAATGAAACACAGTATTAGGATTAGCTTTTTTTATTATTTGTCTTATTGTTTTAAGTGGCTCACGAATGCCCATTTCACTATTAACATATACAATACTTACTAATATAGTATCGCTAGTAACTTTTTTTTGTAAATCATCAAAATCTATTAAACCTTCTTCATTATTATCTACATAATCTATTTCAAAACCAAGAGTTTTTAAATAATC
>CAYOUK010000078.1:0-2731 GCA_964407175.1 uncultured Muribaculaceae bacterium
CTGTTTCTTGGGATGAGATGAGCAACAATATAGGGAATAACGAAGATAATAGTTATAGAACACTTAAAAGGCCTGCACCTGGTTTAGAAATATCTAGATTAAATAAAATAAAGGAAAGGAAAATATAAATGTTTGAAATAGTATCGAAGTTTAAACCTTCTGGTGATCAGCCAGAGGCTATTAAAAAGTTAGTTGATGGTATTAATGAGGGTAAAAAAGAACAAATACTAAAGGGTGTAACAGGCTCTGGTAAGACTTTTACTATGGCTAATATTATTGCTAAAACAGGAAAAAAAGCTTTGATACTTGCTCATAATAAAACACTCGCTGGCCAGCTTTATTCAGAGTTTAAAGAACTATTTCCTAATAACCATGTTGAATACTTTGTATCATATTATGATTACTATCTTCCAGAAAGTTATATACCACAAAGTGATACATATATAGAAAAAGATTCTAGTATCAATGATGAAATTGATGAGTTAAGACATGGTGCTACTAGTTCACTGCTTAATTATGACGATACTATTGTAGTAGCAAGTGTATCTTGCATATATGGTATTGGAGAAGTAGAAGACTATTTAGAACATATGTTAATACTTAATGTTGGTGATACTATTGAACGTGATGAGATTCTTTCTAGATTAATTGATATGACTTATGAAAGAAATGAACTGGATTTTCATAGAGGTACTTTTAGATCTCATGGTGATACAATTGATATAGTCCCTGCCTCAGAGAAAAAAGAGGGTATTAGAATAGAACTATTTGGAGATGAAGTAGAAAAACTATCTACATTTGATGTTCTAACAGGCGTTATTACTTCAAATAAAAAGACAGTTTCTATATTCCCGGCGACTCACTTTGTAACAAGTAAAGATAAACTAGATGAAGCAATTCGCAGAATCGAAGAAGAAAAAGAAGAAAGAATAAAATATTTTAAAGAGAATAATAAATTATTAGAAGCCCAAAGAATAAAAGAAAGATGTGACTATGACATTGAAATGCTAAAAGAAACTGGTTTTTGTCATGGAATAGAGAACTATTCTAGACACTTAGCTCTTAGGGGAGAAGGAGAAACTCCGACTACTCTTATGGATTATTTTGGCGATGACTTTTTATTATTTGTCGATGAATCACATGTTACGCTTCCACAAGTTAGAGCAATGTATAATGGTGATAGGGCTAGAAAAACGGTACTTGTTGATTATGGATTTAGACTTCCAAGCGCACTTGACAATAGGCCACTTAAGTTTGATGAATTTAACGAAAAAATAAAACAAGTTATATATGTTTCAGCAACCCCTGGTGATTATGAACTAGAAAGATGCAATAACGAAGTTGTTGAACAATTAATTAGGCCAACTGGACTTCTTGATCCAAGTATTGAAGTTAGAAAATCTGAAGGTCAAATTGATGATTTGATTAATGAAATTAATGAAAGAAGAGAAAGGAACGAAAAGGTATTAGTTACAACACTTACAATAAGGATGGCAGAGGAATTAACCAACTATTTAGAAGGAGTTGGTATAAAAGTTGCATATCTTCATAGTGAGGTTAAAACTCTTGATAGATTAAAAATAGTTCACGATTTAAGAAGTGGTAAATATGATTGCTTAGTTGGTATTAACCTTCTAAGGGAGGGATTAGATATTCCAGAGGTTAGTCTAATTGCTATCATGGATGCTAATAAAGAAGGATTCTTAAGAAGTGAAAGAAGTTTAATACAAACTATTGGCCGTGCAGCAAGAAACGCAAATGGACATGTTATTATGTATGCTGATTATGTAAGTGATGCCATGGATAAGGCAATTAAAGAAACAAATCGTAGAAGAACAGTTCAAGAAAACTTTAATAAAGAACATGGAATTACCCCTAAGACAATATATAAAGAGATTAGAGATGTAATTAGTAATAGATTAGATGACGATAAAGAAGAAGTTAAGATGTCTAAGAAGGAAAGACAAGATATGATGATTAAGATAGAGAAGGAAATGAAAAAAGCTGCAGCTAATTTAGATTTTGAAAAAGCTGTTGAATTAAGAGATATATTATTTGAATTAAGGAGTGAAGGTAAATGAAAGCATTAGTGACGGGCGCGTCTTCAGGGATTGGCGAAAATATATGCTATGAATTATCCAAAAGAGGATATGACATAATTCTTGTTGCAAGAGGAAAAAAAGAATTAGAAAGAGTAGCTAAAAAAATAAAAACAAACACTCAAATCATTAATATGGATTTATCAAGTGAAGAAGATGTTAAAGAACTATATAAACAAGTTAAGAAAGAAAATATAGATATATTAGTTAATAATGCTGGTTTTGGTTTATTTGGTTTATTCCATGATACTAACTTAGATAGAGAACTAGAGATGATTGATGTCAATGTTAAAGCTGTTCATATATTAACAAAGTTGTTTATAAAGGACTTTGTTAAAAGAGATAGTGGATATATATTAAATGTTGCTTCTAGCGCCGGTTTTATGGCAGGACCAAAACTAAATACATATTATGCAACAAAAAATTATGTAGTAAGTCTTACTGAAGCAATATATGAAGAACTAAGACAAGAAAAGTCTAATGTTCATATAAGTGCATTGTGCCCAGGGCCTGTTAATACTAATTTTAATAAAGTCGCTGGTGGATCGTTCACAGTTAAAGCCTTAACTCCAGAGTATGTTGCTAAGTATGCTGTAAATAAGATGTTTAAAAAGAAACTAATAATCATACCA
>CAYOUK010000078.1:2741-4668 GCA_964407175.1 uncultured Muribaculaceae bacterium
ATTCCGAAACTATCGATGAAACTTGGGGTATATGCAGCAAGAGTAATGCCAACAAAGTTGATGCTAAAGATTAATTATAGAATTCAATCATTAAAAATGGAAGAAACTGATTGAAATAAATTATAAAAATGATATAATTTTTAATGAAAGATAAAATAGAAAAGGGGTAAAATATGGAAAAAATATACATAATTGGTCATAAAAATCCAGATACAGATTCCGTTACCTCTGCGATAGCGTTATCTTATTTAAAAAACAAACAAGGATATAATACTGAACCAAGAGTTTTAGGTGAAATAAACAAAGAAACAAAGTATGTATTAGACTACTTTGGTTTTAGTGTGCCTAAACACTTAGATGATGTTAAGGTTCAAATTGAAGATATCCCATATGATAGGGAATTAATGATAAATGAAAACGCTTCTATATATGAAGCATATCAATATATGATAAATAGCAATATAACTGGTTTACCAGTTGTAGATAATAGTAAAAAGTTTCTTGGATATGTTTCTTTAAAAGAAATTGCCACTGATCAGATACTTGGAGACTTTGATAATTTAAATGCATCATATGATAATATACTTAAAGTTATTGATGGAAAAGAAGTATTAAGATTTGATACGGATATTTCTGGAGATATATTCGCAGCAACTTATTCAAGTGAAGCTTTTATTGATGCAACCGACTTCAAAAACGATGCGATTGTTATTGTGGGACACAGAAAAAAAGTCATAAATTATTGCATAGATGAAAAAGTGAAACTTATTATAATGGTTGGGGGTCACAAACCAGATGAGGAACAAATCGCTAAAGCTAAAAAGAATAAAGTAAATATTATTTCTACTAAGAAGATGTCATTTGAAATTTCTAAAATAATTGGTCTATCTAATTATATTAAGACTATTTTAAGAAATGAAACTCCAGTTGTGTTTAATCCAAAGGATTATTTGACAGATTTTTTAGAAGTAAGCAATAAACTAAAACATACAAACTATCCTATTGTAGATAATAAAAATATATCTAGAGGTATGCTTAGACTTCTCGATATCAACAACTATAACAAAAAAAGAGTTATTCTTGTCGATCATAATGAGATGAAGCAAAGTGTAGACGGGTTAAGCGAGGCAATCATCGAAGAAGTAATAGATCATCATGCCCTTGGTAATTTAACTACAACAATGCCAATATCATTTAGAAATATGATTGTTGGAAGTACAAATACTATTCTTTATAAACTATATAAGGAGGCACAGGTTAGAATACCAAGAGAAATCGCGGGAATTATGCTTTCTGGAATACTCTCTGATACTTTAATACTTAAAAGCCCAACGACAACTCCAATTGATGTCGAAGCTGCTAAAGCTCTTGCTAAGAAAGCAAATGTCGATTTAGTTAAATACGGAATGGATATGATAAAGGCTGGTTCCAATTTAGATGGATTATCAATTGAAGATATAGTTTTTTATGATTATAAAGAATTTTCAACAGATGACATTGGATATGGTATAAGTCAAATATTAACACTAGATTATAAAAAAATACTTGATAGAAAAGATGAATTCGTTAAATTCCTAGATAAAACAAGTAAAACAAAAGGTTTTAGAATTATGGCGTTATTTATCACTGATGTTATAAACGAAGGATCATATATAATATTCTCAACAGATTCTAAAAAAATCTTGTCTATGGCATTTAATATAAATGATATTAAAGAAGGAGAATATTTAGAGGGAATAATAAGTCGTAAAAAACAAATAGTTCCAGTTATAATGGGAGAAATAGAAGATATGGATTAATCCATATCTTTTAATATTTTAATAATATATATCATAATATTATATATGAAAGGGGACTTATGATTAATTTTAAAAAAATATTTTCTAAAAAAACTAGAGTTATTAAAAAGGAGGATCAAGTTTTAAAA
>CAYOUK010000079.1:0-4619 GCA_964407175.1 uncultured Muribaculaceae bacterium
ATTCCCAAGTAATAGCCAAGAGCTGATTCAAGTGCAGCATAATTACAACATACACCCTCTTTATTTGAATTCTCTGCTAAAATAGTACCTAGCGGAAACTCGTTATATTCATTAATCTTATTTCTTCTTTCAAGTGAATCCTCATTATTTGAAACAACTGAATCATACTCTATAAAGTTTGTTACATATTTAGTGATTTCAATAATCTTTTCTCTATCAGTTGTATTCTCATCAAAATTAAAACCAGAAACTATATCTTTTAGCATATCTTCAAATCTAGATAATATTTGTATATCATTTGTAGTTAAACCATGAAAAACAATTCGTGGTTTATCTTCAAAATTTTTCTTTGCTATATAATTAAACAATTTTTCAAAATCACTTAAACCAGTCTTTGGGATATTAAAAACTATATTAGTATTATCATTTATAAAGCTAGTATCATACATTTCCATATTTGTAATACTGTTTGAATCTATTTCAAGGGCAATTGTATCTAAATTAGATAAGCCTTTTAAAGTAGCTTTTTCTTCATCTGATAAATATATATAATTAGCTAAGTATAATTCTTTTAAACGAGGTAATTCTTGTAAATCTTGAATTCTAGTATTAAGTACATCTAAATAAAGAAACCTAACACCATGCAAATCTTTTTGTGTTAGAATTGCTGATTCATCGCGGTTTTCTAGTAGTTTTCCAATGGGATCTTGGAGATTTAAAAATTGTTCTAAAGTAAGACCACTAGATTCAAGTACATATTCAAAAACTGCATCACAAACTGGAGGGATTTGATTAGTTAACTGGTTTGCTGATGCAACAGTTGTACTAATTGCAATTGGTCCCATTAATAATGTGATTAAATTCTTCTGGATTTTTAGTTTATTTTTTTTATTTTTTACCTCTTGAATCATAACAAAAACCCCTCTTGATTGGGGTTTATATTAGCACAAACTATCTTTTTTGTAAAGAAGTACTATTCTAGTGTATCTATAAAGCTTTGAAACTCTTTTGGAAGTGGTGCTTCAAAATACATATGCTTACCATTTATTGGGTGATCAAACTCTAAACTTTTAGCATGTAAGAATTGCCCAAACTCGCTGCATTTATCTTTTGTATATACAGGGTCATTATATACGGGATAACCAATATAATTCATATGCACTCTTATTTGATGAGTTCTACCTGTTTCAAGTCTTAAACTAACAAGTGTATAATCTTTATATCTTTTGATTACTTTTAAATGAGTAACGGCGTTTTTACTATTTTTACTTGTTACTGCCATTTTAGTTCTAGCATTTACATCTCTTCCAATTGGAGCATCAATAATAGCACTATTACTTGGATATACTCCTTTTAAAAGAGCTATATATTCTCTTTTAATTGTCTTGTTTTTAAATCCTTCAGAAAGTATATTTAAAGCTTCTTCCGTTTTAGCAACTAAAAGTACCCCTGAAGTGTCTTTATCAATTCTATGTACTATACCCGGCCTAATATTTTTCTGAGCAAGTTTATCCGTATGATTTAAAAGAGCATTAACAAGAGTATGATTACTATTACCATTCCCTGGATGAACTACCATGCCAGATGGTTTATTAACTACTATTATATAATCATCTTCATATAATATATCAAGAGGTATATCTTCTTTCTCAAGAGTTATTTCTTTAAAATAATCGTCTGGGACAAATATATCGTCATTTTCTTCAACTTTATAGCTTTTTTTAACTACTTTACCATTTACTAAAACAAGTTCTTTATCAATCATTTCTAATACTTTATTTCTTGATAAGCAAGAATTAAGACTAATATATTTATCTACTCTTTCGCAACTTGTATCACCTATTAACTTCATCTTTTTCACCTACTAAACTAATTATATATAAAATTGCCCCAATAACTATTGCCATATCAGCGATATTAAATACTGGAAAATTATAACTAAACACTTTTATATCAATAAAATCTCTTACACCTTGAAACGCTACTCTATCTAAGAAATTACCAAGTATTCCTCCCATAATCAAACTATAATATATATCACTAAATAATCTCTTGCTTTTTAAAGATTCTCTTAAAATATATATAAATAACATAATACTAACTATTAATAATAATATAGTTTTATTTTCAAGTATACTAAAAGCTGCGCCAGTATTACTAAGTCTTGATAGTTTAAAAAAACTAAATATCTTTATAGATTCACCTACATTTAAAAAACTATCTATTAAATACTTAGATATTTGATATAGTATAAACACTATTGTAGTTATTATAGCAATTCGTTTTTTCATATTTCATCACTTGAATTATACTATTATTTTAATAAATCGACAAGTATGACATCACTACCAAATTTAGTTATTTGATTAAACTCAATTTTAGTTTCATTGTTCCAAGAAGCATATCTTTTAAATAGTTTTGAGGGTTCTACTATTAAATATTCTATTTTCCCTGTTTGATCTATAATTAAATCGCTTATCTTTCCTATCTTTTTTCCATCTTTAGTATTTACAATATCTTTTGATTGTAATTCACTTATTCTCATTTTATCACCAATTAAATATATTCTAACTAATTAGTTTTCTTGCTTTATTTAACGCTGATTTTTCTATTCTTGAAACTTGTGCTTGTGAAACACTTAATTTATCAGCGACTTCACTTTGAGTTGCTCCAATAATATATCTAAGTAATATTACCTCCCTTTCTCTAGAAGATAAACCTTTTAAAGCATCTCTTAAAGCTATTAAATCTTCTTTTTTACTATCTATACTATTTTCAAGAGGTATTTCATCCATTAAATAAAGTGTATTGTCTTTAGAATCGTATATTGGTTTTTCCATGCTAAGAGGTTGTTCTAAAGATCCAAGGGATAATCTAATATCATATTCACTTAACTTTAATGCTTTGCTTATTTCAAAGATCGTTGGATTATTCCCATATACTCTTAAATATTCTTCTTTATATTTTAATATGTTATAGGCATTATCTCTTATACTTCTAGCTATTCTAAGGCTTGTATTACATCTAATATGTCTTTTTATTTCACCAAGTATTAGCGGTACGGCATAAGTTGAAAACATAACCCCAAAAGATAAATCAAAATTATTAACGGCTTTAATTAAACCAATACATCCCGCTTGAAATAAATCATTCATATCTATATCTTTATGTCTATATTTACTAACTAAGCTAAGTACTAGTTTTAAATTACCATTTATTATTTGTTCGCTGGCATCTTTATTACCATTCATCTTTTCTTTAAATAGATTAATATTCTCTTCATTAGTTAATACTTTTAAACTATTAGTATTTATTCCACTTATATCTACTTTAAATTTACTCAAATATAAAACCCCCTCATTTATATGGTGGGGTTTATTAATCTTTTTTATTCAACACTAGATTTTCATAACACTTTTTAATTTTCTAATCACCTTCTTTTCTATTCTAGATATATATGACTGACTTATACCAAGTTTACTAGCAACCTCTTTTTGAGTATAAACTTTAGTATTAAAAAGTCCATATCTCATAGTCATTATTTCTTTATCTCTATCTGGAAGTTTTAATAATTCATGATTTAATGTATTTTTTAAAAATTTATCACATATCTCATCATGTACTACTTCTTCACTAGTACCTTCTATATCTTCAAGTTTAAGAGTATTACCTTCACCATCGAAGTTTAAAGCATCTTCAAAACTAACTTCTTTGTTTCTGTTTTTATTTTTTCTTATATACATTAGAATTTCATTAGTTATACATCTTGATGCATAAGTAGCTAGTCTTATATTTTTATTTGGCTTATATGTTTCTATACCTTTAATTAAACCAAGTGTGCCAATACTTACTAAATCTTCTAAATCATATAAAGGAGAAACATATTTTTTTGATAGAAAAACTACTAATCTTAAATTATGTTCTATAAGAATATTTCTAGCATTTATATCACCACTTTTACATTTTAATATATACTTTAGTTCTTCATCTTTATCTAAAGGCGGAGGAAGGGTTTTGGCATCACCAATAAAAAACACTTCACTATATTTATCTTTTAATAAATCTATTATTTTTTTAAATATCATATAATCCCCATTCTACTATTAAGTAAAACTTCACATCCCATGTTAAAACTAGTATCACTTAAACCAATTAGTACGTTGTATTCTTTACCATTTATTATTGTTTTCTCTGGCTTAAAACAATCTATTATACCTGCATGGTTTAAAGTTTTATAATAAACCGGCAGAAGCTTTAACTTTTTTAAATTAATATATTTTTTTTCTATTAAAATAATTGGTTTACCACTATAAGGACTTGTTAATTTATTCGCACTATCTAAATATCCTATTCCTTTAAACTTATAATTATTATATTTAATCATGACAGTATATTTATTATTGTAATTAATTCTAATTTTTTTAGAAAACATGTAATACACATATGAAAAAAGTAACGCTAAAACTTCTATGCATATATACTTAATAGAAAGACTAATATTATCTAAAAAAGTATATGACATATAATAAATAAATCCACCTAGTATAATTCCATTAAGAAAAACATATATAAAATTAGTAATAGTATATTTAAAAGATTTATATCCATATGTTACTATT
>CAYOUK010000080.1:0-4595 GCA_964407175.1 uncultured Muribaculaceae bacterium
ATTAAGTGCTCTAACATTAGAAGTCATAGGAATTCTCATACATCTATCTAAATACCCTTTTAAAAGCTCTTTAGGTATACCAGTTGATTCTTTACCAAAAATAAAATATAAATTTTTATTATCTTTATTACTATAATCAAAACTAGTATGAGGTTTATGACCATATCTTGTTAAAAAATAAAAATCTCCATCTTTATTTTTTTCAAAAAAATCATCTATATTTTCATATACTGTGTATTCACACTTTTCAATATAATTTACTCCACTTCTTTTTATATATTTTTCATCTAAACTAAATCCAAGTGGTTTAATTAAATGAAGTTTTGAATTAGTTGCAACACATGTTCTCATAATATTTCCAGTGTTCCCTGGAATTTCTGGTTCAAATAATACAATATTAATCATATGAATTATAAAAAGGGATTAATCCCTTTTTTCTCCTTCTAATATTTCATAGCTGTCTAAAAGCTCTTGTAAATCATCTACTCTAATCATTTCTTTATCACTAGTTAAAGTTTTAACAAACTCCCCATCTTTATAATAAAGAATAGCAGGAACACCTTTTAATGCATCTTTATCTTTTAATTTAAATTCTTTATTAAGTACATCTAAATAATCATCTTCAAGCATTAAATCAGTGACATCTAGATATACAAAATTTCCTTGTAAATCATTATCTAAGATAGTCTTTTTAATTTGTTTTTCAAGTTGTCTAACTTCTTTTGATCCAGTATAACTAATAATTATGAAATCATCTGAAGCAAGTTCTGCTTTAGCATTATCTAAATCATCAAGTGACATATTAGCAACCACTTTATTTAATACTGATGTTTGGTATTTACTATTTTGATAATTCTTATATACTTTGAGTGATAAAAGGCAAACTAGGATAATAGCAATCATCAAAAGAATATAATTGACGGTTTTTCTAATTTTTTCTCTCTTAATAGCTTTTTCATCTTTCTTTTTTCTTTCTGCCATATCCATACCTTCTTTCCTAATTAAATTTTATCATAATTTCAAGTATATGTAAATTAAACTTTTAACAAAAAAGTTCGACTTTTTGTCGAACTAATATTCACATGAACCAGGAGTTCTTGGGAATGAAATAACATCTCTGATATTTTCCATACCAGTTATGTACATAATAAGTCTTTCAAATCCAAGTCCGAAACCTGAATGATATGCATTGCCAAACTTTCTTAGGTTTACATACCAATCAATCGTGTTTTTGTCAACTTTACAATCCTTGATTCTTTGCTCTAAAACTTCTAGGTTTACTTCCCTTTCAGAGCCACCCATAAGTTCTCCAGCGCCTGGAACTTCTAAGTCAACCGCTGCAACAGTTTTACCATCTTCATTTACCTTCATGTACCATGCTTTAATATCTTTTGGCCAGTTTGTTATAAATACTGGGCCATTATAATATTCAGTAATATATTTTTCGTGTTCTTTAGCAATATCACCTTCATATGTAGGTGTAAACTCCCATTTGTTTTTAGCTTTTAATAGTAAATCAATTGCTTCATGATGTGTAATTCTTGTAAACTTAGATTTTACTAGTTTCTCAAGTTTTTCTCTTAATCCTTTTTCTACAAATGAATCGAAGAAATCTATTTCATCTGGACATTTATCTAATACTTCTTTAACAACACATTTAAGCATATCTTCTTCTATATCCATAAGTCCATTAATATCACAGAATGCAATCTCCGGTTCTATCATCCAGAATTCATTAGCGTGTACTTTTGTATTTGAGTTTTCTGTTCTAAAAGTTGGACCAAATGTATATATCTTTTTAAATGCCATAGCATATGCTTCACCATGTAATTGTCCAGAGCCAGTGATAAATGTTTCTTTACCAAATAGATCTTTAGAGAAATCTACATGTCCATCTTCATCTTTTGGTAGGTTTTCAAAATCAAATGTAGTTACTTTAAACATTTGGTTAGATCCTTCACAATCTGATGTTGTTAAGAGTGGTGTATGAACATATGTATAGTTATTATTTTGGAAATAATTGTGAATAGCTTGAGCAGCCACACTTCTAACTCTAAATACCGCTTGGAAAGTTCTTGTTCTGTTTCTTAAATACATTTGTGAACGTAAAAATTCCATTGTATGTTTTTTAGGTTGTATTGGATAGTCTTCTGGGCAGTCACCGATTAAAGTTATTTTCTCTGCCTTTAATTCCATCTTTTGTTTTCCTTGGCTTTCTACAAGTGTTCCTTCTACTTTTAAACTTGCTCCAACATGATAATGGGTGATTTCTTCAAAATCACTAAGTTCCTTATCATATACAACTTGTAAACTTTTAAGACATGTTCCATCATAGAAATCGATAAACCCAAATTCTTTTTGTGGTCTATGGTTTCTAATCCAACCTTCTACTTCAATCTTATCTCCAATTTTTTTCTTTTCAAATATGTCTTTTAAATCCATATTCATCCCTCCATCTAATAAAAAAAGTACCAAGACGTAAGGGCGAATAATTCGCGGTGCCACCTTACTTGGTACTCTTATTTTTCTTATCGTGAAATAACGCTTAAGGTTTTGATTAATTGTTTCATATAATGATTACTAGTCTTTTCCAGCGCCAAGACCTCTCTTTAAGTAACTACCCATTATACTTTGATTAATCCCTCAAGAAATACAACTTTATTTTAGTTTATTTTATTATATTAGTCAAGATTTTATTTCTTGATAGTAGATACGTATAATTTTCGTTTGATAGGAACTTCTTCTGCCTTTGTAATATCTATTCCTTGTCTTTCTAAACTTTCTAGACTTGATACATGTTTTAAAAACACTTTATTTCCATCTTTATCTAATGCTACATATTGATGTTCTTCTTCGTATATAAGCTTGTCATTATAATAAATATTAATTGTGCAATAAAGCGGATGATCTCTATCATTTGGATCAACCAAACGTCTATTATCTTCTATTCTTACTACATCAAATGTGTGGTTAGTTAAGTGTTTAAAACTACTATAATCAACTTTTTCCTCGTTGCGTTCATTTAGTATCTCTATCAACTGCTTCACAGAACGATATATCTCATCTTGTTCATCAGTAAAACCATTTAACTGTATTTTAATATCTACACTGCTTCCAATATCTTCACTATCCGTTATTCCATTGCCGGATTTATCTGTAAGAGCTATTTTTGTTTTAGTTCCCCCAGGATTATTCTCAGTCATATAAATAATATCACTTTTTTGGGAAAAGCCTATTCCATTATATAAGCCTATTTCTTTTTCCTTGTTTTTACCCAACTCCATAGCTGCTATGCTGACTACAACCCCACCAGTTAAAGCCCATGCGACGGCAGTTTTACATAAATTTTTATGTCTTTTCACATTAGTTCCCCCTCTCAAAACTTCGCATATAATAACACCTTTTATTTATTTTTGCAAATAAAAAAGCCAGAAGGCTTACTTTCATTGGTTGTCCCTGCAGGATTCGAACCTGCGAAATAATAGATTCAGAGTCTACCGCCTTACCACTTGGCTAAGGGACAATTTGCATAGTAAGTTTAACAAATAAGGGTTTAAAAGTCAATCTTAATAAACCCTTTCTCCATTTGTTACTTCTTTATCTAAACTAAGTAATACTACTCCTTTATCAGTATTAACTCCGAGCACTAAAACTTCGCTTTTTATATCGCCAATTTTTATACTTGGAAAATTTGTGACGGCGATTATTTGTTTTCCAATTAATTCTTTTGATTTATAAACATCTGTTATTTGGGCAGATGATTTTTTAATTCCTATTTCTTTCCCAAAGTCAATTGTTAATTTATATGCCTTCTTTTTGGCTTTTTGATTATCACTTGCATCTATTATTGTTCCAACTCTCATATCGACTTTTTCAAAGTCATCAATTGTTATCATTTTTCCTCCTTAACAAAGTGGTGCAATTAATCTAAGTATTGAATCTATTATTTTATTAATAAATTTATATTTGGGTCTAGTTACCCTTTTACATTTTCTAAGAGTTGATTCAAAATCATTTTTAACATCACGTATAACGTGTGATCTAAAGAATATTGAATTATTCTCAAAGTGTAAGAATAAACTTCTATAGTCTAGATTAATTGTTCCTATTGTACATATTTCATCATCAATTGCACACATTTTAGCATGTACAAATCCTGGTTTATATTCATATATTTTTACACCAGCATCAATTAAATTACCATAATAACTCTTAGATAATCTAAATATCATTTTCTTATCTGGGATACCTGGCATAATTATTTTTACATCTACTCCCCTTAACGCTGCACGTTCAAGAGCGCTTTCTAAGTCTTCATCCAATATTAAATATGGAGTATAAAAGTAAGCATATTTTTTTGCTGAACTAAGAAGATCAACATATAGATTACTACTTATACTTTCATCGTTCGCAGGAGAATCATAATATGAAAGAATATATCCCCTTTTTTTAATATTTCTACTTGGGATAATTCTTCTTACATTTATTTTATCTTTAGAAAAAGCATTCCAAAATTCTACAAACATATATGTATAATTTGCAACTGGTGCACCAGTGATTTTAAAACCTATATCTTTCCAATGTCCAAACCTATT
>CAYOUK010000081.1:0-4561 GCA_964407175.1 uncultured Muribaculaceae bacterium
AGTTAACATTGTGAAAATCTTTATCACTTGTTTCTATTAAATCTTTAGTAAGTGGCCCATTGCCCGCAACTATGGCATTCTTATCATATACTTTAACTATATTATTAATCTTATCAATTTGTTTATTTAGTTCTGGTGAGGCATTTTCATAAACTGAATTAACGAGTGCTAGAGTATATTTTTTGCTTTTCATAACCCCAACTAAATCATCTCCAAGTATTTCATCTGGGATACCGAGTTTTTTAATATCGCTATATCCAAGAACTAAATCAATACCTTCAACTTTTTTAAGTTCATCAAGCATTTTTTCTTGTTTATTAATATCAGTTTTTGAGTCTATTAGTATTATCTCTGGAGAAACAATACTAAATTTATCTGCAAGTTCTTTATTCGCTTTTATACTTTCAAGTGTCGAAGGTAAACTTTCTTCTAAGTTGTAGTATACATTAACATTTTTATTAAAATAATAAGCCGGGAATAAAAGTAATATAAACACAATTAGTATCTTCTTGTAATTGTTTATAATAAAATTATTTAATTTATCAAATTTTGGAATACTGGGTTTATGATCATATTTAGATAGTATTTTATCAAATGTTAAAAGTAAGCCAGGGAATATAGTTAAAACTGTTATAAGTCCAAATACAACGCCCTTAGCCATAACAAGACCAATGTCTTTTCCAAGAGTTAAACTCATTGAACAAAGCGCTAAGAAACCAACAATAGTTGTAAGGCTAGATCCCGCCACTGATCTCATAGTTTCACTAATTGCTTCCGTCATAGCATCATTTGCAGTTTTCTTTTTTCTAAGATCTCGATATTTATGATATAAAAATATTGAAAAATCAGTGGTTACTCCAAGCTGGAGTACTGCGCTTATCGCTTGAGTAATATATGATATTTCTCCAAATATATAAGTACTTCCCATATTATATACAATTGCAAACCCTATATTTAAAAGAAGTAAATATGGTGCAATATAATTATCTAGCGATATCGTTAATACTACTATACATAGAAGTACAGCGAGTACAACATATATTATCATTTCTTTAGTAACCAAACTTCTAGTATCATATATAAGTGCACTCATTCCGCCTATATTAACATTTTTTGATAATGCTTTGATTTCTTCGACAGCATTTAAAGTACTGTCTGCACTTATACTTTCTTTAAAAGTTATCATAAGTATAGTAGAGTCATCTTTATAAAGTTTATCTTGCACTTCACCGGGAAGCATCTCCGGAGGAATACTTGTTCCAAGTACATCATACAAACTAAAAACGTCTGAAACACCATCAATTTTTTTAATCTTATCTTCTAATTTAAGTACTTCTTTTGGCGGTATATTATCTATAACAGAAATAGAATAGGCCCCAAGATTAAAATCATCTGTAAGAATTTTTTCTCCCTTAACTGTTGGAATATCTTTAGGCAAATAAACAAGAATATTATAGTTTATTTTTGTTACTAAATATCCAATAATTGATGGAATCAATAAAGCAACAGCTACTATTAAAATTAGAGTTTTATATTTAGTTATAAAACTTCCAAATTTATTCATATAAGTGCCCCCTTTACCAGCAAAAAATAATATATCACAAAAATGACCTTTAGTCAATAACAAATAAAATAAATTGACTTTAATATTAAATAAGTTTAATATTAATTATGGAAAGAGCATTTATTATGAGGTTAAGTAATAAGATACAAAAGAAAAAAGAAGAGAAGAAAAGCAGCATTTTAGATGCAGCTTTTAAGCTTTTTTTGCTTAAAGGAATAAATAGCACAACAGTTGACGATATAACTAAAACCGCTGGATTAGCTAAAGGTACATTTTATTTATACTTTAAAGATAAATATGCAGTTAAAGATGAACTTATTACAAGGGAATCAAAAAAGCTATTTCAAAAAGCATTACAGAAAATGCAAAAAAAGAAAATCAAAGGGTTTTCTAATCAATTAGTGTTTGTTATTGATGAAGTCATTAATGAACTTGAAAAAAATAAAATATTATTAAAATTTATATCAAAAAATCTTTCATGGGCATTGTACCAAGATACAGTAAGTAATATAGTAAAAAAAGACAAACTAGATTTAAAAACACTTTTTTATGAAGGCATAAAAAAAGAAAGAATTAAGATTAAGAATCCAGAAGTAAAATTATTTATGATAATAGAACTAGTTAGTTCAACATGTTTTACGGTTATCATGACTGGAAAACCTTTAAGTATGAATAAATATAAACCATATTTATATGATGAGATTAGAAAAATGATAAAGGATTAGGGGTGAACATATGTCGCTTGGGAGTTTAATAAACAAAGGCAAAGAAGCCATTACAAATGTAGCAAATAATGCTGCACAAAAATATAATGATTATAAAGCAGCTAACCAAGAATTTCAAAAAGTTATAGATAGTTCTGTTCCTATGACAGGATTTATGTTATGTGAAAACTACGATCGTACTTTTAATAGTTATAGAAAGAATAGAATAGTTGAACTTATACCTTCTATTAATAGAGAAACCGCTAAAGATTTAGATAAAACTTTAAATGAAAACATAATTGTATTTATGGTTTTTAGAGCACTTGAATCAAAAACAAATAAATCATTTTGGTTTATGCTTACTAACAACGGAATATATATACCGGATGTTATAAACTATAAAATATATAAATATGAAGAAATAAGCAATCTTAGTGTTATAGTTAAGGGTGTAATGAGTCAAAACGTTTCTTTTAACAACATGGCTTTTAACTTCGAAATTACAGACTCAGACATGAAAAAACTAGAAGAATATATACGTAATATAGATGCTAGAAATAATGCTATAAATGAGTCTTTAAAATATTTATGTGGAAAACAAGCAGCTAAACAATATATAAATGATTTTGATGTTGGTATAACTGTTACTACGGATAATATGATAGTACTACATGAAGATAATCATGTAAATGAAGTAATAAACAAAAAAGATATTACTAGAGTTGATGTGCTTTCAGATAATTCAACTATCATGACAAGGGGAGTAAACGAAAACAAGATACTTAGTGCTAAACAAGGGTGTTATACACTGGCTTTAAAGATAATACTAACAGATAGTGAAAAAGTAATAACGGTGCTTCCAATGAACACTTTAAATAGTATGTATTTAAGGGAGGATACAGTTTATAATAATAGTATTGAGTTTTGTAAAATAATAATAGAAGAACTTCTTAAACGTGATTAATATGTCAAAAGAATGTGAAAGGTACTTTTTAAAAAGTACCTTTTTTGTTATACTTAATTAGAAGGTGGTATAAATGGAAACATTTAGTATGAATAATAACTCTGCTGCAACATTTAGTATACTTAAGAACTATGGAGAAGAATTAACAAGCAAGGAATATATAACTGATCCCGCGATTGCTAGAGATAATGAAATAAAAGAATTAATACTAACTCTTTTGATTCCAGATAAAGGAGCAATACTTGTTGGTAAAGCTGGTATTGGTAAAACCGCCATTGTTGAAGGTCTTGCATATAGAGTTAAAAACAATATGGTTCCAAATGCCCTTATTGGCTGGAAAATATATAAAGTTAATATGTCCAGTTTATTAGGTAATGCTGGAGAGGCCGATGATAGTAGAATACAGATATTAATCGATGAATTAAAAAATCAAAGCAAATGTATTATTTTTATCGATGAAGTACATTTATTAGTTAACCGTTCTGCAGATAGTGGTGTCGATTTTGCTAATATGTTAAAACCAGCACTTGATAGAGGTACTATTAAAATGATAGGTGCAACTACCACAGAAGAATATGAAACTTATATTCTAAGGGACCGTGCATTTAATAGACGTTTCCAAAAAATAGAAATAGAAGAAGCTGATGCAGAAACAACTGTTAAAATATGTATGGGAACACTTCCTAGATTGGAAAAACAAACAGGTGTTAAACTTGCATATAGTGATTTTGTTAAAGAAAGAATAATGAAATTCATTGTCGATATGACTAGTGAATATAAAAGAGTATATGAAATATCTAGTAGATATCCAGATATATGTCTTACCATAATATCAAATGCTCTTAGCTTTGCTTTATATGATAATCTTGATAAGGCATCTATTAAGCATGTTTATAAAGCAATTGTAAATGCTAAGAACATATATCCGGACGCTATTAATAAAGCAATTGAAAAATTTAAAGTTGATTTCCAAGATCTCATAATGGAAGAACAAGTTAATTTAAATGACATAAAATAACAATAATTAATTGTTATTTTTTTTATGTTATATAGATTTTAAACATATAATTTGATAAAATAAATAAAGTAGGTGATACTATGAAAGATACATTTAGAGTTTCAGATTTAGCCGAAAATTCAGATATAGGATTGGATAAACTAAACGGTACTAGTGAAAATATAGTCCAAAAAGAAAAAAGAAATCTACTTTCTGTATGGATAGGAAAAAACAATAAAAAAATACTTAATATAAATATGAATATCGCTTCACTTTTTTTAGGTGAATTATATCTTTTTTATAGAAAGATGTATATTGAGGGTCTAATTGTA
>CAYOUK010000082.1:0-4468 GCA_964407175.1 uncultured Muribaculaceae bacterium
CATATTCTAAAAAATTAAAAAATTATATTGGTTATAAAAACTTTAGTATTGAACCAATGACAGGTGGATTTGATGATTTCTTTGAATATCAAGATGGCTTTGCAGACATCGATTATCAAGGAACTAAATACGGTTTTACGGATAGAATAGAAGTATATGCTAAATATGCGGTATATGTCGATGATAACGCAGAAGATGTAGTTGAAGCTGCTAAAACAAAACTTTCAAGATATTTCAGTGTTAGTGATGTAGTTGATACAGGAAAATCATTCGAGTCTTTCCTTGAAGGAAAAAGAGAAGAGTTTGGTGCTATTTATGATGAGAATACAAACCATTTCACACAAATGGGAATTACAAGAGAACAATTTATAAACAGCAGTATTGATTCTATGTATATCTTAGATGATGCTCCTGGTAAATTTATAAATGAAGCTGAACCAAATATATATAGAATTGAATTTAGTGATGGATACAGTATAGAAGTAGCTATTGTTAAAGATAGTTCTAAGGCAAATGCTGATGTGTCTTTAAAAACAACTGATGCACTACTAGACGTAACAGTAAACTCAAATAATTTCCTTACACCTGATACTCTTATAGAGGTTTCCAAATTAACAAGTGGTGCTGAATATAATAGAGTAGTTGCTTTACTTGGAACTACTAATCATGAATTATTTGATATAAAACTACATTCAAATAGTATTTCAAATTATATTAGTAATGGTACATTTGAAGTAAGACTTCCTATTAGTGATAATTTAAAAGGAAAAGATTTAATTGTATATTATGTAAAAGATGATAATAGTATAGAAGAACATGAAGTAACAGTTGATGGTAATTACGCTGTATTTACTACAAATCACTTCAGCATTTATACTTTAGCCGAGAAAAAGACTGAAGCAAATAGTAATCCAAGTAATGCATCAGATACTGCTCAAGCAAGTGAGTCTAAAGAACAAACAAATGCTTCTATAAGCAATGTTAAAAATCCTAAGACAAACGATAATATAGCAAGTTTTGTCAGTTTATTTGGAATAAGCTTTATAGGATTTACATTAGCTAGATGTACAAAAAAAAGATTTAATTAATTAACTAGGAGTAATCCTAGTTTTTTAATTATATTTAAGTTATAATAAATATGGTGATTAATATGAAATTATTTATAAGTTGTTCTTCACAAGATACTATTAAAGAGGAATATAAAAAGCAAGCTAAGAATCTTGCAGAAATTCTATCAAAAGATAACGATTTAGTTTTTGGATCAAGTAATCATGGATTAATGGGCATAGTTTATAATGAATTTTTACAAAATGACAGAGATATAACAGGAATATGTTATACGATATATGAAGATTTACTAGATGAACTTAAGCTTGATAGAGTAATTAAAGTAAATACTCTTGCAGAAAGTACTAATGCTCTAGTAAATGAGAGTGATGCACTTATATTTATGCCTGGTGCATATGGTACACTTGAAGAATTAATCGAAGCTATTGAGCTAAAAAGAACTAAAAAACATGATAAAAAAATAATCATATATAATATAAATAATTACTTTGATGATTTATTAAATACATTTAATAAAACTTTTGAAGAAGGATGTGTTGGAACAAAACATGAAGATTTAGTTTTTGTAACAAACGATCCTTTAGAAGTTAATAAGTATTTAAGAGGTTAAAATGAAGAAGATAGGAATTATTGGTGGAGGTATCTCTGGCCTTGTCGCCGCAATAAACTTAAAAAAGGATAACAACGAAGTAACTATACTTGAAAAAAACAACGAATGTGGTAAAAAGATTCTTTTAACAGGCAATGGAAGATGTAACTTCTATAATGAGGATATGGATATTAATCACTTTCATTCATCAAGTGATCAAATAGATATTATTAATCAAAATGATATGGATATAGTACTAAAATTTATTGATTCACTAGGAATAGAAAAAAAGATTAAAAATGGTTACTATTATCCATTTTCAAATAAAGCATCTACAATTAGAGATACTCTTTTATATGAAGTAAATAAGAGAAAAATAAATGTTAAAACTAACTATGAAGTTAGAGATATTAAAAAAGTTAGTGACAAATATATTGTTAATAATGAATTAGAATTTGATTATTTAATAATCTCTTGTGGTGGTAGTTCATATCCAAAAACAGGATCAACAGGTGATATAAATAATATCTTATCTAATATGGATGTTAAAATTAATAAACTACTTCCATCACTAACTAATTTACACACTGATGCAAGCTTTTTAAAAGATTGGCAGGGTATTAGAGAAGATGTTAGGGTAAGTATATATGTCGATGATAATCTAAAAAAAGAAGAAGAGGGAGAGATACAATTAACTAAATATGGAATCTCTGGTATATGTGTTTTTAATATAAGTAGATATGCAAGTATAGGTCTATCTGAAGGAAAAAAAGTAAAAGTTAAAATAGATTTTCTTCCTTCTATAGGTGATATAAAAGCGTTTTTAGATAATAAACAAAGAGATTTAGAATTACTAGAACTCTTAAAAAGAATATTTAATGAAACTCTAGCAAAAATTATAATTGATAATAGTAATATAAAAAGAAATGTCATATATAAAAACTTAAGTGATATCGAAAAAACTAGATTATTTAAATCAATAAAAGAGTTTACTTTAGATATAACTAAAACAGGTTCATTTGATGAAAGCCAAGTAACTATAGGTGGAGTATCGCTAGATGAAATAGATAGTAATAGGGAACTTAAAAAGCATAAATGTTTATTTGTTATTGGAGAAGCTTTAGATATAGATGGAGACTGTGGTGGATATAACATTGCTTTTGCTATTTATTCGGCATTAAAGGTTGGTATAAATGATTAAAGTAAGACAAGTTAAAATATCTATTAATAATAATGATGATAAACATATATTAAATAAATTATCTAATATACTTGGAGTTGATACTAAGGATATTATTTCTTATAAAATAAATAGACGATCTATTGATGCAAGAGATAAGAATAATATTTTATATATATATGAATTTATTGTTGATGTTTTAGATGAAGAAGGTGTTTTAAAGAAAACTTCATCTAAAGATATATTAAAATATGAGGAAGTACATAAAGAATTTAATATAACAGGCACAAAGCAAATATCAAATAGACCAATAGTTATTGGATTTGGACCAAGTGGAATGTTTTTGTCGTATTATCTAGCTAAATACGGGTATAAGCCTCTTGTTTTAGAAAGAGGAGATGAGATATCTAAAAGAGTTGAAAAGGTTCAAAGCTTTTGGGAAACTGGCAAGTTAGATGAAAATACAAATGTACAATTTGGTGAAGGTGGCGCAGGCACATTCTCCGATGGAAAACTTAATACTTTAGTTAAAGATAAAGGTAATATTCAAGAAGAAATATTTAAAATCTTTGTCGAGTGTGGCGCAGATGAAAGTATTATGTATGATTATAAACCTCATATAGGGACAGATGTACTTAGAAAAGTAACTAAAAACTTAAGAGAAAAAATAGTGTCATTGGGAGGAGAAGTTCATTTTAATTCGAAACTAACTGATATAATAATTAATAATGATAAAGTCAAGGAAATAGTTGTAAATGACAAAGAAACGATCCCTTGTGAAAATTTATTTTTATGTCTAGGACATAGCGCTAGAGATACTCTTTTAATGCTTAATAAAAAAGGCATTAAAATGATGCCAAAACCATTTGCTGTAGGCATTAGAATAATTCATGAAGAAAAGAAAATAACTAATTCTATGTTTGGAACAAATAAATTAGGCCCTGCATCATATAAACTAACTCATACTACTAAAGATGGAAGAGGAGTTTATTCGTTTTGTATGTGCCCTGGTGGATATGTAGTTAACGCCTCATCTATTAATGGTCATCTTTCTATTAATGGAATGAGTGATTTTAAAAGAGATAGTTTATATAGCAATAGTGCTATTGTATGCAGTATATCACCTAAAGATTATGGCGAAAATTTATTTGATGGAATGAACTTTCAATCAGATTTAGAAAGAAAAGCTTACAGTCTTGCTAATGGTTTAATTCCAATTGAACTTTATAAAGATTATAAAGATAATAAAGAAGGGAAAGAAGCATTTAAAACTCATGCTGGAATAAAAGGTAAATTTAAATTTTCTAATGTAAATGAGAATATCGTTCAAGCTACAGACAGTACGATCAGCGGTGGCCCGGAGATTCGGTTCAATGATGGCGTTGTCGGTTACCGTGTCACGACGAAGAACAAGCACTACTATTTCCGCCTCGGTATGGTGCCGTCTGTTACGCTGAAGCCTTCGAGGAGAGTTCTGGACGTAAATAAAACGGGTTCTGCAACAGAGTCAAAGACAGAATCCTTCTCCCTGAACAATCAGGTCGTCACAACGATCTATGATTACAAAAACAAAGACGGCGAGGAGACAAAGCCGGGCGATCCGAATGAATTTACGCATGTCGTCTGGGGGC
>CAYOUK010000083.1:0-4090 GCA_964407175.1 uncultured Muribaculaceae bacterium
ACTGACTCGTATCATACCGATGGCAGACTTTCCCATTCCGGTGGCTATAGCTGCGATAGTGGCGTGTTTATACAAAAGTTTATCCTTAAAATAACACAATAAGGTTTTAAATATGCATATGCCCCTAAAGGGTTCTTAGTAGACTATTACGACGATGACTTGCTTACTACATTTACAGAGAAAATAAAGAAACACTATCAAAACGAAGGATATGTCTTTATTAAAATTAATCCTGAAATAGTTGTTGGTGAAGTAAATAATAAAACGTTTGAATTCACATCTAATCCAAACTTTGATTTTAAGAAAAGTCTTACTAAATATGGCTATAAAAAATTAAAAGATAATTTATATTTTGAGTCTAAATGTCCTAGGTTTAATGCTTATATTGATCTTGCTAATACAAGTATAGAAGACTATAGCAAAAGCAATAGAAACAAGGTTAAAAATTCTTTAAAAAAAGGATTATATATGACACTTGGAACATTTGATGACCTTGAAACAGTATATAACTTAAGCGAAAAAAGATATGATTTAGATTTTTATAGATTCTTATATAATGTATTCTCTGAAAAAATAGATATAATTTTAATAAAAATAAATTATGAAGAGTATATTAAACAAACTCAAGCGATACATGATGAAGAGTTTGAAAAGAATAAATTATATAATGAGATTATTCATAGGAGTAATGAACCAAAAGATATTAATAGAAAAATGGAAAGCGATGTAATTTTAGATAAACTTAAGGAAGATATTGTTCTTGCAACTAATGGATTAAAAGAAAATAATAATCAAGTAGTTGCAGCAGCGCTTGTATTAAAAGATGATACTAGAGTACATATTATAGATAGTGGATTTAATAAAGAACTAAAATATAATCAAAACTATTTCTTATATGACTCGATTATTAATCATTATAAATTCGACTATATGTTTTTAGATATTGGTGGTGTTAGTGGTGACTTTAATACTGGTTCTAAATATCATGGATTAAATAGATTTAAATGTGGTTTTAATCCACATATATATGAGTTTATTGGTGAGTTTGATTTACTTATTAATGAAAGAAGATATAATAAACTTTGGAATTCTGGTAAACTAGCTTTAGAGCTAAATAAAAAAGACTAATTACTTTTTAGTATTAGTCTTTTTAACTGGTTTTGCTTTTGTATTAGTTTTTCTTTTTGGTAAAGTCTTAGCAGGAGTTTTCTTTGCTGGAGCTTTTTTTGGCATTGTCTTAGGCTCCTTGTCTAAGTCTTTTATTATACTTTTAACTTCTTCTGGAGACTTACTTATGAACTCTTTCTTTTCTTGTTCTAGAACGTCAATAGTTTTAGTACCTAAATCAATATAGTGTTCTATTGTTTTAAGTTCTATTAAATAAGAATTACTAAGATTTTCAAATGCTGCTTTATTTTTTTCAAGTATACTTAAACCTATTTCTAGTTCAGTTATAGCTTTATAGCAATTTATAATCTCTTTTCTTATTTTCTTTCTATCTTTGGCAATAATTCTTCTAGAACGAACTTTATTCATTTCTTTACTTTTCTTTTTTCTATCTCTAGCAAGTTTTTCAAGTAAAGCATTTAAAACATCTATTTGTTCATTAGTTCTTTCTGTTAATTTGTTAATTTCTTCTATACTTATTTCAGTCATAACTTAATCTCCCTTTTATTCTTTATAAATATTACTTTTTATCACTAAATTTAGCATTTATGCCTGCAAGAATACCCTCATAATAGGCTTTTAGATATCTAATATAATCTACATCCTTTTCTTTTGGGCCTTGTTCTCTTGGTCTTGCTATATTAGTATTAGCTATATATGGTGATTTATCTTCTTTTTTTTCGCCCTTTTTACTCATCAAAATCGCCTCGCTATCATATATAAATTATACGTTTTATTTATACCTTAGTCAAGAATAAATATTTATTTTTGACATCTAGGACAATAGTATGTACTTCTTCCGTTTATCTTGATTTTATTAATAGGAGTATCACATATCTTGCACTTATCTTGCATATGTACTTTTAAACAATCTTGAAAGTGTCCTATTACTCCTAAACTAGATGTATAACTTCTAATAGTACATCCTCCCATTTCATATGATTTTTTAATCATATTTGATGCAGAGTTAATTATATTTAAAGAGTCTTTCTTACTTAATTTGGAAGCTTCTTTTAATGGATTTATTTTAGCTTCAAACAATACTTCATTTGCATATATATTACCAAGTCCATTGATAATAGTTTGATCAAGAAGTACATCTTTAATTGGTTTATTTATTTTACTAAATTTATCTAGTAAGTACTTTTCATTTAATCTTTTGTCATCTGGCTCAAGGCCTAGTTTACTAATGCATGGGGTATTATATACCTTGTTTGTTTTAACAAACAGCATTCTTCCAAATTTTCTAGTGTCGTTATACCTTAAGTCCATATTATTATCTAAAGAAAAGATAATATGGGTGTGTTTTTTAATTTCACTATCACTTGGTTCATAATAGTATTTACCTTCCATTCTAAGATGGCTTAGTAATGAATATTCTCCTAGATCAAAGATAATCCATTTACCAAAAGTTTTTATATTCTTGAAAGTTTTACCAGTTAGTTTTTCTTTAAATTCTTCTATATCATTTTCAATTATTTTGTTATATAGAATATTTATTTTTTTAATTTTTTTATTTATTATTTGTTTTTTTAAAGTAGATGCAACTACTCTTACTTCTGCGATCTCGGGCATGTTAACCTACTTTGTTTCATACCAGTCTTTGCCCGTTGATACTTCAACTTCAAGTGGGACTGATAATTTTACTATATTTTCCATATCTTCTTTAACTAGTTTTTTAACTGTTTCTAACTCGTCTTCATAAACATTTAAAATTACTTCGTCATGTATTTGAAGCAGTAGTTTGCTCTTTAAATTGTTTTTCTTTAAATCATTATGTATTTTTATCATAGCCATTTTCATAATATCTGCGCCTGTGCCTTGAATTGGTGTATTTAACGCTATTCTTTCACCATTTTTTCTTACCATAAATGATGGATTAACTAGTTCTTCTATTACTCTTCTTCTACCAAATATTGAAGTAACGTACTTTTTCTCATAGGCATCTTTAACAATATAGTCCATATATTCTTTTACTTTAGGATATTTTTCATAGTACTTTTCAATAAATGCCTTAGCTTCTTTTGGGGATATTTGAAGGTTTTCTCCAAGTCCGTAACCACTTATTCCATACACTATTCCAAATATTACTTGTTTGGCAGTTGATCTCATCTTCTTTGTTACGTCCTTGATATCAACTCCGTGTATATCTGCGGCGACACGTTTATGAATATCGTCACCATCATTAAATGCTTTAATCATGATTTCATCCCCAGAAATGTGGGCAAGTATTCTAAGTTCTATTTGAGAATAATCCGCGGACAAAAGATATGATTTATCTTCTGAAAGAAAGGCTTTTTTAATTAATCTACCTTCTTCTTCTCTAGTTGGAATATTTTGTAAATTTGGAAATACACTTGATAATCTTCCTGTTCTTGTTAATGTTTGTTTATAAATTGTATGTATTTTACCATCTTCTTCTATATAATCTTCTAGTGGCTCTACATATGAAGTATATAGTTTATTAAGTGTTCTATATTCTAATATATATGCAGCGATACTATAATCTGGAAGTAGTTTTTCTAAAATGCTTGCATCAGTTGAATACGAAGAACCTTTTTTTCCAGGGTAAGGAATATTCATCTTTTCAAATAGAATCTCCCCTACTTGTTTTGGACTAGATAGATTAAACTCTTCACCAGTTATTTTAAATACTTCATCTTTAATTGATTCGATTTTGTTTTTTAAAATCTCTTGCATTTCTTTTAATATGTCTTTATTTACTCTTATACCTTCTTCTTCCATAGAAGCAAGAACACTTATAAGTGGCATTTCAACATCACTAAATAAGTCAAACATCTTTGACTCTTTTAAAGCATTTGTTAATTCATCTCTTTGATCCCAAATAAACTTAGATTTTCTAACTATTCCTTCGATAAAATCTTCGTCACTAACTTTTTTCTTTAATAAATCTTCATAGTAA
>CAYOUK010000084.1:0-4057 GCA_964407175.1 uncultured Muribaculaceae bacterium
TATAAACTTAAAAATAATATATTTACATTTGGTGATATCGCTAATCTATCCATTATGGTTTTAAGAGAAAATGAAGATGCAAGATTAGAACTTAAAAATTCATTTAAAGAGATAATGATAGATGAATACCAGGATACAAATGATATTCAAGAAACATTTATTTCACTAATTAGTGAAAATAATGTATATATGGTTGGAGATATAAAACAATCTATTTATAGATTCCGTGGTTCTAATCCATCTATATTTAAAGATAAATATGATAATTATAAAAATAATAATGGTGGCATAAAGATAGATTTAATTAAAAACTTTAGATCTAGGGAAGAAGTCTTAGAAGATATAAATAATATCTTTAGTTTACTCATGGATAAAACTTTAGGTGGCGCCAATTATATAGAAGAGTCAATAATGGTATATGGCAATAAAGTATATGATGAAGAAAAACTAGAAAAACACAATTATAACTTTAAAGCATTAGAATATTTAAATGAAGATACTGAATACGAAGATTATGAAATAGAAATATTTACTATTATTAAAGATATAAAAGATAAGATTTATAAAAGAATGAAGGTCTTAGATAAAGAAACTAATAAACTAAGAGATATTAAATATAGTGACTTTGTAATAATCTTAGATAGAAGTAAATATTTTGATGATTATAAACAAATATTTGAGTATTTTAATATACCATTAACTATTCTTAGAGATGGTGATATAGCATCTAGAGATGATATATATATAATTAAAAATATTATTGATTTAATTATAAGAATAGAAAATAAAGATTTTAAAGAAGAATTTAAATATGACTTATTAAGTATTGGTAGAAGTTATCTTTATGAATACACTGATGAGGTACTATTTGATGCAATAGCAAATAATACATATAAAGAGTTAGAATTATATAAAGATTTTGAATCAATTGAAAATTTAAATTCTATGACACTTGTAGAATTATTTGACAAGATTTTAGAAATAACTAATATATATGAAAAAATTAATAAAGTAGGGGACTATAATAATACTAGTATTGCTCTTGAATCTATTAGAAATATGGCATCTAATTTAGATGAGTTTGGTATGAGTTTAGAAGAGTTTAGAGATTACTTAGAAAAGACTTTAGATAGTGATTTAAAACTATCATATACTTCATATAAAGATGATGTTGATAGTGTTAAAATAATGACTATACATAAATCTAAAGGACTTGAATTCCCGGTTTGTTATTTCGCAGATTTAGATCATGACTTTAATATAAAAGATTTAAATAGTAAATTTATCGCTGATAAAAACTATGGTTTAATCATGCCATCTGAAAGTGATAAAGCAGCGCTTAAAATACTATATAAAGATGAATATATAAAGGAAGAAATAAGTGAAAAAATTAGACTATTTTATGTTGCGTTAACAAGAGCAAGAGAAGAATTTATAATTGTAGTGCCATATAAAGATACAGTTAAACTTCCTAAAGAAGATAGTGGAGTACTAAGTTTATCTAAAAGATGTAAGTTTAATAAACTATCTTCACTTGTATATAGTTTTAAAGATTATTTAAATAAACATTTTATAGAAGTAGATTTAAATGATTTAAGTTTAACTAAAAAATATTTGTTTATTAAAAAGAATAAACTTGATATCACTGGTGAAGATAAACTAAATGTTAAAAATATTACTATAGAATCAAATAAATTAAAAGAAGGACATTTTTCTAAAACAACATATAGTATTAAAGATAAAGTAACTCTTGAAAATATGATGTTTGGTACTTATATGCATGAAGTTTTAGAACTAACGGATTTTAATAATCCAAATTACGAAATAATAAATAATAGTTTTGCTAAAGAAAAAGTTAAAAGATTCTTAAGTAGTGATTTACTTAAAAATGTTAGTAATGGAACTATATATAAAGAATTTCCATTTGAATATACAAATGGTGATACTAATTTAAATGGAATAATAGACTTAATGATAGAGTATCCTGACCATATAGATATAATCGATTATAAATTAAAAAATGTAGATGATGAAAACTATGTTAACCAGTTAAATGGATATAGAGATTATATATATGGAAAGAGTAAAAAGAAAACTAATATATATTTATATTCAATAATGGATGAAGTATTTAAGGAGTTATAATGAGTAATAAAGAAAAACTAAAAAAAATAATTGATGAAAGCGAGCATATTGTATTCTTTGGTGGGGCAGGCGTTTCAACGGCTTCTGGTATCCCAGATTTTAGAAGTGCAAGAGGGCTTTATAGTATGGTCCCTGAAGAGATAGTATCTCATCATTATTTTATGGATCATACAAAAGAATTCTATGACTTTTACTTTGATAAAATGGTATATGAAGACGCTAAGCCAAATAATTGTCATAAATTTTTGGCGGACTTAGAAAAAACTAAAGATATTTGGATAGTTACACAAAATATAGATGGACTTCATCAAAAAGCGGGTTCTAAAAATGTTATAGAACTGCATGGAACAACACTTGATAATCATTGCATGGATTGTAATAAATATTATAGTTTAGATGATATTGATAAAAACGGAATACCAAAGTGCTCATGTGGCGGAATTATCAAACCAGATGTTGTTCTATATGAAGAAGCATTAAATGATAAAGATGTTGAAATGGCCATCGAGAAAATAAGCGAAGCCGATACTCTAATTGTCGCTGGAACAAGTCTAATTGTTTATCCTGCTGCAGGTTTCTTAAACTGCTTTAGAGGTAAAAACTTAATAATAGTAAATATGAGTTCAACACCAAAGGATGACATAGCAAATTTAGTTATTCATGAAGATATAAATAAAGTGTTTGATTTTAATTGACTTGATAATCTTTAGATGTTAAGATAGCTAAGACTTAGGGAGGTTTTATTATGACTAACGATCAAGCAGTGGCATATCAACGACTTGCTAATGAACAAGGCGATGAAGTTGCAGAAAAAATACTTAAAGAAAATCAAATAAAAGTAGCAGCAGTTGAAGAGGCGCTTAAAGGTTTTATTCATGAAAAGGGCAATATATTTAATAAAGCCGAAAACAAAATTCATAATATAGTTCCAGATTTATCAAAAACCTATGATTTTGTACTTGATGTAATAAAACTAGTTAGAGATGAATCAGTAATTGTACCAAGTGAGTTTATAATAGAAAATGTCGGTATAATTGATTGCATTGAACTAGCAAAAATGGCTGACCCAAATCGTAAACCGACGCGTGCATTTGATACAGCTTGTAATGCCCATATATCAATTCCTCTAGAAAATAGAGCAGTTGCTCTACATCCCATTAATCTAAAGGTGGCCAATGAGTTATTAAATAGAGTTGGCATTAATGTTACAGATGATATACAAAGCCAGGCTTTAGCTATTAAAGTTATGAATCCAAGAACTAATAAAAAAGAAGAAGATAAACCCTATGGACAAGATGAATATGCAAAAGGAGCAAAAGATTAGCTCCTTTTTTCATTCTTGAAAATACTATATATAAATGATAAAATGTTATTAGAGTGATGATTATGAATGAAAGTCAAATTGAAAGCTTAAAACCAAATGAATTAATTGAACTTTATAATAAGATAAATGAGTTCATCGCTTATTTAGAATCCTCAATAATTGCAGAAGAAGAGGAGGAGGAAAAAGATGAATGAGTTTTTAAATGAAATAGAAGCTTTAAAAAAGAAGATAGAATCATTCCCATTAAAAATAGACAAGGGTACTAAAAAGATGAAAGAGGACTTTCATGAAACAAAAGTAAATGAAAGAAACACTCTTGTTAAAAATGAAATAGAGAAGTATAAAAAGCTTAATGAATCAATTAAAAATAAATTAGAAAATATAAAAACAAATCTTTTACCAAAAGATGAAAATATTGATTATAAAGCACTTGAAGACGACATAAAAAATAAAAAGAAATTAATAATTAATACTAATGAATTTGCAAATGAAGAAGATAAACTTGGTCTTACATACATAATTGAAAGTATCGCGGATTTAGATGATAGTAATTTAAATGATATAAATATTCTTATAAAGAAATATATA
>CAYOUK010000085.1:0-560 GCA_964407175.1 uncultured Muribaculaceae bacterium
TTTGTTCCTTTTCATTAAGTATTGCAAGTTCAAAGAGTTAAGAATTAATAATATTAACATCTCTCGGTTCATATACCCCGGCAATACCATTTCGTAAATTCTTTAACGTAAGAGAATCAGCATAAAATGTAGACTCTGATAAATCGATATTTCCATCAATCGTAAGAGATTTTATTCTGTTGTTTTCTGATCCTACCGATAAAACTCCGCCATATTCCGAATAATCGTCTACTACTTTTATTATTATCTCTTTATCTTGTAAATCATCTATATTATTAATAGCCTCTCTAATTTGCCTAATAGAACTATATTCACATCCACTTTTACATATTTCATATGTAAGTGTCTCTGCGTTAACAATAACAGGCATTAAGAAAAAAGATATTATTATAATAAGTATTCTCTTCATATTAGACTCCTACTATAATCAAAATTATACAGAACTAAATAAATACAGTCAAATAAAATGCACTATAATTTAGTGCATTTTATTTGTTTTTTCATAGAATATAATAGAATAAGGGGGTACTAATATGAGACCGTTTTTTAGAAATAAAATA
>CAYOUK010000085.1:615-3903 GCA_964407175.1 uncultured Muribaculaceae bacterium
TTTATTCTTTTAATAGAAATATGTTTATTCTTCTATTTTATCTTTAGAACTATACGACCTTATTAATTCTTCTACTTTATATAAATAGTTTATTTTACTTTTTATATTAATTGTACTTTCTAGCTCTTTATCGTTAAACTTAAATTCATTTGGAATAGATAACATGGCAAATAAAAGCTGTCTATCCTCTTCGGATATATCAGAGTTATCTATATACTTTTTAATACATTTATTAATATTTGGATTACTATATTCGTTTTTATATAAAGTATATATATCAAGTCTTGGTGAATCTATTATGGCATGATCAAAACTTATTAGATAGTCTTTATCTTTTTTTAAATAATGTTCTAGTCTTAAATTATTATGAACCAAAGATAATGATATTTCGCCTTTTTCTTTATTATTAATATACCAGTTATTTAGGGTGTTTTCAGAGTGTTTTAATGCATTTAAAACCTTAGAAGAGTTTCTAATAAACAAGTAATTAGATGGACTCATGAATCTTGTTGCTTCTATCTTTTTTATTAATTTATTATAACTATATTTATAATAATCGATATTGTTTTTTAGTGTTTCATATATTTCTTTGTACTTATCTTCTGTTACTTTCTTTGTATAACTGGTTTTTCTATGCATATCTAAAACTAGATTAATCATATCCTCTAGTTTTTGTTCTTTTGGATAATCATAATCTTCTATATATTCTGATATATCAATATCACTTCTAGATTCATCAACAAGCTTTGGGTGATTAAAGAAGTTTCTACTATCTAAATAAGAGTAGATTTCTTTTACATTAGATTTTGGTTTTATAACAAAATCTCCGTCCATAGAATTAATAATTGTGCATTTACCTTTTTTAGTTATTTTATATGGTTTATAAAGTTTATTAACTAAATCTAAACTATTCATTTGAATTAGGTATTATTAATCTAACATTTGGTACTATTTCTTCTTCGTTATATGTTTTTATTAAGTCTTCAGGGACATTATAATCTTTAGCAATTGAAGTTATTGTCTCTCCCTCTTTAACAGTATGTACGTGGTATGTTACATAGTTATCTTGATAGTTAATGTTATTAATCACTTCTTTAGTAGGTTCTTCTTCTTTTTCTCTTTCGATATTCTCTTCTTCAGGGATTTCTGGGATAATAGGTTCTATTTTCTTTTCGTCATATCTTATACCTAGATCTATATATACACTTAAGGCATCATCTTTAACGGTATATTCAAAGTTTTCTACTTCATAAATAATCGTATTAAGATCCACATTTTTTTCTAATTCATATTCAAGTGGTAATTTATATTCAAAAGGTTCTTTATTAACACTAAGTTCATTTGATTTATACTCACCAAGTATTGTGAAATCTCCTTTTAAATAGTTTCCTTCAACATTAAATTCATTTTCTAAACTAATAGAACATATTTCTCCTATTTTAGTTTTAAATATAATATCTTTTTCATATTCAATAATTTTTTTCATAAAAAAATCTCCTTTATTTAAATATATTAAATAATAAGAAGATTATTCATATTTACTTGTTATATTAAAATATCTTTCTAAACTAATATAGTTATCATCTTTATATAATTTTTTAGCTAGTTTTTTACCAACATATCTTAGATGCCATGGTTCATATTTATAACCAGTATATTCTTCTTCCCCTTCTGGGAATCTTATTATAAAACCATATTTATATGCATTTTTGTGAACAAATGTGCATTCGTCTGTATTTAAAAACTCATCATTAACGGTGTTTAAATCAAATGCTAGACCACTTTGATGCTCGGAGTATCCTGGCCTTGAAGAATACTTGTCAGCTTTTTCTACTCCATCACTTGAAACATATTTATTATATAAATATTCTTGATAGTTATATGGTCTAAATCCACTTTGTATCCAAAGATTAAGTCCTTCTTTTTCTGCATCTTTTTTCATTTCTAAAAAGGCATCATATACATGTTTTTCTATGCATAAAGGGCACCCTTTATTAAGACTAGTAATCTTTTCTTTTGGATTTTTTGGTACATAGTCTTTTGGCAAACTAAAACTTTTGTTAACTATTAATATACCGTCGATATATGTAACTCCATCTATATTTTTAACTATATGTTTATCCATATTATTACTAATGCTTTCTTTGTTGTTTTTATATATTAATGGAGTCAAAATAACTATTAATGCAATAATCATAATTATAATCTTTTTCATATTATATTATATTAATCTCTTGGTTTAAAAATGATACTAACTAGGAATCCAAATACTATAGATGCGCTTATTCCTCCACTAGTTGTAACTAGTATATTTCTTAGTATTCCAAGCACACCATTTTCTTTAAAACCATCATATGCTGCATTATAAAGTGCATTTCCAAATGATGTAATTGGCAAATTAAAACCATATCCATATGTAGATAAATAATCATATATACCAAAGAATCCAAGTAATGCACCAAAGATTACAAATATACTTGTAATATGACCAATTGATAACTTGCTTTTATCATATATTATAGATGCAATTAAACAAAATAAACCACATGCTAGAAATGAAACTAAATATCTCATGTTTTCACCTCAATGCTAACTGCATGACTAATTGTTGGGATATTTTTTCCTCTATTTACCATTAAAGTGTTATGGAGAGCTCCCGTGCCAATTATAAGTATTTTTTTATACCCTGACTTAAGTATTTTATATAAAAGTATTAATGGTAAACATGTTGGACCGCTTGAGCCTGAGTACTTTTCACTTTTTAAAAGTATTTCTCCACTATCAATCAATCTTTTTGGTGTAATGTCATCTTCTTTAAGTAAATCAAGTAAAATAGATTTACCAACCTTTCCTAAATCCCCCGTTAAAACTAAATCATAATAACTAATATCTCTCTTTAGTTCTTTTAAGTGCATCTTTAAAGTATCAAATGCTCCAATAGCCATAACTGCACCCATGTTTTTACTATTATTTATTCCAGAATCTATTACTCTTCCTATAGTTGCTGATTCTATTTTTATATTTGTCTTATTACTAGGTATTTCTAAAATGACTGCTCCTGTTGCTGTGAATGTTTCATATTTTTTTCTAAGAGATCCATATTCTACTGGAAATCTATATGTTCTCTCTGCGGTTAGGTTATGACTGCTTACTAATACACCGATATTTTTTAAATTTGAATATTTAATCATCTTGCCTGCAAGAATTAATCCAAGTGGAAAACTTGCACAAGCATTATATATTCCAACAAATGGTATATCATAATTTAACATAGTAGAATTTGTAATA
>CAYOUK010000086.1:0-3696 GCA_964407175.1 uncultured Muribaculaceae bacterium
ATATGGATATTCTTAATTGTTTTAGTTATAGAACTATTATTAACTTCTTTTTATGTTTATAAATATACAAATATAAAGAATATTATTAATAAAAGTAAGAACGATAATCCAAAAGTAACTGAAAAAAGGAAAGAAAAAAAGACTGAATTTAATGGGGAATTAAAGATTACTCCTTTAGAAGCTAATATATTAGATTTTGGTTTTCCAAGCTACTGGAATATGGATAAATCAACAGCAAATTATGATTTCGATAATACTAAAACTGATGCTTCATGCAAAGTAGAAATAGGAGTAGTTAAAGGCTACAATGATGCAAAAGAACTTGCATACTTAACAAAGGATTATTATAAAGTAAATGAAATGACTACAACTACAATTAATAGTATTAAATGGTATAAATATAGATATGTTAATGAAGATACTATAGTATATGCCTTTAGTCAAAAGAAAGATGATGTTATTTTATACAAATTTACAATAGAACAAAGTGCTCCTTTAGAGGAATGTAAAAAGATAGATAATAAAATTTTTAAATCAATTAAACCAATGGGATATGTTGAAGAAGATATAGAATTAGATGTTGAAAATGAACAAAGTAGATAAAGTACTAGAAAGTCTTTCTAAGTCAAAGTTTCGTTCATCATTTCATTTAAACAATAAAATGAAAGAGTATATCGCTAAAAAAGGACTATCAAAAATTAAAAGTGATGCATATGAATTAATAAATAGTAGATTAGCTCCCGCATATCCAAAAAACGATGGCAAACAAACACCAATGAAGCAGGTACATCCTGTTTTTATAGCTCAGCACGCATGCGCTTGTTGTTGTAGATCTTGTCTAGAAAAATGGCATAAAATAAAAAAAGGAAAAAACTTATCTCAAGAGGAAATAGACTATATAGTTAATCTTATAATGAAATGGATAAATAACGAAATAGGTATATATGGAGGCAGTATGGAAAAGATATATATATTTGATATGGGTAGTGTTTTAGAAAAAAGATTTAACTATGAAAATTTTTATAAAGAATTAAACACATCTCTTTCATATGCCGAGTTTAATCAAACATTTAGAGAAAATATGCCTTTTGTCCAAAGAGGGGAAATAACAGACAATGAATTCTTTAAAAGACTTATTAATAACTTAAGTATTGATATGAGCATTGATGAAGTAAAAGAGTTATATATAAGTAATGCTAATGGAATATATGATTCAACCAAAGATATAATAGATAAGTTAAAAAAATCTCATAAAAAAGTATATTTACTTTCAGATTTAAAAGAAATAGATTATGAAATCTTATCAAGTAAATATGATATTAATAATTTTGATAAAGTATACTTATCATATAAAATGGGATATATGAAAAACGATATACGAGCTTTTAAATATGTAATAGATGATTTAAAAGTTAAACCTGAAAATATTCTTTTCTTTGATGATAATAAAATAAATGTTGATAATGCTAGAAAGGCTAACATTAATGCATACCAAGTAACAGGAGATACAATAGAAAAAATATTTGAAAAATATGATTTATTTAACAAATAAAAAAGAACTAGTTTACTAGTTCTTTTCTATTATGTTTTGTGATTTTATAATATAGTTATATAATTATATTAGAGGTGATAAATAATGGATTTAACATTAGTAGTTTTGGCCGCAGGAATGGGGTCTAGATTTGGAGGTTTAAAACAGATTGAGCCATTTGGTCCATCCGGAGAATTTATAATTGATTATTCAGTATATGATGCAATTGAGGCAGGATTTAATAAAGTTGTATTTATTATAAAAGAGGAAAACTATGATATTTTTAAAGAGACAATTGGAAAAAGAATTGAATCAAAAATAAAAGTTGAATACGCATTTCAAAAGATAGAGGATGTACCGGAGGGCGCTCTAATCCCTAGTGATAGGGTAAAACCTCTTGGCACAGGCCAAGCATTATATGCTGCGAGAGATAAAATAGATTCACCATTTTTAATTATTAATTCCGATGATTTTTATGGGAGAGATTCATATGAACTCGCTGCAAACTTTTTAAAAAACAGTAATGACAATTCAATAATAGGATATAAAGTAAAAAATACTATTGGAGAAAATGGTCCGGTTAAAAGGGGAGTCATTTATAAAGATGATAATAGCAACTTAATAAATATAAAAGAAAGTTCAATTGAAAAAGTAGGTAATAAATATAATTGCAAAACACTAGATGGCAAAGAAGAGTTTGAAATTGAAGAAAATCATGAAGTGTCTATGAATATGTTCGGATTACAAAAAGATATAATTGATTTTATTAAAGATGATATAGGTATATTCTTTAAAAGTGATGATAATGATTTTGCAACATGTGAATATTTACTTCCAAATATAGTCACGGATTATAAGAATAAGATGAATAAAGAAGTAAAAGTTTTACCAACTACATCTATGTGGCACGGTGTAACATATAAAGAAGATAAAGAGAGTGTAGTAAATGCAATTAACAAAATGATAGAACAAGGAATATATCCTAAGAATTTGTGGAAATAAAAAAAGGACTAAATCCTTTTTTTATGGTGTTGGTACTGCTGCTTGTTCACCAGCTTGAGCTGCTGCTTGAGCAGTTTGTAATGCTATAAAGTTAGCTAAGTAAGTTCCTTGTAATTCATTAACCCCGTAATACATTATTTCAAGATCATTCATATCAGTAGTTGAAGTACTATAATTAGCAACCTCACCATTGACAGCTTTTGATGTTCCTTTAAGAGTTATTGTATTTTCTTCAAGTTTAACTGTTGCATTGAATTTACTTGCTTTGTCATTACCTGTTACATTAAGTGTTCCTGTAATAGCTTGACCACCTAATGATAATTTATAATCTAAATCAAGTTTTTCTTTAGTAAGTGTTTTAACTGTAGCTTCAAGTTTTCCTTGATCTTTACCTTCTTTATTTTTAATAACAGCAGTTACAACATTATTACTTCCTTTTTTAACAGAACTAACATTTAAGCTTCCGTCATCCCCAGTTGAAGTAATAACAATTTCTTCTCCATTTATTGCATACGTGAATGCATTTTTATCACCCTAAATTTTAATACCAGAGAATACGTCTTGAATTCCTTTAGTGAAAATACTAAAGTTAATTGCATTCATATCACCGATATCATCGCTTTTAATTTCAGGGATATCATCAAGTGTCATATTTTGTGATTTTAATAATCCATTAATTATTTCTTTGGCTTTTTTATCTTCTTTTAAACCTTTTAATACTTTATTTCCTTGAGTAACAAGAACATCTTTATCAATTTTATAAGTATATTTGTTTAAACGAACTTTACTTTTATTAATAGTAACTGTTTCTTTTCCTTTAGAGTATTTACCATCCATCATTGAAGTATCAATAAGAGATATTGCTTTATCAATTAGGTAAACTAAATCTTGATTTGATATAGTATTTGAATTAACAACACTATTTAATAGTTGGGCATATTGTCCAAATGACTCTGAATTATCAAGTAGTGTTGTTTTATCAGCTTTATTTAATTTTAAATAAGTGTGGCCATCTTTTACAAATGCTACAAGACCTGTGTTTTCTGCGCTTTCACCTGCTACACCAAATTCTAATGTATGTTTGTTTGCATCAAAACCGTATGTAATAGTTTGTTTTTTATCTGTGAAAACACTATCAAATCCTTCTAAATCAGATGAAATTG
>CAYOUK010000087.1:0-3605 GCA_964407175.1 uncultured Muribaculaceae bacterium
TATCTTTAGATTTATTATCTTTTGCAATAATAAAACCAAGAACTTCTTCTTTTTCTTTATATACAAAACAAACAGCATCATTAATTAATTCTTTATAATAATCAAATGATAAAGAATCAACATTATTAAATACATCCCCTCTTTTTTGACAATGATATTCATATGTTTTTTGATATATTTTTTTTACTTTGTCATAATCTTCAATTGTCATTTTATAAATATTATCCATAATATCCTACTTTCCAATACAAAATCTAGAGAACAACTCATCCAATAAGTCATCTTTATAGTTTTCACCTAGTATTTCTCCAAGATTATTCTTTGCACTTTCTATATCAATTGTAACAACATCAACTGGAATATTTTCTTTTAAGCCGTTTAAAGCCTTTTTTAAAGAGTTATCAGCTTTTTTAATAAGAGATAGTTGTCTTGCGTTTGATATATATGTCATATCTTTATTTACTCTCGTATTTGATTCTAATACATTTATAATTGCTTTCTTTAAATCATCTAAACCATTTGTTTCTTTAGTATTTCCACTGATACCTTCTATATTTATCTTTTTATTTAGATCACTTTTATTAATAAATATAATGTGATTTTTAGTTTTAACTTTATCTAAAAGTTCTTTCTCTTCTTCTTTTAAAGGTCTAGATCCATCTAATACAAGTATTACTAAATCGGCTTCATTTAGTTTTTCGAAAGACTTATCCACGCCTATTTTTTCAACAACATCTTTAGTCTTTCTTATACCCGCGGTATCAATAAAGTTGATCATTATCCCGTTAAGTATTATTCTTCCTTCAACTATATCTCTAGTTGTACCTTCTATATCCGTAACAATTGCCTTATTTTCTTCAAGTAAAGCATTTAAAATACTACTTTTTCCAACATTTGGAGCACCAATTATAGCTACATTTAAACCATTTTTAATGATTTTACCTGATTTACTCTCTTCTATTAATTTATCGAATTTATCTGTTATTTTTTCTAGGGCTATTATAGCTTTTTCATTTGTTATATCTTCAATATCTTCATATTCTGGATAATCTATATTTACTTCAATATTAGCTTCTAATGCTAGTAATTCTTGTTTTACTTCTCTTATGATATCCGATAATTTACCTGTTAGATTATTAACAGATAGTTCTCTGGCATTTTCAGTTTCGGCATCGATTAAATCTGAGACAGATTCGGCTTTTACAAGATCTATTCTTCCATTTAAAAATGCACGTTTTGTAAATTCGCCAGGTTCTGCCTCTCTACATCCTATAGTTAAAAGTATTTCTAGAACTTTATTGGTTACTGCGATACCACCATGTAGATTTATTTCTACAACATCTTCCATTGTATACGTTTTAGGAGCACGCATTACAGAGATTAATACTTCATCTATAATCTTTTCTTCATATAAAATGAATCCATAATTAATGGTATGGCTATCTACTTTTTCTAAGTCTTTTCCTTTAAAAATAGAATTAACTATCTTAATTGAATCTTTTCCACTTACTCTGATTATAGAGATTCCACCTACCCCACTTGCTGTAGAGATTGCACATATTGTATCTTCCATAATTGTCCTCCTTCGGCGGTATTATAGCATAAAAAAAAGAAGATGTGTTAATCTTCATCTTTTTCTTTATATTTTATTACAACATGTCTATTTGGTTCTTCACCAACACTTTCAGTATAGATATGTTTAAAATCTTTAACAGCTTCATGAACAACTAATCTTTCATATGAGTTCATATTTTCAAGTTCTACATCTATTTTTGTTTTAGTTACATCTTTAGCTATTCTTTTAGCCATTCTTTTTAGGTACATAATCTGTTTATCTTTATAATTTTCAACATCTAATGATAAATATGGAGAAGCACCAAATTTGCTTTTAATAACTCCCCTAGCAACTGTTTGTAACGCTGAAAGGTTTTTTCCATTATGACCTATTAGTAAAGCATTATCATCAGAATATATTTTTAACTTTAGTTGCTTTTCTCTTATTTGAGATTCATATGTAGCTTCAAGTCCCATCTTTGCTAGAACTTCGCTCAAATATTCTTTAACATATTCTAAAACATCTTTTAGTGGTGTAACAGTTAGTTCAATTTCTGTTCCTTTAAATAAACCCTTTTTAATTTCTCTTTTATTAATTATAACTTCTTCTTCTTTTACTTTTAGTTCTTCAAGAGCTTTGCTTAAGATTTCATCGTAATTTTTTCCAACATATACGTTTAATTCCATTTTGTCCTCCACTATTTCTTTTTTGGTTTCTTTGGTTTTGTTTCCACTATTTTAGCATTTTTTACCTTTTCTTCTTGTTTTCTTTTTACTCTAGCTACTTTATCATTTTTTGATTTATTACTTTTTTGTTTAATAAATATCTTATCGCTGTCACTTTTCTTTCTTTTAAGTAACATATTTTGAACAATCATGATTGTATTAGAAACAATCCAGTATAATGCAAGTGCTGTTGGTAATGTTAATGATGCTATTGAAATAAATATAATCATCATTTTCATCATCATAGCTGTTTGTTTTTCTTGGTCGCTTCCACCACCCATATTCATAGATCCTGAAATCTTAAATGAGAAGTATGTTGTACCAATTATTAATAGTATTAAAACTATATATAAGTAATTACCAGCTTTTATACCAACTAAAGGACTAGTTCCAAGCTGAAGTGTTAAAAATGATCCTTCAAAAATTACTGGTACCCTATTAATAGCTTCTAAAAATGCAAATAATATAGGTAATTGAATAAATGATGTTAAACAACTGCTTAATGGACTAATATTATATTTTTTATAAACCATCATCATTTCTTGACTCATCATTGTTGCATCTGCTTGATTCTTTGTATTACCATACTTTCTTTGGATTTTTTCTATTTCTGGTTGAGCTTTTTTCATTTGTTCTGATTGCATTAATGTTTTCTTAGTTGATGGAATTAATAATAATCTAATTATAATTCCTAGAATCATAACTGCTAAACCATAGTTTTTAACAAGTATACCTATTTTAATAATTAACCAAGCAAGCGGTTTTATAAATATAGATTCCCATAAACCTTCATATTTTATTTTTGTTGGATTAAAGTTCTTACACTTAGTAAGTTTATTATAATCTACTTTTAAATCTTTCTTGTATTTTTCATAAATCTTAACATTTTCTTCATTTTCTGGTAAACAAAGAATGTTTGATGTTACCGCTTGTCCTGTCTTCTCATTAGTAATTCTCTTATTATCTACGCTTAAATACTTAGTACATCCTGTTGAAAAAAGAATTAATACAGCAAGTACTACTGCTAACCATTTTTGTTTTTTCATTATTTTATCCTTTCTAATAATGATTCAAAAGCACCTTTAAGTGTTTTAAAATCACATTCTACTGCTTTATTCCTAATCATTATAATATAATCAGTGTTATTTTTAAACTCTTTTTTATTCATATCAATTAAAGATCTAACTTGTCTTTTAAGTTTATTTCTAACAACTGCTTTTCCAATATTTTTTTTAATTGCTATACCAAAAGAAGGATTAACTTTATCCTTATTATATATATAATATATAACAAAAATATCATTTTTCTTATAGTCGCCTGTTTTA
>CAYOUK010000088.1:0-241 GCA_964407175.1 uncultured Muribaculaceae bacterium
TTGGTATACTCATTATTTTATAACTTTCAGTAATTTCTGGTTCTTCATCAACGTTTATCTTGCATACCTTAACATTAGCTCTTTCTTCTGCAATTTCATCTAAGATAGGTGATTGCATTTTACATGGTCCACACCAATCAGCATAAAAATCAACAATTACTGTTTCTTTTGCTTTTAATACTTCTTTTTCAAAGTTTTTTTCTGTTAATTTAACAACTTCCATATTATTTCTCCTTTCCTT
>CAYOUK010000088.1:285-3570 GCA_964407175.1 uncultured Muribaculaceae bacterium
ATAATGCTTATTCCTGCTTTTGCACCATCACTAACTGCTTTACTAACTTGAAGTAGTCCACCTGTAATGTTTCCGGCAGCATATACTCCTTTTATATTAGTTTCCATATTTTCATTAACTAGTATATTATTATTTTCTGTTATTATTCCTAGTTTTTTTGCAAAATCTAATCCTCCATCAACTCCTAGTGCAATAAACAAACCATCAATATCAAGTTTACTACCATCTTCGAAAGTAATAGATTTTATTTTTTCATCTCCATCAATTGATTTAATCTTTTTGTTGTTAACTGTATATTTTGTCTCGCTTTTTAACTCTTCACCATTAGTTAGAATAGTTAATTCACTTGCTAGATTTTCAATGTCAGATGCTTCGCTTAAGGCATAATCGCCACTTCCAAGTACAGCAACCTTTTTATTTCTATAAAAGAAACCATCACATATAGCGCAGTAACTAATACCTTTTCCATCAAATTTTTCAAAGTTTTCTATATCAACTTTTTTTCTAGTATTACCTGTTGCTATTAAAACAGCTTTTGCTTCATAAGTGCCTTTTACTGTTGTTACTTTGAAGTTATCTTCATATTTAATATCGACAGTTTCTTCCTGTTTAACATCTATCCCAAGGTTTCTTGCCTGATCTATTCCTCTTTGAAATAACTCTGGCCCTTCAATTCCTTCAGGAAAACCATAATAATTATCTATTTTATGTGCTTTTTCCACTTCAGATTTATCATTATATAAAACTAGAGGACTTAACCCAGCGCGTTTTATATATAGACTTGCACTTATTCCCGCAGGTCCAGCGCCTATAACTATAGTATCATACATAATATCACCACCTATATAATATCATACTAGTCTTCATTTACATAACTATTTATTTGATCGACAGAAAAACCTTTTTGATACATTTTATTTTTAAACTTTAGTTTAAGTTCTACATCTGAATATTTCCTAGATAATTTATTCCACTCTTTCTCTGCTTCTTTTTTAAATATATCGTCAGTGTTAAAGTCTAGATTATCAATCATTTCATTAAAGATATTATCGTTATATCCTTCTTTTATTAAAAATACTCTTAATTTAGTTTTAAATATATATAAACTATCTTTATTTGTTTTTTTTCTTTTTTCTATTATTTTTTCTATTCTTTCTCTCCAAGTTTTTTCTTTAACTTTATTTAAAGCATCGTTTATATACTTTTCATCTATACCTAGTATTTTTAAATCATAAAAAATTCTTCTAGGTCCATGAGAGCCTAAATTAATTTGATCATTAACATAAGCTTTAGCATAAACTTTATCGTCCAAATAACCATCTTTTTGAAGCGATTCTAGCGCGAAACTTATCTCTGAAGGAGAATATTCATTTCTCTTTAAATAATCCCTCATTTCCTTCTTAGAACGCATTCTGATAGATATATATTTTAATGCTTTATAATATACATCTTTTTTATTATTATCATTTATAATTTTTTTTAAAGTAGAAGGACTAATACTTTTATTAATTAGTAATTCATATTTTAAAATAATATCATCATATAAATTATACTTTTCCCCGTTAGAAAAAGTCACTTCATATATATTATTTTGTTTTTTCTTATATGATTTAACTTCCATAATACCTCCCACAAATGTAATATAAATTATTTTTATTTATAAGTCAAATCACTTGCATTTTTAATTGAATTATATAATATTATTTGTTATAATACTTATGCATGTGGAACCATAGCCAAGTGGCTAAGGCGTAGGTCTGCAACACCTTGATCGCCGGTTCGAATCCGGCTGGTTCCTCCAAATAAAATAAACCAAGTAATACTTGGTTTTTTATTTTATTGTTAATATTTCTTGATATGAACCGCTTCCTACTGGGATGTTTAGATCAACTACTACATTCATAGTATTATCTTCTGAAAGGAAAACATTAATTGATTCATCTTTAATTGAATTTTTGTAATTAACCATACTATTGTTTTTTCTAAGTTCTAGTGAATCATTTTGCGTGTTTGCCATTTTTTCATCAATAGCATCCGATATTTCTTCTGCTACACGATCTTCAAGAGAGTCTCTTGTAAATCCTGCTGCATTATAAATATCATCAAAAGCTAGCGAGTTACCATTTGTTAAATCAAAGTTATAACAGCTGTGTTTAGGTTTAACAATATTATTTTCAACGATAACAGATGATACTACAACAGATAGAATTGTTCCATTAACATAGTATTTATAATCAAATTCTTTAACATAAGAATTTAATCCTCTTGCTCCTCTATTATACGCATATATTGCATCTTTAAATCTGTATTTAATATTAGTATTTGCAGAGTCCGCTGAACTAGAATCAATATTTACATATGGTGCAACTATATCAGTTGCTTTATACTCTACACCATTTAATACATATGTTGCAGATTCTACTTCCTTTTTATAGTCTGCTTTATATACCCACTTTTTTGTATTGTCCTTTTTGGCAACATATTTTATTTTTTCTTTTCCATCACCTTTATCACCCTTTTTTGACGCAAGGACTATACCACCAACTATAAGCATAATAACTAAAACAATAATGCCACCATATAACTTCAAATTATCTTTCATTCTAGCCACTCTCCTAATATATCAATTATAACATAATTATTATAAAAAAATAAAAAAAGTTAGTAAACTAACTTTTTAAATTTACTGCATATTGTTTTCCTCTTGCTGTTATTAATAGGTCTATTGTTTTTGCATCCAGTATTCCATCATCCACCTCAAGTATTGTTTGACCAACAGATGAACCTGGGGTTAGATCCTTAACCGTTGATATTTTACCATCATACTTAACAGTAACAAAAGTATCATAGAATGTTGTTGTTTTAGAAGTATTAAGTGCAAATGTTGAAGTACTATCTAAATCTAATTTAGTAGTTAGAATAAGAAGCGTTTTTTCATTAGTTACATCTGCTGTTACTACATCTGTCACATCCTCACAAGAAGTTAAACATGCCTGATACTCTGACGTATATTTACTATCAATCTCATAATCACTAACAGTAAAAGTAGTATCCTTTAATAAAGTTTTATTTAGATTAACTTTTTCGTTTAATTTATAAGTTTTTATTAATTTAGTTTTATTATGTTTAGTTGGAATTAAAAGTACATTTTTAACTTTAGTGTTCAAACTTCCTGACTTATAAACAAATTTATCATATATTTCTAAATGATATTTTCTTTTAACTTGATTTTTACCTATCTCAAATACCATTATGTATGTTTTTGTTGTATCGTTTGCTATTTTT
>CAYOUK010000089.1:0-1329 GCA_964407175.1 uncultured Muribaculaceae bacterium
TGTAAATCTAAACTTACCTTTTTAAAAACATACCAATAATTAGATAAACTTTCAACAGTATGAGCAAAGAACAAAATATTATCGGTTTTTAGAATAATATGTTTTTTGTTTTTAAATATACGATCATAGATTCTAAGATATCCTTCATGAGTAAATCTTCTCTTTTCATCTTGTTTTTTTGGCCAAGGATCCGGGAATGTAATATAAATTGTATCCACTTCTTTACCAAACACTGTTGCTAAATCAAGAGCATTTAAGTGTATTAATTTTAAATTTGGCAAATTAGTTCCTTCTAGTTTATTAACCGCGCTTACCATTTGTGAATTGTAAAAATCAAGACCTATAAAATTAATTTTAGGGTAAGCTTTAGCCATACCTATTATAAAATTTCCCCTACCCATTCCAAGCTCGATATGTATAGGATTATTATTACCAAAAACCTCTTTCCAATTGTTTTTGTTTTTCTCAGGTTCTTTCACATAATACTTGCTTTTTTCAAGAATTTTATCCGCATTTTTAATTTTAATATAACGCATAATTAAACACCTCTTGCGTATTATAACACACTTTTAACTTTCTATATTCTTTTTTGAATAACTTGTATGAAGTAGTTTTTCAGACTTTTCACTTAATGGTTTTTCTAAATAATCTTTATATATTCTTTTTACATCTTTACTTTTATAAGAATATCTAACTTCCATCTTTTTATCTTTATTATATAAAGACTTCATTCTAGATTCTTTTACTTCATCTTCTTCGCCATCTTTATATAGTGGTTGACCACCACCGCCTATACATCCACCACGACAATTCATTATTTCAATAAAATCATATTTCGACTTTCCTTCTTTTATTTCATCTAAAAATGGTTTAGCTGATGATAATTCATCTACAACTAGAACATTTAAAGTAATATCTCCAAATTTATATTTTCCTTCCCTAGCATTGTTATATCCGTGTATTTTACTAAATGAAATAGTTTCTAGGTCTTTTTTTGTTATTAAATAATTTGCAGTTCTTAATGCTGCTTCCATAACCCCACCAGTATTACCAAATATTACTCCAGCACCAGAACCATCCGATAACAAACTATCAAAAGAAGATTCTTTTACATTTTTTAAATCAATATTAAGCCTTTTCATATAATTGATTACTTCTCTAATTGTTAATACAAGATTAGTATCTTCAAGGCCCTCTCTCTTAATCTCATATTTTTTGGCAGTGCATGGAGTGATAGCAACTGTATATATATCATCCTTTTTAAGTTTCTCTTTTTCTGCAAAATAAGATTTAACAAGTGCCCCTTCGATTGAAATAGGACTTTTTGTT
>CAYOUK010000089.1:1339-3557 GCA_964407175.1 uncultured Muribaculaceae bacterium
ATAAGTTTGGTATTAATTCTTCATAAAAGGTCTCGGCATATTTAACCCACGATGGACAACAAGAAGTTATCATTGGAAGTGTCTTTTTACTTTTAATTCTATCGATTAATTCAGACGCCTCTTCCATAATAGTCATATCCGCGCCAAGGGTTACATCAAAAACGTAATCAAATCCAATTTCTTTCAATGCACCGACAAGTTTTCCTTCTAAGAATTCACCATTTTGATAACCAAAGCCATCTCCTATACTAACTCTTACTCCAGGGGCAGTATAAGCAACAAGTACCTTTCCTTCTTTTTTTGCTTTTAATAATTTATCGATATCATTTTTGGGAATCAAGTTTCCTCTAGGACACGCCATTATGCATTGACCACAGTTAACACATGCATACTTTTCATTATTAATAGGCATTTTCTCACGTTCTATGCAAGTTCTTTTGCATAGTCCACAGTTATTACAGTTTTCTAGCTTAGTAATGCCAGGATTACTCTTTCCTATTAATACCGAATTATATAACATATTTGGATTAGCGTATTGCCCATGTTTTAAAGTTTTATCATCATAAGAAATAGCAAATCTTGGACATCTATGTAAGCATCCTAAACACATAGTACATTTTTCTTTTATCCATACGGGATGGCCATCTTTTAATTCTATTGCATGGGAAGGACAATTAATAGCACAAGTTCCACACCCAATACACCTTGATGTATCAACTCTTAAGTGACTAGTCTTTCTTATTTCTTCGTAATTTTTCTTGTAATATCTTATTCCTACTCTTTTTCTTATATTACTATATAGATAATCTCCATCTCTTTTTCTATTTATATAGTCTATTATATTATTTAGTTTTTGATCTGCTTTATTTAGAATTCTTTGATTTTTGTTTTTGTTTTTAACATCAAAGTATGGTGTATATGTTGCAGGCATCTTTAAAGAGAATCTTGAGTTTAATCTAAGACCCTTCTTTCTTAATATATCATTAACCATATATTCTATAGAACCAAGAGCATCATAATAAGTTGCAATTAAATAAATATACTGCTTACCTGTGTATTCTAAACTAAGCTTTTCTAAATATTCTTTTGCAATACTCGGAAGTCCTAAAAAGTAAACAGGAACAATAATACCAAGATTATCACCATCAGATAGTTTAAAGTTAAACTTTCCCTGGTCAATTAATTCATTCATAGCATATGCTTTATCATGCGTTTTTTTTGCAACTTCATATGCAACATACCTGCTGTTTCCAACACCAGAAAAGAATAATATCATACTGCCACCACCATTTATTATTTATTTAATATATTTAATGTAAGACTATCGTATTCTCCATTATAGTATTTATCTATAACCTTATCAAATACATCTGTTTTTGGGTTCTTAAGATCTCTTTGTTTTTCAGCTTCACTAAACAAAGTCATAGATGATCTTAGTTTAAGTGCATCTATATAACCAAAAACCTCCTCTGGATCATCAGTTTCAAGTTCTAATAACTTACTTGTGATATTAACTAAATTATTATATAAATATTCATTATTTAAATATTCAATGGCTTCCTCTAAACCATCTATTCCATAGTAGAGAGATGTACTTGTTGATCCAAGACCTTTAACTTGAGGAAAAATATACCACATCCAATGAGATGTTTTTCTTCCATTTGATATTTCATCATATGCTTTTTGATAGTCTTTTTCTTGAATATCTATAAATCTGTCGATTTTCATATTATCACCATCTTAATTATAACAAATATATTAAAAAAAACAAAAAATTTGTATGAATTATTATAATTTTATGATATATTATTTATAGTAAAAGAGGTGTAAGATATGAATGATGAAAATCTAGACAAAAATGTCGAAGAAACAAAAGACGCTGTTAGTGAAACAGCAAGCGAAGCAGTCTCAAATGAACCTCCTATAAAAGTGGCAGATAGTGCTCCAGAAGCTACCCCAGTTCCTGAAGTATCTGAAGAACCAAAAGAGGAAGTTAGTGAAGCTGCTCCAGAGGAAACTGCTGGAGAAAAAGTATTTGAAAGTACTCCAGAAGCTCCTAAAGAAGAAGCTGCTCCAGAGGTAGCAGTTGAAGAAGAGAAAAAGGAAGAAGCTCCTGTAGAAACTCCTACAGAAGAACCTACAGAAACACCTGGTGAAGAAGGTGAACTTAAAAAAGCTGGAGGTAAAGGAAAAATTGTAGTACCAGCAATAGCTATAT
>CAYOUK010000090.1:0-3534 GCA_964407175.1 uncultured Muribaculaceae bacterium
TTCGGTCTTTAAACTCAATGTCTTTTATTTTGATATTAACAAGTTCAGAAACACGAACACCTGTTGCAAACAAAAGCTCAAGTATCATTCTGTTTCTAATTCCAAGAGGTGTTTCTTCTAAAGAGTTTAATAAGTCAAGAAATTCATCATACTTTAAATAATTTGGTAGTTTCTTTTCTTTTTTTGGACCTTTAACTAGTTTAAAGGGATTAGAATTTGTTATTTTATTATCTATTAAATATTTATAGAAACTTCGAATAGAACTTAGATGTCTATTGATACTAGTTGGTTTAAGTTTTAAGCCTTTTAAGTAAATCATATAATTAACAACGTCTTTATATTCTAGATTATTATATTTTAATTTATTGGCATTTAAATATTTCATATAGTCATTTAAATCTTTTTCATAGCTGGATACAGTTAATTCTGAATACTTTTTTTCAAATGTCAAATATTCTATAAATTTCTCAATATATTTTTCCATCATATCACCTTTTAATGTAGTACAACTGCGCTTTTCATATAACTGTTTATAGTGTCTGTATCTAATCTTCTAAATATAATTCTAAAATAATCTTCGTATTCTTGCAATAGCATAATTAATGATGGCCATACATTATGAAAAACCGCCACTCCCGATAAAGCACGTATAAAGTCTAAAGTCCTTTCTGTTTTTTCTTGACTTTCCTTATGTTTTTCTTGTTCATACAATAATTTTATAGCAATATCAGAAAAGATTGATACATAATACTCTATAGTTTCAGCATCATCATATTTAAGTTTGTCAAAAAAACTTTCAAAACTATCATCATCAAATAAAGTCTCTGTAGAGAGTACTTCCCCTAAATTATTAAATATGTTTTGACTATGATTAAGCGCTGGTAAAGATAAACTATTATTATTTTGATATTTTCTTATAGAGTTTTGAGCATGCAGCAGTTTTCTTGAGTTAACTCTTCCATTTTCTTTTGTTAGTTTATCTACTAGTTCTTCAATTTTTCCACGAACAATTTCTTTAATATCTCTTTCTGTTATTTCATATTCCCTATCTTTATGAAGTCTTATTTCATATGAAATTATTGCATTATGAATTTCGCCCAATTCTTTTTTTGGTTGAAGATATGGGGGTCTTTGTTTATATGTTTCATATAGTTTCTTTGCTTCTTCAAGTTTTTTCTCCATCTCTAATTCTTCTGGAGTTTTTACATGAATCTTTTGTTCATATTTTGATTTAAATACATCTCTATACGTTCTAGCTTGTTTTTTTTGACTCGGCCCATATTTGTTTATCTGATTTAGACAAGATTTTTTCTTGCGTTCTAAATCTTCTTTTTTTTCTTCTGTTTCTGCGCTTTCTAATGCTTTATCAATCTTTTCTAATCTGTTTTTGGCTTGAATTATTACACTATCTGCATTTTCTACTTCTCTTTGAACGTATTCATCAAGCATATAATAAATGAAATCTTTATTATCCATATTATGTAATAGTATTTTTTTTATATTGTCGGCATCAAAATAATCTAGTCGATCTCTATATATAGGAGGTTCTTCTAAATATTTAAATTTATCACCTGTTAGTGGCATAACATAACTTATGTGGCCAAACTCTTCCCATCTAATCAGATGTCTTTCTTCTAAGTATAGCAATAATTCATATTCGTTAGGAAAAGAACCAGTGAAAAACACTAGGTCCTTTAAATTATCTAGTTTAGTACTAAGCTCAGCTATTGCGTCAACATTTATTGCTTTATCTTTAACGCTCAAGTAATAACGTGCCATAAAAACTCCCCCTACTCGTTATCTTCAAGTGTAAATTCTACATTTTCATTTATCCACTCTTTACGTGGTTCTACTACATCTCCCATAAGTACACTGACTCTTTTCTCAGCAAGTGCTGCATCAGTTATATTAACTTTTATTAAGTTTCTTGATTCTGGATTCATTGTTGTTTCCCATAAAGGAAGTGGATTCATTTCACCAAGTCCTTTATATCTTTGAAGAGAGTATTTTTTGTTCTTATTTTGTAATTCATCTGTATATACTTGCATTTCATCTTTTGTCCAGAAGTATTTTCTGTTTTTACCATCTTTATCAGTATCAACTTTATAAAGTGGTGGCATTGCTATATACAAGTGTCCCTCTTCAATTAGTGGTTTCATAAATCTATAGAAGAATGTAAGTAGTAAACACTGAATGTGAGCTCCATCATCATCGGCATCGGTCATGATTATAACTTTATCATAGTTTATATCTTTGATATCAAACTCTGAACCATATCCAGCGCCTATACAGTGAATCATAGTATTTATTTCTTCATTCTTCATAATATCTGTCATAGTTGCTTTTTCAGTATTTATTATTTTACCACGAAGTGGAAGTATTGCTTGGAATTTTCTGTCACGGCTTTTTTTAGCTGTTCCACCGGCAGAATTACCTTCGACTATAAATAGTTCGTTAATCTTTGGATTTCTAGATTGTGGTGGTGTTAGTTTACCTCCAAGTATTCTATCACCCTTCTTAGAGCCTTTTCCATTTCTAGCATCTTCCCTAGCTTTTCTAGCTGCTTCTCTGGCAATACGAGATTTTGATGCTTTTTCTATAATATCTGTTGCTACTTTAGTATTTTCTTCTAAGTAATATTTTAATTCTTGCATTACGACTTGTTCAACAGCGGTTTTAGCTTCTGGTGTTCCAAGTTTGCCTTTAGTTTGACCTTCAAACTGAAGGATTTCCTCTGGAATCTTTAAATTCATTACACATGTTAAACCTTCTCTAACATCACTACCATCAAAGTTTGGATCTTTAGCTTTTAAAATTCCATGATTTCTAGCATACTCATTAAATACTTAAGTAATACCACTTTTAAACCCAACTTCATGTGAACCGCCATCACTTGTTTTAACATTATTAACAAATGATAAAATACTTTCATTATATGAATCAGTATATTGCATTGCAATATCTACTTCTATTTTGTTTTTTGTTTGTTCAAAACTAAATACTTCATGAAGTGGTTTTTTATCTTCATTCATGTATTTAACAAATGAAATTAATCCATCATCATAATGATAGACTTCTTCCATTCCATCTTCTTCATCTTTAACATTTATAGTCAAGTTTTTATTTAGGAATGCACTTTCTTGCATTCTTTCACAAATAGTTGTGAAACTAAAGTTACAATCTTTAAATATCTCTGGATCTGGTTTAAATGTAACACTAGTACCAGTTTTATTTGTTTTACCTATTTCATGTAGTTCTTCTTTTACTTCGCCACCATTAGCGAATTTAATATTAACTATTTTGCCATCACGAAGAATAGTTACATCCATAAATTCTGATAGAGCATTTACTACACTACCACCAACACCGTGTAATCCTCCTGAAACTTTATAGTTTCCTTCTTCGAATTTACCACCGGCATGAAGAGTAGTATATATTACTTCTGGAGTGCTTTTTCCGCTAGCGTGCATACCAATTGGTACACCACGGCCATTATCAGTGATTGTTATTACATTATCTTTATGAATAACTATC
>CAYOUK010000091.1:0-416 GCA_964407175.1 uncultured Muribaculaceae bacterium
CCACTGTTATTATTAAATGTCATATTAACAATTAAATAATATTTATCTGTGTCTATTACTTGATTTTTATAATCTAGATTTGTTAAATAAGTATCATTTACTTTTATATTTAGTCCATTAACGGTTAGGGTTGAACCAACTTTATATACTCTATTATATACTCCAAAATTAATTAAAAGAATCGCTGATAAAACCACTATTATCCCTGAAAGAATAATGCTAAGTAAGAATTTATTTTCTAAATAATAGTATTTAAATTCTCTTAGGAATTTTCTAATCGCTCTAAAATATTTATAAGTATCTATTCCAAGTACAAACTCAAATTCTTCCCCGTCTTTATCACTTATATCTAGTTCTTCAAGATCTTTTGAGAAGTTAAACTTTTTAATATCAAAACCTAAACCTCTAACTAAGCT
>CAYOUK010000091.1:426-1610 GCA_964407175.1 uncultured Muribaculaceae bacterium
CCATCATTATAAGCATCCAATCTCTTAGTAACATAGCGTTTTTTAGAGAGAGAATTGTTGTTTCCATACTCTTAAATAACGAAAAAAGAACTATAAGCATTACTAAATATATTACATAATAAATAGATAATAATATATATAATTTAGTTGGCTTTTCTTTTTGTTTCATCAGCATAAACATCGCTATTGAAAAAGCAACGATTATCACTGACGTTAAGAACATATAGAGTGTTATATAATTAGTTGGTATAAAATCACTTGCGCTTGTAGAAATGTTGTTTATATACCTTAAAAAGAAAGAATATAAAGCATATGTTCTAGCAAGTAAAAAACCAATTAATACAGTTAGAATTAAATGAATTATTCTAAAGCGTTTAATTAAAAAAGCATATGGTTTTTTTAATATCACTGCTACCACTCCCGTCCATTTTATTATATAATAAAGCCACTTTAAAGTAAACTAGAAAAAAACGAAGAAATTGTAAAAATTACTTCGTTTTACTTACTAACAATTGCCCCTCTTGTAAATAAATAATTTCATTCTCATTTAGAAACTTATCTTTATTACCACCAAGAAGTCTAATTACTCCATCTAAAGTATCACCAGCATTTGTAATATAATAACTATAATTAGATTTTGGAATAAGAAGTACTTCATTAGGATATATATAATCAGAGTCATTTAATCCATTTAGTGAAGTTAATAGTTCTGGATTAATATTATATTTCCTTGCTATATTATATAAAGTATCACCCTTTTTTATTACATAATACTCAAAATAATTACTAGCATTTTGAGGAGTAATAATCCCTTCATCCTGTCTTATATCTTCTAATATTGAAAACATAGTTAAAAATAAGTTAAATCCTTAAGTTTCTAGGAATGATATCTAATAAATATTGCATAAAAATAGCCCCCTAATATAAACTATGATATTAGGGAACTTTTGTTAATAAATAAACACTTGGTTATTATTATTAAATTCTAATTCATTAAATGTAAATAGTAGTAATTCTCCATATTCATATGACCAAGAATATACTTTGTTTTTATATAAATAATAAACAAACTTATCATTAAATGAAATAATCTTATCTACTTTATGATTAACTATTAGAATATCATTATTACTGTTAAAGTAATTTAAATATAGTTTTTTTCCTTTAATCTTGTAATGATAATA
>CAYOUK010000091.1:1620-3514 GCA_964407175.1 uncultured Muribaculaceae bacterium
AAGTATAATCATTATGAGATAATTTAGTTATACTAATATTTTTAAATCCATCATCATAGTATTTACCATTTTGATTACTATCTAAAACACTTTTAATACTTTCTTTTTTAATATTTAGTTCATATTCATTTTTATTTTTTCTATCAACTATATATGTTTTATTTTTATATGTTCCTAGGTAGTAGGAATTATAATTAATCTTTGTATCAAGCTCTATATTTTTTGTTTTTCCTTTTTTCATATCAATAACAAAGATATGTTTATATTCATTTTTTTCTGCGTAATCTGGCGTAATTAGATATCTGCCTGAAACAAATGCACTATCATTATAGTAATACTCATTTTTAAACAGATTAATCTTTTCATTATCATTTTTATTTAGATGATAATATCCAGTATGACTCCATATATATATGTTTTCATTTAAAATAGTATTTATTTCAATATCTTTATACTTTGTATTAGTTTCATCGATATTCTTATTTGTTTTAATATCATTAGCTTGGTAAGACGAAGCCTGACAAAGAGGATAAAAATCAATCTTTCTTCCTTTAATATTTACACATTTATCATTCTTTTTCACATATGAAATATCTTTTATTAATTTTTTTCCACGATATCTTGTTTTATATGCATATTCAAATTTATCATTGATAACAAAATAATATGTTTTGGTCTTTTTAATATATTTTTCTTGTACGTTAAATTTATTTATCTTATATTCCTTCTGATAATTCTTTGGGAATTTTTGATAAATATAAACTAATACTAGAACAATTAATAAAACAGTAATTATTTTTCTATATTTTTTCATAGTACCACCTACACAAAAAGGGTTCTAATTTGAACCCTTGTAAGCCTTTTTAGCTTCCATCATATTATTTGTAATATTTGTCTCTATTTCTGTAAGAGCTCGTTTAGATAAATTAGATATATAAATTGTTTCTTTTACGGTATCTATAACAACAGTTGCCCAAATAACGTTTGATATAACTTCCATATCGTTATATAAATCAGGCGTTACTGACGTAAGCAAATATCCAAAGAATATTCTCTTTTGAGCAACTAAAATTCTTTGATTAGTTATTGCTACTACGCATGTATCAAATATTTGCGTTGGACTATTATTGTGTTGTCCACAAAACGCATATCGTACTTCTTCATCAGGATTTAGATGTTTTTCAATGACACTACAGTGCCTTCTTAATCTAAATGCAACTGATGCTGGATATCTGTTTGTAAAATCACTTACTTTTTCATATATAGATCCCATAATCATACTCCCTTAATCTTCGTTTATCATTCCAATAGTCTCTAGTTTAGATATTAGAGTTTCTTTATTAACATATCCATTAATACAATCAATTACTTTTCCATTTTTAGTAAATAGAGTTAATGGAGTTCCAAAACCAGGTTCTAATTTAGCTTTTTCTCTGTAGATGAACAAGAAGCTGGTATTGTGAAATCTGCATCCATAATCTTATTATATTCTTTTTCATCATATGTATTTGAATCAAAGTAATATACTTTATTTAATTCATGTTCTTCAGCGACTGTATTAACTACTGGTAAAAATTGTTGACAATAATAACAATTATCTCTTCCAAACACTGCCATAGTTATGGATTTTTTCTCTGTTGCATTAATAAATGCCTTAGCATTTTCTGCTACTTTGTATGCTTGAAGTGATTCATCAATTCCGTTTGATGTATATTCCTTAACAAGTAAATCTAGTGTTTTCTTGTCTAATTCACCACTTACATACTTAATTACTTCTTCATTAGTTATAAATATGTATGCTTGACCAGTTTTTGTATCTAAATGAAGTTTATTAATAGCTTTTGAATCTAATCCATCTGCATCAATAAAATATACTTTTAATTCTTCATCATCT
>CAYOUK010000092.1:0-3364 GCA_964407175.1 uncultured Muribaculaceae bacterium
ATAAGTATACTTACCAATATGTTTAGAATCAACCTTTCCAACATCCAAAGAATAGTCTTCAGGATTCTTTGTTTTCTTAGTTAAATAATCATTTATATTAGTACTTACTTTTTCACCTTGTTCTAGTTTAACTGTTTTAAGATTAAAATTATATCTTTTATGAACAAAAAAGTATCCAAATACACCAATTAAAATAACAACACATGCGAAAACAATTATGGTTAATTTACTGGGTTTTTCAGTAACATCTTGAAAATCTATATCCATTAAATCCACCTCGTTGTTGGTACTTTCTTAAGAGAAATTAATTCATATTCATCAAAAAATCTAATAATCGCGCTTACAATGCTTTCAAGCACATTATCACCTTTTTTAACACGAACTTTTGTTATGTCTTTTCTGATTTCTTTTCTAAAAATATAATCATTTATATATTTAAACATAACATTATCAAGTTTTTCTATTTTAGCAACTTCCTCTTTGTTATTTATATCCACACTAAAAATATACTTTTCATATACATCGATAAGCTTCTCTGAAATCATATCATCACCATAATATTCAAAGTTTATTATAGTGTAGAAATGAGGACAATGTTTTATAACTTCTATATTCTTATTCACTTTATATCACCTATCATTACCATAATAATTATATAATAAATAAGGGTGATAATCAAGGAAAATATGCAAAATAAAAAACCACTATCGTGGTTAAAATAACGCAATTATTTTTGGAATAAATATAAATCCTGCAATAATAACACCAATCATTGATGTAACAAAAGTGGCACCTGCACAACAGTCTTTTGCAATCTTAGCAAGTTCTTTATATTCTAGTGTAACTAAATCGACACAAGCTTCCATACCTGTGTTAAGTAATTCAATTGCAAGTACAACTGCAAGGGTAATACTAACTATTGCCCATTCTATGTTAGATATTCTAAGAACTAGCCCAAGAATAACTCCGGTGATAGTTGCAATTGCATGAATAGTTAAACTTTTTTCATTTTTATATGCATATGCAATCCCGTCTAGTGCATATTTAGCACTCATAAGTATTCTTTTAATGCCAGTATACTCACTTTTATTTCTTAATTTCGGATTCATTTAAAATCACCTCTTGTAGATTAAACATCTCTTTCTCTTCATCCTCATTCATATGATCATAACCAAGCAAATGGAGTAATCCATGCACTAATAAAAATGCAAGTTCTCTTTTTTCACCAGTTTCATATTCTATTGCTTGAGCTTTCATTTTAGGAATTGATATAAATATATCTCCGAGTATAAGCTCATCTAGCCTTTCTTTTTTTGTCTCACCGTCATTTATAGCAAATGATAATACGTCGGTTGTTTTGTCTATATTTCTATATGTTTTGTTTAATTCATGCATCTTATCATCATCTATAAAAGTGCAGGAAAACGTTCCACAAAACCCAAGTTTTTTTATGGCGTTTTCCACGACAATATTTAAATATGAATAATCTTTTTCATATCCATATTCATTAATTATTTCATATTGCTTCATCCAAACAACAAACCTCCATACTGAAAGCAGTAAACTATTATAATTGCTATTAGGACAAGTGTCAATATATTATATATAAGAGTTGTTTTTAAAACTGGTGGCAAATGCTTTTCTATAGTAGAAAGAATACTATACAAGAAGTATCCAATTAACCCACCGATACAGTTAAGAAGTATATCATCGATATCAAAACTTCTTCCAATAAACATTTGTACAAATTCAATTGTTGTACTAGTTATTAACGCTATTATAAATGGTTTAAAAGCTTTCTTTGAACGCAAGTACAAACTAACCGCAAAACCAAAAGGAATAAATATCGCTATATTTCCAACAACATTCCATATAAAATACTTACTACCTATTTTATATCTAAGTATTTCTTTAAAAGGAATAAAGTTATTACTTACCCCTTGTACATCGGTATTTGTAACTAGCTCAAATAAAAGCAGAATATATATTATGAATAAAAGAGAAAAGAATTCTTTATATAAGACAAATCTTTCTCGATGTTCTATTAAGTAAGATATTCTTATTGCAATTAGTGATACAACAAATATAGCTAGTATAGGCCATATACCATTAATTAACGTGTAAAACTCACTTGGTAACCTCATCCTCTTCTACTCCTTTTTTAGGAAGTTCTCTATTAAGTTGTTTACCAATGGGTTCACTAACCGAATAGAAAAATTCTATATACATTATACTATCATAAACATCACTTTGCAAAACTTTTTCTGAAAGTATTTTTCCTTTAGGGCCAATTCTTCTATTCAAGCTTTTTTGGGCTCTTTTTGAGGCTTCTTTTATTCCTTCTTTTTCATTAAATCGCTTTACTTTTCCCTCTATTTCATTTACAGTTTCTAAATATATGTTTACTTTTCCAAAAGATATAATTCTGCGCTTTTTAACTTTATAGTTTTTAAAGTGAACCCTAAATATTCTTTTGTATTTGCTTCCCTTTTCTATACCTATGTTAAGTATACGTTTCTTAGTCACATTATTTACAATGTGCTCTAGTGGTAGATTTACATTTATCTTATACCAAGTATTTCCGTATATTTCCCCTTCTGCACAGGTTTGTAAAGTGGCTTTTTCATTAAAATGAATTGTTCCACTAACTAAGGTTTCTCCTTTAGATACAAAATCTCCTAGTTCTTTTATCATTTCTCCGTGTGAAATATTGTAACTAAGTATATTTGCATCCTTCGTACTAATAATATCACATAAAGGCCTAGTCTTTTCATTTTTAACTACTATTCTTTCTTCGACTTTAACTTTATATATAACGCCGTCCCTCTCTATCTCAACCCAGTCAATTTTATCGCTATACGTTTCCTTTAATCCTTTTTTTATTTTATCTAATTTTGAATACTTTTTTCTAAATGTAAATGGACTAACCCCATTATCTTTAAGATATTCATAAATTATGCCTCTTAATTCTTTATCATTATGTAATACTTCAACCTTAAATATCATATGACTTGCTATTATAAGTAATAGAAATGATAAACATATTGTTATTAAAAAGTATTTATTATTATTTATTTTCTTTTTATATTTTTCTACTCCTATATATTCATAAGATTTAATATAAATACTTGGAATCTTATTTAAATCACTATAATTAATCGTATATACATCATTACTTACATTATATATATTTATATGTCTTCTTATTAAAACCTTTATAATAAAGCTTCTAGGCCCATTAAATATAACTTTAACTTTCTTCATTTATTTCCTCTAATTTAAGTGATTTTATATTCCCACAAATCATTAATTCTTCTTCATTCATTTTCTTTATTGTTAAGTTTTTTCCATCAATTATAACTTT
>CAYOUK010000093.1:0-2608 GCA_964407175.1 uncultured Muribaculaceae bacterium
ATCTTTTGAAAGGAAAATATGAAAGACATCATAATAAAAGTTAACTTTAGTAAAATACCTATAAAACCACATGAATGGGAAAAATATTCATATCTAGTCAATCCCAAAATAATAAGAGTATTACCAAAAGTAATAAAAGATATATTATCTTATGAAACATATATAGATATAAAAAGTAAAACTATTATATTAAGCGATGGTATAAATTCTATTGCATTAAGATTAAATAAAGATAGAAAAGTACTACTAAGAAGCTATCTTTTACTTTTAGATGAAACTATTATTAATGATATAACTAGAGAAATGAAGAGAAGTAATATAAAATATAAAACAAAAGAAAAAATAATAACTAATAATATACATGATGAAAATATAAAAGATTATTTACTTAAATCAATAGATAATATGGAAGAAGAAAAAATAAAATATATGTACTTTTTATTATTTGATAATATTAAAGATTATTCAAAAGAAAAACTTATTAAAGTTATTTCTCAAAACAACTCTAATAAGCTTTATAAGTTATATAATTTTTTAGTCTGTAATTAATCTTGCGTGTAATACTATTCTTTCAACATGCTGTTTACAAGTTGATAATGATAGTAGTTTATCATCTTTATTTGGCTTAGCACCAAAGTCATAAATACTTCTATTAATCATTTTTTCTTCAAATGCTAGAAATTCTTCATCGCTATTAAACTTAACATGTAAGTAATCATTAGTTACAGGAATGTAATATACACTTATAACTTCAAATTTTTGAATACCATTTGAATTAATAAGATTTATGATATGATTATCTTTATTATTAAGCAATTCATCTGTTAAGATGTTTTTTAATGATCCAAACATTGTACCATTGTTCATCGCATGAGCATATATAATATTATTCTTATCTATTTCATCTATATTATTTCTATAGTCCAAAAATACTGAGCCAGCGAATACACTATTTTTATTAAAATCATGTTTTAAATAAAAGTCATTGTCTGCTCCTTGCATAACAGGGTAATCTATGTTAGTGCCATTAACTTTTAAATATGCAACAGTATCACTGTTTTCAAGTTGTAAACTACCAAGTAAGTTATGTTTTTGAGCGTTCTTATTATTAACTATAAACTCGTGAGTAACGGTTTCTTTACTGGCATGAGAAAATAAATATAGTTTATAACTTACTATAGAAATGTTTATTAAAATTAGAGTACCAATTATTAATAAAGCGGTCTTTCTTTTATCCATAGTTCCCCCTTTGAGAAGAGATTATAACACATTTTGTATCTTTTTTCAAAACTTGAGATTATATACTATTTAAGATATAATTAAATAGGTGAGAAAAATGGCAGGATTTTTATCTATAAAAACTGACAATAATATCAAATTAAACCCACAAGTAAGGGATTTTTTGAACCCTAAGTATATATTTATACCAATTAAAAAAGGATATAAATTAAAAGTCCAAGATAAGACGTATGTATATAAAGATGATATAGTTATGTATAAGCCAAGTAATGAAAGTGTTAGAACCCCAATAAGTGGCACTGTTCTTGGTGTTAAGGACATGAATTATGTAGATGGAGTATATCCTAGTTTAATGATAGAAAATGACTTTAAGGAGAAATCTAAACATAAAAGAAGTAGTCAAAAGTTTATTGAAAAATATACCAAAGAAGAGTTTAACGATATTCTTAAAGAAGTTGCACTTGGAGAAATAATAGATAGATTAAATATAGATAAAGATGTAATTCTAATAAATGGAATAGAATTAGATCCATATTTTGGTAACAAGTTATATCTTTTAGAAGGACATGGTGAAGAAATACTTGATGTAGTTGATTTACTACTTAATCTTTATAAAAAGAAAAAAGCTATAGTCGCTGTTAAAAATGAAGATACAAGTGTTATAAATGAACTATATGATTTAGTTGGTAAATACCCTAATATAGAGATTAAACCAGTTAATAATGTTTATCCAATGGGAGAAAACCAGATACTTAAAACAAATCTTAAAGTAGATCCAATAATCTTTAGTATAAATGAAATTAGAAATCTATATAGTATTCTTAAAAGAAGAAAACCATATTTAGAAAAATATATAACTATAACAGGAGATGCAGTATCTCCAAAAGAAGTAGTACATGTAAAAAAAGGAACACTTCTTTCAGAAGTATTTATGAATAGTTTTGATTTTACTATGCCAAGAGTTGATGTATATCTAAATGGTTATATTAAAGGTAAAATTATAAAAACATTAAGTGTTGTTGTAGATGACCAAGTTGATGGGGTATTTATAACAAAAGAAAAAGATAAAACAAGAAAAGCATGTATTAATTGTGGATTATGTACTAAGTATTGTCCTATGAATATTAATCCAAAATATGTACTAGATAAAAAAGATAATGAAAAATATAAAGATAAATGTATAAATTGTGGATTATGTAATTACATATGTCCAAGTAATATTGACTTAAGAAAGTTAGTAAAGGGAGATGAAGATGAGTAAAAAGGGTATTAGTCAAAGACTTTATTTCACGACATTTTTATGTTTAATTCCTCTTATATTATTTGGATTATATAATATTTTTTCAACATTTGTATTTAAAATAGTAGG
>CAYOUK010000093.1:2618-3313 GCA_964407175.1 uncultured Muribaculaceae bacterium
TATAAAAAAGATTTAATAACTCCTATACTTATGTTAAAACCATTAATAATAATTGCAATGAGTTTAGCAGGATCATTTATAGGAACTATTATTAGAGAATTTAAAAGTAAGAATAAAGATATACATTAGATAATAAATAATAATAAAATAATATTTTTAGAATCAATTATAATAGCGCTTTTAATGCCAATTAATTCTAGTCCTATATTTCTTTTTATAGCTATGATAATAATGTCTTTATTCTTTAGAAGATTTGAACTAAATAGAATAGCACTTTTCTATATTGGATTAGAAGTAATAAATAAGATATTTGGTATGAATTCATTTGAAAACTTATATGAAGTTAGTTCAATGGTTAAATATAATACAATAGATATGTTTTTAGGTTTTGCAAGTGGTGGTATTTGTTCTACAAGTGTATTATTAATACTAATAGCATTATTTGTACTTATGAATAATAAGATATATAAAAGAGAAATACCAGTATCATCAATAATTATATATGCGATTTTAGTCTCAGTGTTTAATATGATTAAAGGAGATTATGTTAATATACTTCCAACTATATTTAGTTATAACGTCTTATTTATATATGTATTTGTTGCTCCTAATCTATATAGCTCTAGTTATACAGAGAAGGGGAAAATGCTCTCTGGTATAGTTATTGGAGTACTTACATTTATACTATCTTTCTT
>CAYOUK010000094.1:0-385 GCA_964407175.1 uncultured Muribaculaceae bacterium
TAGAGATTTTGAAAAAATCAAAAACCTTACTATTAATAATGTTATACTTGATTTTCAAAGTTTAATAATAATGGGTGAAATGGGGGGATCAGATGTACAAAGCTTTTATAAAAATACTATAAATTTCAACAATGTAGTGTTTAACATGTCCGGAGAAACCCTTCTTTCCTGTGCAACGATAAATATCAAAAACTCTAAGATTCAATCGTCTATATATGCTGGCGGTACTAATATGTACATTTCAAATTCTTTAATTAATGGATCTATATTCTCAGGAATGATATTTATGGGAACAAATATTTATATATATCCAGATAATGTTGTTAATTATCCAATTAAACGGATATTAGTATCGGATAATTTCAGTGATATTTCAAATTTAATG
>CAYOUK010000094.1:395-3282 GCA_964407175.1 uncultured Muribaculaceae bacterium
TGAAAGAGGGAGGATATTTTTTTGAATTACAATTTACTGAAAGTGCCTTAGTAAGTTATGGGTTAGAACCAAATTACAAAGAAAAAGTGATATATTATCAAGAAGTAAACAAAATTATTGGGGCTAATACAAACATAATAGAATTTGAACCAGAATTTAAAAACACTTATGAAGATAGTATTGGTTATGACGACATAAAAGATTTACCAGTTGAATGGAAAAGTGAAAATGAAAGTATAGCAACTCTTGATAATGGAACAATTAAACCTATTGCTAATGGACAAGTGGATTTAGTTGGAACTAGAGGTAATGATATTTATACTATTCACCTTACTGTAGATATGCCAGCGAAAAAAACAAAAGAGAAAAAAGGAAGAATGACTCCATCTACAAAGATAACTCTTAATTCAGTTTTTAACGATATAGATATATCAAGTTTAAGTGATGATGTATGGGAAATATCAAACCCAAGTGTAGCTAAAATAGTAAATGGAGAGATTATATCACTTCAAAAGGGTGAAACAGATATTGTTGCAACTATAAATGGAATAAAATACATATATCATCTAACAGTTAGTGATACACTAGTTAGTAAAGAAATAAAAGTACCAATCACAGGTAAGAATATTAAACTATGGGTAGTAATTGTAACTATATTGCTTCTTGGTGTAATAGGTACATGTACATATATATTAATTAAGAAGAAATAATTCCAAGGAATTGGAATTATTTTTGATTAGTTGCAAATTATTTTTATATAAGTTATTATAACGCACGAAGCATTTGAAACTTGAGTACTTGCCTCCATAAGGAGGTGGTATGATGAATAAGAAAGATTTATTAATTCTTTCGCTAATTGTTATCATCATATTGCTGGTATTACTGGAATATAGATGATAATATTTGGTTTTGGTCAATATGACATTAATCATCATGCAAAAAAATAGCACTCAATTTAGTTAATTGAGTGCGACCAAAAACAATGGCAAGCACTCAAACTACTATCAAGTGCTTCCTTTTATAATTAAATAATAACATGTATTTTTTTGTTTGTCTATGCTAAAAATATAGAAAAATGAGGTGTTTTTAGCTAAAAATATCGATTTTTTGCATTTTTTTACGAGAAAAATAGAAAGTATCTTGAATAATAATAGGTAGAGGGTAATTTTATGAATGATAATAACAACAGTGAATTTAAGCGTATACAAACAAAGGCTGATATAGTAGAAATAATTAATTCATATGTTAAATTAGAGAATCATGGCAAAAACTTCTTTGGTGTTTGCCCTTTTCATGATGACCATAGCCCAAGTATGTCTGTAAGCAAAGAAAAACAAATATACAAGTGTTTTGTATGTGGTGCTACAGGCAATGTTTTTACGTTTGTTGAAAATTATCTTGGTGTAACTTTTTTAGAAGCGGTTAAAATAGTCGCTGATAAAATAGGTGAGAACTTTGTAATTCATAAGTCTAAAACTAAAACTGTTAATAGTAAGTATTATGACATTATGAATTTAAGTACACTTTTTTATGAGAATAATCTTAGAACCCAGCTTGGTAAAGAAGCCAGGGAGTATTTAGTAAAACGTGGTCTTGATGAAAAGCTTCAGAAAACATTTAGTGTTGGACTTGCCCTCGAAGAAAATGATGCGTTATATAAACTTCTTAAAAAGAAAAATATAGAAGATAAAGACATGGAAGCATTAGGACTTATAAGTAAGGGAGATAATGGAATATATGATCTCTTTAGAGATAGAATCATATTCCCTCTTAAAAATCCTGATGGACAAGTTAATGGATTTAGTGGAAGAATATATAATAAAGATGCTACTAGCAAATATATTAATACTAAAGAAACTCTGATATTTAAAAAGAGAGAAAACTTATATAACTATCATTTGGCATCTATCGAAGCTAGAAAAGAAAAGAGTGTTCTGGTTTGTGAAGGATTTATGGATGCCATTAGAATATATAGCATTGGTCTTAAAAATGTAGTTGCGACAATGGGTACTGCCCTTGCAAAAGAGCAGGTAGAGCTATTAAAGAAGCTTAACTCTAAAGTAATACTAATAATGGATAATGATAATGCTGGAGAGTTAGCAACGCTTAGCATTGGAGAAGCTTTACTAAAGGAAAACATCGATGTTGGAGTTGTTAGACTAACAGGTAAGAAAGATCCTGATGAATATATACTTACATATGGACCTACCGCATTTAAAGATAATGTTAAAAGTCCAATGACATTTATAGATTTCTTGTTTATAACTCTTAGAAAGGACAAGGATTTAAAAAATCCAGTAGATTTGACTAACTATATTAATAAAGTTATTGAGGTTATAAGTGTAAGCCCAGATGCGATACTTGTAGAAAGTTGTTTAAATAAACTCTCTGAGGAATTTCATTTAGACAAAGATTTACTAAGAGATAGGATTAAAAATAAAGAAAGAATCGAAAATGTTAAAGTAACAAGAGAAGAAAAAACCACAAATGAAGTCGTAAGTAATAAAAAAAGGACTAAATTTGATAGGGCACTTGAAGCGATGGTTTACTATATGATGAACGATACTGAATCTATGAAATTGTTCATAAAATCAAATATAGAATTACCAAAAAGTAAATATAGACTTGTAACTAATAATCTGTTATACTACTTTGAGTTAAACAGAGAAATTGATTTCGCTGATTACTTAACTTTCTCTGAAGGATATAAAGATGTTAGTCCAGTTGTTAAAGAAATAATTAGTAATATAAAAATAACTAATTTTAAAATTCAAGATATGAAAGCTGCACTATCTATTGTAAAAAAAGATTTAGATGAAGCTCGAATAAAGGAAATAAAAAAGGAAATCAGTAAGGAACTCGACGTATCTAGAAGAAAAAAACTATT
>CAYOUK010000095.1:0-3220 GCA_964407175.1 uncultured Muribaculaceae bacterium
AATCAAATATTTCTTCGAAGGAAAACCATCAATGATTATAAAAAATCGCCTATTAAATTATAAGGAAATGGTAAAACAACGATATAGTATTGACGATTTACTACTTAACTTACGTGAACAAGGGATTAAATCAATTGAAATGGTTGATTATGCACTACTTGAATCAAACGGTAAACTATCAGTTTTTAAAAAGAAAAAAACAGATGACTCATATCCTCTGGCGTTAATTATAGATGGTGATGTTCAAATAAATACCCTTGAGTCTATTAATAAAAATCTTGAGTGGTTAAAATGTATGTTAAATAGACATAGCTTAGATATAGATGATATTTTCTATTGTTTTTATAATAAATATAAATTATTTATTATTACAAACAATGATATAAAAAAATGAGAAAAATCAAAAATTCCTTGAATAATATAAGTGTAAGACCATTTAGAAAGGAGGAAAAAATAGAAAACTATATCGAAAAGATTAAGTCTTTTTTTATGGAAAATTGGATAGGCATATTAATTGGCATAATATCATTAATTATATCTTTTATTATTGCCGGGACAAAAGAAAAGACGAAGGATTGTAATTGTCCATTATGTGAATATGAAGAAAAAAGTGATCTAAAAAAGTTAATAAAGGTCGATGTTAAAGGTGCAGTAAAAGAACCTAAAGTATATATTCTTGAAGAAGATGCAACTGTGGAAGATGCTATAAAAATGGCTGGAGGATTAATAGATGGAGGAATAACATCTAATATTAACCTCAGTAAGAAACTTAAAGATGAGATGGTTGTATATGTTTTTACGCAAGCTGAATTAGATAAAGAAAACTCCCAAAATGAAATAGTTTGTGAAGTTCCAAAATGCGAATGTGAAACAATTAAAGTTAGTGGGGATACTATAATCAACAAAAATGATTCAAACAAAGCAGATAGTAGTAATGGTCTTATTTCGATAAATGATGCATCTTTAGAAGATTTAATGACACTAGATGGGATTGGTAATTCAAAAGCCCTTGCAATTATTAATTATAGAAACGAAAATGGACCATTTAAGTCAATTGAGGAGATTAAAAATGTAAGTGGAATAGGTGATGCTTTATATGAAAAAATTAAAAACAAAATAAAGGTTTAGGAGGAAATATGACAAGAAAAGAAATAAAACAAATAAGAAATGAAGTTGGAAAATATCTACATGAGTATTATATTAAGAATGGGGAAGATAGTTATAATAAATTAATTAAAAATTTATCTAGCGAATTAACAAGTGAATATGGTGAAGTTTTCGACGATAAAAGTCTTCGCATCATGGAAGCAGAATATATAACATTTAATACAATTATTCGAGGTAATAATAAATCTACAAGTAAGGAAACTACTTCTTAATAACCGCTTTTACTATACACTCCTATTATTCGCATTAGTTTATACTTTAATTGTTACTAATATAAATTATAAACCAACAATTAATAAGTCAAATCATACTTTTTATGGACATATTACATCTTATAAAATAGATGATGACAAAATATCTTTTGTTTTAAAAGGAAAAGAAAACTTAAAATGTAATATATATGAGAATATAGAGAAGTATAAAAGTATAATTAGATACGGAGTATATATAAAAGTAACGGGGGATTTAGAAAAGCCCCAAAACAACACTGTTTTAAATAACTTTAATTATAAAGAGTATCTATATAACCAAAAGATATTTTTTCTATGTAATGTTAAAAAGATAAAAGAAGTAAATCATGAAAACTTCTTTTATAAAATTAAAAATAATATAGTAAAAAGAGTTAGATCATATAATAAAACAAGCCCATATTTATTAACTTTTATATTAGGAGATAAATCCCTTTTAGATGAAAAAGAAATTGAAAGCTATCAAAAAAATGGAATAACTCATTTATTTGCAATCTCTGGGATGCATATAACCTTTTTTGCAACAACAATTCTTCTTGGGTTAAAAAAGTTAAAAGTAGAAGAGAATAAAAGATATCTCATAACTATTATTTATATCTTGTTTTATATGTTTTTAACTGGCTTTTCTGAAAGTGTCTTAAGAGCGGGCTTGTTTTTTATATTATTATCGTTTAATAAGATATTTTATACTGAGATTAAAACAATTAATATTTTACTATTAACATTATCTATACTTCTTTTTATTAATCCATTTATTATTAATTCTATTGCTTTCCTTTATTCTTTTATGACAACCCTTGGTCTTATTATATATAGTGATTTTATAGAAAAACACACTATTATTGGAACAAGTTTAATCGCTAATGTTTTTGCACTTCCAATAACAATTAATAATTTTTATGAAATAAATCCTTTTACTATATTTATAAATATTATATTTGTTCCATTTGTATCAACTATTGTATATCCACTTAGTATAATTACTTTTATTTTTAAGTTTTTAAATCCAATACTAATTTTTTTAACTAATATACTAGAACTTTTAAATCACGCATGTACTATATTTTATAAATATAAAATTATTATACCCAAATTACCAAAAATAATTCTTTTTATATATTATTTACTAATAATATTCAAAGTTAGAAAAAAACTTCTATATATTTGTGTAATAGTTTCAAGTACATTTATTTACTTTTCTCGAAGCAACTCTTCTTTTGTTAATTATATTGATGTTGGTCAGGGTGATTCAATTCTTATAAAAAATCAAAATAATAATATACTTATTGATACTGGTGGGAATGCCCAAACTAATTACCATGTATCAGATAAAACTATAACTTATCTTAAAAGTATAGGTATTAAAAGAATTAATTATTTAATACTTTCTCACGGAGATTTTGACCACATGGGCGAAGCAATAAACTTAGTAAATAATTTCAAAGTAGAAGAAGTAATATTTAATTGTGGTTCTTATGAGAGTCTAGAAAAAAAATTAATAAACGTACTAAATAAAAAGAAAATAAAATATTATTCATGTATCAAAGAATTACAAGGTAATCCTAATCTTCATTTCTTACAAACTAAAGAATATGATAATGAGAACAATAATTCAATTGTTATTTATACAAAGATAGATGGTTATAAATTTATATTTATGGGAGATGCATCTATCACTACTGAAAAAGAAATAATAGATAAATATAATTTGGCTGATATTGATGTATTAAAAGTAGGGCATCATGGATCTAAGACAAGTAGCAGTAAAGAGTTTATCGATGAGATAAATCCTAAGTATTCAATTA
>CAYOUK010000096.1:0-658 GCA_964407175.1 uncultured Muribaculaceae bacterium
TGGTAAAGAAAAATGGCAAGAACTCATCGCTGTTAAATACTATAATAAACTTCTATTTTTGTTAAATAAAAATGAAAAACTAAAAATCAATTCTAACCAAGAAGAACGTTTGAAAAAACTAGCTGAAATATATGAAAAGCTTTCTAAGGGAAAAACCCTAATAATTAATCAGGATGTAAAAGGAGATTTATATCAATTAATAGATGGTGGTAATTATACAGGTGCTCTTAAAGCAATTGAAGAGAACAGAAAATTAGATGTAGATGGATTATTAGGAACCATTTTGTTTGATATTTGTTATTTAAATGAGAGATTAAAAAAACAAGAATTAGTTAATAACGAGCTTAAGAAAGAGAACAAATATCAAGAAGATATAGCAAATTTTCATAGGAATCTATTGTCTCAAAGAGGAGTAAGAATTCTAGGCAAAAACGTAGGACAAAGGACTCTAGAGCAATTACATGCATATGATGATGAAGATAATAAAATTAAAACTATATCTATTATAGATGAGAGCAACAATCAAAGATATGTTGTTATAAATAAAAGATATAATAGCTCTGACAAGGGAGATTTAAATAAAGCAAATGAATTATTTAATAAAGAAAAGTATTATCTTGCAATTGGAGAATATATAAAAATAATTGAAACAACGGAT
>CAYOUK010000096.1:668-2839 GCA_964407175.1 uncultured Muribaculaceae bacterium
GTAAAAAGAGCACTAATTTATTGTAGATTAGCATTTAATGCAGAAAAGGATATAAATAAACAAAGTGAACTAATAGAATTAGCTAAACAATTAAAAAGTGCAAAAGATAAAGAAGATTTGCATTATGAAGATAGAAAAATAAATCTTTCGAACGAAGAAGAAACCGGAAATCCTATAGATTTTAGTGCTATTAACGATTATATTATTGCTAGTCAGTTAGATGTTACTACTGCGGGGTATGAGTTAGGATTAAGTGAAGACGATATTGACATAATAAAATTAATATATGCTAGAGAATACTATAAAGCTCATGTAGAACAAATCGCAGAATTGTTCATTAAATCAGTGATAAAATCAAAAAACAGATCAAGCGAAGTAAACTCTTTATTAGATAAGATTAATAAAGCAAAATCTTTATATAAAAAACATCCTGCTACAAATGATTATAATATACCATTTAATATAAAACCTGAAGGTAAAAAAATGTATAATCTATAATAATATAGAAGTTAATAAAAAAGGCAAACTCTTGCCTTTTTTTAGTACTCATGATAATATAACTTGGGTGGTAAAAAATGGCAAATGCAAAATATGATGAGTCATCGATAAAAATACTAGAAGGTCTTGAAGCAGTTAGAAAAAGACCAGGTATGTATATTGGTTCAACTGATAAAAGAGGACTTCATCATTTAGTATGGGAAATTGTAGATAATTCTATCGATGAAGTTATAAATGGTTTTGGAGATTATATTAATGTAACTTTATATAAAGATGGTTCTTGTTCTGTAGAAGATAAAGGTAGAGGTCTTCCTGTGGGAATGCATGCAAGTGGTAAAAGCACTCCAGAAGTTATTTTTACTGTGCTTCATGCAGGAGGTAAATTTGAAACAAGTGGTTATAAAGTATCAGGTGGTCTTCATGGCGTTGGTGCTTCTGTTGTAAATGCGTTATCTTCTTGGCTTGAAGTAACTATTCGCAGAGATGTGTATGAATATTATATAAAGTTTGAAAATGGTGGAAAAGTAGCAGTACCACTTAAGAAAGTAGGTACTACTAATAAACATGGTACTACAGTTAGATTTATGCCTGACTATGAAATATTTAAAGGTGCTAACTTCTCATATACAACTGTAAGAGAAAGAATGCAAGAAAGTGCTTTTCTTTTAAAAGGACTTACTGTAGAACTTGCAGACCTTGAAGATGATAAACATGATGTGTTCCATTATGAAGATGGACTTTTATCTTTCGTAGAAATGATTAATGAAAATAAAACACCTCTTCATAATGTGTATAGTTTTTCTGGATCAAAAAACAATATCGAAATGGATATAGCTTTTCAATATACAGATTCTTATAATGAAAATATAATATCATTTGTTAACAATGTTAAAACAATAGATGGCGGTACACATGAAGTAGGCTTTAAAACAGCACTTACTAAAGTATTTAACGATTATGGTAAAGAAAACGGATATTTTAAAGGAAAAGATAACGGTTTTGATGGAAGTGATGTTAGAGAAGGACTTACTGCTGTTATATCACTTAAAATACCTGAATCATTACTTCAATTTGAGGGACAAACAAAATCAAAACTAGGATCTCCTGCAGCACGTACTGCAGTAGAAGCAGTAACTACTGAAAAACTATTGTTCTTCCTTGAAGAAAACAAAGCAATAGCTACTGAAATAATAGAAAAATCTTTAAAGAGTAAAATGGCTCGTGAAGCAGCTCGTAAAGCTCGTGAAGAAATTAGAAAAGGTAAGACGAAGGGTACTAAAGAAAAGCTTCTTTCTGGTAAACTTACTCCTGCGGGAGGAAAAGATAAAACTAAAAATGAATTATTCTTAGTCGAAGGGGACTCTGCCGGAGGATCTGCTAAACAAGGAAGAGATCGTAAATTTCAAGCAATACTTCCTTTAAGGGGAAAGGTTTTAAATACTGAAAGAGCTAAAACTGAAGATATATTTAAAAACGAAGAAATAAATACAATGATTCATACTATTGGAGCAGGAGTAGGATCAGACTTCGATCCAGATGATATTCAATATGATAAAGTAATAATAATGACTGATGCTGATGATGATGGAGCACATATTCAGGTTTTATTACTAACATTCTTCTATAGATTTATGAGGCCATTAATAGAACTTGGCAAACTCTATATAGCTCTT
>CAYOUK010000096.1:2849-3084 GCA_964407175.1 uncultured Muribaculaceae bacterium
GACGAGCTTGCAAAATACAAGGGTTGGGTACTTATAGAACTTGGAAAGCTTTATATAGCACTTCCACCTCTATATAAGATAACATGTGGTAAAGAAGTGAAATATGCATATGATAATGATGAATTAAAAGAAATGACTGAAGGTAAAAAGTGTGAAATACAACGTTATAAAGGTCTTGGAGAAATGAATTCAGATCAATTATGGGAAACTACTATGAATCCTCTTACAAGAAGTA
>CAYOUK010000097.1:0-3074 GCA_964407175.1 uncultured Muribaculaceae bacterium
CATCATCTTTTGTGTCTAAAATATCTTTCTTTATATTTTCTGTACTTCCAAATAAAGTACATGTTAGTAACTCATCAACGGACGATTTAAGTGATGCTTTCGCAGCCTTAGCATCATCATCTGTTCCCTTCTTAACATTTGGTAGTTTAATCTTACCTAGTTTACATAAATCATCATATGATGCATTTATATATGGGAGAACGATCTCTTCAATTTCTCTAGTAAAATCTGCATCAAAATAATATCTAAAATTATTTAGTTCTATTTCAACTTCTTTTTGTTTTTCTTTTACTAAATCTAAATATTTATTTACTAACTTTTCTAAGTTTTCTTCACTATAAAACCTATTTTCTAAAAATGAAAAATACTCTTCTTTATCGATAAAACTATCTATCTTTTTAGTAATAGATAATATTAGTTTTCTTATATTATTATCATTTTTAACAGAATATTTTAGTATAAATTTAGAAAACTTTTCTTCTTTTTCTTCATAGAAGTCTTCCATTACTTCATCAAGAATATCTTGTTTTATTGTTTCTACAAAAGCATCATCCGTTACCTTTATATCTTTAGGTAAATTAAGCATATAATGATACTTTTTTAAAACCGATAAGGCGAACGAATCAAATGTTGTAATATATGCCGAGTCTATTCTTTCCATTTCTTCGGCATACTCAGGATACTTACCTATCTTTTTTCTAATTCTATATTTCATTTCATCCGCGGCAGCGCGTGTAAATGTAAGAATTAAAAGCTCATTTATATGTATTCCATGTTTTAATTTGTCGATAACTCTTTCTGAAAGAACAGCGGTTTTACCTGAACCAGCGCCTGCGCTTACAATTATATTAGAGCCATCTTTTTGAATCGCTGCTTGTTGCTCTACAGTAAAATTCATGCTATCCCTCCTTTAAAAAGTCTTTGTAATTAAGTTTTTCTAAATCAACAATATCTTCATTCTTTCTAAAACATATATCTTTATATTTACAATAATCACATCCAAGAAGTTTCCCATCTACACTTTTTGGATTAATTCTAAAGTCTGCATCTAATAAAATCTTACATGCTTCTTTAACTTTTTCTTCAACTAGTTTATATAGTTTATCTATTTCTTTATCACTTAGTATTTTAGAATAAGCATAAAAACCATTACTACTAGTTTTAAGACTTTTAATAACCTCACTATCTTCATATGTTTCATCAACTATTTTAAGTACTTTTATATCTTCATTAGAATAACCTTGAAGTTTTAAAGACTCACGTTTTTTATCAATTTCAACTTCTGCGCTTAGAATCTTTTGCAAGTAAAATCCACCTACCTTATAATCAGGCTTTTCATTTTTGGCTAGATATACATATACCGGCAGCTGCATATTAATACCATACGGTACTTCATTTATACTAAGATCTGGATTCCCTGTTTTATAATCAACTATTACAAGTATTTTTTCTCCATCAATTTCATCATATGTCATCTTGTCAATAAAACCTTTGAAATTAATCTCCGGATCTTTATTAACATTTATAAGTATTCTCTTTTCTAAATCATGTTTTTTAAGTTTAGAATGCTCTTCTTGTTTTCTAATAGTTTCAAGTATAAATATAAGTTCATCATGAAGCGCTTCTAGATAAAACTTTTCCATATTAGATAGTTCTATTTCTAAACCATCAACTTCCCTTTTCCATTCCACTTCAAAATCAAAATCATCGTTATATGATTTTTCAAGAACACCATGGTATATATTACCAATCGCTATTGCAAAAGTATCATCATTTGGACTAACCCTTAAAACATAATCTAAATAATATCTAAATGAACATTTACATAATTCATTTAAACTAGAATATGATAAATCTATTTTATTATTCATATATTTAAAGAAGTTATCTTTATTAATTCCTTTAAAAGAATTATCATATGTTAAATACTCAAAATCTTTATAGTGACTTGCAAGCATATTTCCAACTTCACTAGTTGTTCCATACTTATTATTTTCATCATATGCAGAAGTTAAAATAAGTCTATTATATTTATCAGAATATTTAAATTCTTGATTAATCTCTTTTTTATTAAATAAATCATCACTATATATACTAGATACATATAACTCATCTGTTATATCATGAGTACTATATGTTACTACTAAATTCTTAATAGATGATATTCTTTTAATAACTCTATTTTTAAGTTTCTTGTTTAAATCAAAAGACGTACTTATTCCAAGTTTTTCTTTTATATCATCACTTAAATAATCTTCATCTTTATATAAACTCGGAAATACACCTTCATTAAATCCAATTAAGAATACGTAGTCTTCATCACTTATAACACTATTAATAAAGTCTATCTTAGAAGCAGCATTATCCCATTTATTATCACGAATAACTATATTATCTAAATCATAGAATAGACTCTCTTTTTTATTTGGAGATTCTTCTATTAGATTATACTCACTAACTACATCTACTATCTTTCTATATATATTATTATCTCTTTCAGTTTTACATAATTTATGTGCTTCTTCAAGTGCAGTTTCTATTTCATCTTCATAGTTATCTTTAAAAGCTTTTAGTATCTTAGTGCTCTTAATTTTAACGTTTTCACCAAGATTAACAGGGATATTGTAAAGTCCAAATATCTTCTTTATTGTAAAAGAATAATCACTAGTTACATTCGCTAGTTTTACATTCTTAATCTGTACACCATTTTCAAGAAGTTTACAAATCTCTTCTGCAACAAAAGATATCTCTTCTTCCCTATTTTTCGCTTCGTATATATCCTTTTTAGTTTTCTTTATTTCATCACTAAAAACTTCGATGCTCGAATATAATCTTAGTTCATCAAAAATGTTTTCATAAAACTTATCTACATCATCTAAGTTCCAAAGTATTATTTCTTTACCCTTTAAATATTTTTTAAATAAATCATTATATATAAGTAAGTTATTATTATCTAGCTCTTCTTTAACTTCCTTTAAAAAGTTAATCTTATCATTATCGATATCCTTTATATAATATAAATTATCTATATATATATCAGCGATTTCATTAATAACATTATATTTATCTCTAAT
>CAYOUK010000098.1:0-2852 GCA_964407175.1 uncultured Muribaculaceae bacterium
ACTGCTAAAGAATACGGTGATTTATCTGAACAAACGGGAAAGTTATTAAAAGAGTGTAAAAATGAAAACAATAAATCTGGTATTAACTACTAGATTTATTTTTTTTAAATAAACACTTTAATTTATTTAATTTTATGATAAAATAATATATAGTAAGGAAGAATAAATATGGGAAACAAAATAAATATTAACATTAATGGTTTATTTAGCGTTAACTACGAAAGTGGAGTAACTGTTGAAGAAGTTTCGCATGATTACAAAAAGGTTACAGGCAGATACATAGTTGGTGCAAAAATTGATGATGTAATAACAAGCTTTGATACAAAGCTTTATGATGATACAAAGATTTTCTTCTTTGATTACACAACACCAGAGGGAAACAAAATGTATCAATCTGGGTTAAAATATATAACTATAGTCGCAGTAAAAGAACTATGGAATAGAGAAGTATATTTTAAATATTCCTTAGATAAAGGAGTATATGCAGAAGTTGATAAAAAACTAACAGAAAAAGACATTATTAACTTAAAAGCTAAAATGCATGATATCGCAGACTATGGTTATAAAATCAATAAATGTGTAGTTAGTAAAGATGATGCAATAAAATATTATAAAGCTATTGATGTTCTTGAAAAAGCGAAGAATATTAAGAATATACCAAATAGTTATGTTGAATTATTTGAATTAAATCATAATTATAATTATTTCTATAGTGAAATGCCTCCTTCTACTAAAGAGTTAAATTTATTTAATATAGAAAGAGTAGGGTCAAGAGGTTTTGTTTTAACATATCCAAGAAATGACTTGGGTAATCAAATCCCACTATTTAACTATAATCATAAACTATATGAGGAACTACTTAATTATTCTAAGTTGGCAGAAAAAGTTAAGGTTGATTATGTTGCATCACTAAATGAAATCATTTCAGCATCTAAAGTTCAGATGTTTATTAAGATGAATAATATATATATTAATGATAAATTATATGAAACTGCAAAAAATATCAGTAAGAATAAGGATATTAAGTTAGTTTTAATAGGTGGACCATCTAGTTCAGGAAAGACAACAAGTTCTAAAAAGATTTGTACTTATTTAGAGGCATATGGTTTAAAACCTATAGTTCTAAGTGCAGATGATTATTTTAAATCAAGAGAGGATTGCCCTAAAGATAAAGATGGAAATTATAACTTTGAAGGACTAGATGCTTTAGATTTAGATTTATTTAATACACAACTTCAAGATTTAATCGCTGGTAAAAAAGTTAAAACACCAACCTTTAATTTTGTTAAAGGCGAAAAAGAATATATTAAAGATCCAATTGTTATGAACGAAGATAATATTCTAATAATTGAAGGTCTTCATTGTTTAAATGATAAGATGACTAGTAAGATTCCTAGACAAAATAAATATAAAATTCTTGTTTGTCCATTTACTCCACTTGGTGTAGATAGACATAATCACTTATCCACAAATGATATGAGATTACTTAGAAGAATAGTAAGAGACAATAGGACTCGTGGAAGAAGTGTTGAATACACACTCAAGGCGTGGAAAAGTGTTAAGGATGGGGAAAATAAATATATATTCCCTTATGAAAACGATATTGATGCTGTATTAAATACTGCCTTCTCATATGAGGTTGGAGTATTAAGGGTATATGTTGAACCACTTTTATATAGTGTTCCACTACACTCAGAATATTATGATGAATCAAGACGACTTCTTGGGGCTATTAGAACATTCTTCCCAATTAGTAGTGAATATATAGAGGATGATAATATACTTAGAGAATTTATTGGTGGAAGTATATACGAGAAATAGAAAAGAGGAAATATGAAAAAAGTAGTTATTAATGGATTTGGTAGAATAGGTAGATTAGTTGCAAGAGAATTAATAAAAGAGAAAGATATTCAAATTGTTGCAATTAATAACCCGTGTGATGAAGCAGAGCTTGCCTATCTATATAAATATGATACAATTCATGGAATAAGCAAAGATAAAATATCTTATGGTAAAGGTTACTTACAAATAAATGGTAAAAAGATTAAAACTTTTGCTGAAAGAGATGCTTCTAAACTTCCATGGAAAGACCTTGGTGTTGATTTAGTAATTGAATGTACTGGTGCGTATACAAAACTAGAAGATGCTATGATTCATGTTAATTCTGGTGCTAAACATGTACTTATTAGTGCCCCAGGTAAAGGTGATATGAAGACAATAGTTTATGGTGTTAATGAAACAACTCTTGATGGAACAGAGAAAGTTGTAAGCGCTGCAAGTTGTACAACTAACGCCTTAGCACCAATATTAAAAGTAATTAATGATACATTTGGTATTAAAGCTGGATATATGTCTACTATTCATGCATATACAAACGATCAAGCTAACTTAGATGTTCACCATAAAAAAGGATATGCAAGTAGAAGAGGTAGAGCTTGTGCTTTAAACATTATTCCAACATCAACAGGTGCTGCAACTGCAATTGGTAAAGTAATACCTTCACTTGAAGGAAAGATGAAAGGTAATGCCTTTAGAGTTCCTGTTGGAGATGGATCAATGCTTGATTTATCACTAATACTTGAAAAGAAAACAACAGTTGATGAAATTAATAAAGTGTTAGAAAAGAAACAAAGCAAATCATTAAAGTTTACTATGGAACCGGTTGTATCAAGTGATGTGATTGGTAATCCAACTGGTGGACTAGTAGATGGACTTCTAACTGATTCAATTGATGGAGAGAATACTTTTGTTAAAATAATTGGTTGGTATGATAATGAATATGGTTATTCAATGCAATTGTGTAGAACAGCAAAATATTTCTTAAAAAAATAAAGACTTAGGTCTTTTTTTCT
>CAYOUK010000099.1:0-2568 GCA_964407175.1 uncultured Muribaculaceae bacterium
GGATACATACTATAGATCAATGATAGGTTTAAAAACAAAAGATGTAACTCATTTATTTAAAAATAAAAATTCTAGTGAAGCTTACTTAACACAAAATGCTTTAGATCTTTTAATCCAGCATCATAAAATGCAAAAAAGTGATATGAGATTAAAAAATGCCAAATATGATATCGAAATAACGGAAGTAAACCATAAAGATAATAAAACAACTGTTAACTTTTTAGAAAATGATTACTATAATTATAATTACTTAGATGATGATATTACATCTAGTATATATAAAGTAGAGAATACATTTGTCTTTGATGGTGAAAAACTAGAATCTATTAGAATAGTACAGAATTATTATATTATGTTTACTAATGAACTAGATACTATTACCAAAGATAAAATAGATGATTTAAAAACTGACTATATTAATTCAATGAAAGATGAAGTAGTTAAAAATAATGAATTAATGGAAGAAGCATATAAGAAAAAATATAAGACAAACATTAAATGTAATGGTAAATATAATAGAGAAAAAGCAGTTGAATATAACTATAAGTATATTAATGACAGAAATCCAGATTATTTTGCTTTTGATGGTATTGGTGGTAATTGTCAAAATCTTGCTTCTCAAAGTTTACATGCAGGTGGAATTCCTTTTGATTTAACAGGAGATTATAAATGGAAGAGTTTTAGCTCAGAACTAGATGAAACTTCTGAAGCAAAGGGAAGAACTTCGAGTTGGACTGGTACCCAGAACTTCTATGAATATGTTAAATATAACAAAAAAGGCGGTGTATGCGCAGATCCAGATATTAATATGTTTTATGCAGAAATAGGGGATGTTGGGCATGTTGGCTATATTGATTATAGTCATGCTGTTTTAGTAGTTGATTTAATTAAGAATAATGAAGGAAAAGTAATAGATCTTCTAATTAATGCAAATAGTGTTAATGTTAAAGATTATCCCTTTTTAGCTTATGTATATCCAAATAAGAGAATAATAAAAATACTCGGTTACAATTAAAAAAAACGGCTTAGCCGTTTTTAATTTACTTCAACATATACTGCAGGATCAAAAGAATGTTCCTTAGTATCATATGAAAGCAAAGTGTTTGTATCAATCATATAAAACTTATGTCTTATAGTATCTGTTATATTTGTTCCATCAGTTACAACTGGGTCATCCCAAGTTAGATCCATATGTTTCCATGTATCATTTAAGTATACTGCATTCCACACGTGTTCATCGCTAGCAACTTTGTAATTTTGAACTCCTAGTTTATCTAAAATAATAGCCATTGCATCAGCATAACCAGCACATTTAGCTTTGCCATCGAATAATACTCCATAAGCATCTCCTGAGTTAGGATTTTCTTCATTCATATCATATATAGTTGAATCTACTATATAATCATGCATTATAAGTATTTTATCTTCAAGTGATGTTTCACTTGTGAATTTAAGATTAAATAATTCATCTATTTTATCATTAATAGCTTTTATTTTAGCGTCTGAATATGTTTTAGTAACTTTTATATTAACTTCTCCAAGAGAATCAGTTGCTACTTTAATACTAGAAAAATTATTATATGGATGTACAAAATTTCCTATATTTGTAATTATGCTTTGATTATTACTAATCATTTCTACATCCTTCAAGCATTCTTTATACTCACTAGGGCAATAAAATGTAAAAGAATCATATCCGTTATCTAAGATAGAATAAAATATATTTATAATATCTTGTTTACTATATGGAATAAAATCATCTGATTTTTTTACATAATTATAACTATAATTATAGGCATATTCATTTGATTCAGGAATAGTTACATTAGGAGTAGAGTTAATAATTCTAGCAGTTATTTTTGTAACGGTATCAAAGTTAGCAAAAATAAATACTGCCGCTAATATAATAATTCCAAATAATATAATACTTTTTTTACTTATTTTATTTTGCATAATTTCCTCACTTAAAACATTATATCAAAAAAATATAATATTTACTACAAATAAAAATGACTTATTTAGTCATTTCTTTTACTTTTTTATTTAATCTAGATTTTTGTCTAGCTGCTGTGTTCTTTTTAATAAGACCTTTACTAGAGGCTTTATCAATAGCTTTAACAGTTCTATCTAAAGCTTTAGTAGCAGTTTCCTTATCTTTATTTGCAACAGCTTTTTCTACTGCTTTAATAGCATTTTTTACAGTTGCAGTATAGAAATTATTAGCTACTGTTTGTTTTTTGTCAGTTTTAACAGACTTTTTAGAACTTTTAATAATTGGCATTTTTTCACCTCTTTCTTCTAGATACATCAGTATTTTATCAAAAAAGTACTTAAAGTGCAACTAATTTCGTCAGTTTTTGCAAGAGTTATGGGGTACTATACGTATGGTGGAATAAATGGGTATAAAATTTAAAGCAAGACAAAGAAGAAAAAAACTAATTAGATTACTAATAATTTTTTTAATAATATTTATCTTATTAAATATGCTTAAAAAATTAGATATACATAATATAAATAAATATATAGTGGATTTAGGTACTAATAAACTAAATATTAATATTAATAATA
>CAYOUK010000099.1:2578-2833 GCA_964407175.1 uncultured Muribaculaceae bacterium
ATATATTATATTTTGGATTAAATACAAAGATTAAAATGCTTAAAAGTCCAAATACACTTAATCTAGTTAATAATGATCCTCCTAAAGATCCAATTATTTATATATATAATACTCATCAGGGTGAAGAATATGATAAGGCATTTAATGAAGCATATAATATTGCATATACTACATGGAATGCCAGTTATATACTAAGTGACTATTTAAATAAAGAAAATATACCATCTATAGTAGAAAATAATAGTATAAAAGAAT
>CAYOUK010000100.1:0-208 GCA_964407175.1 uncultured Muribaculaceae bacterium
TCTTCTTTTGGAGGAACATATTTAAGGCCTTTATATTCCATTACCGCTTTAATAACTGCTTCAACATATTCTTTATAATTGTTTTGTATTCTATCTGCGTCCCTTTTATTATCTATAAATCCATATTCTATTATTAAACTTTCAGTATTGGGTGTATCTCTCATAATAAAATAATAATCTTTTGATGAATTGCTAGGTAATCTTCTTT
>CAYOUK010000100.1:221-2832 GCA_964407175.1 uncultured Muribaculaceae bacterium
AAAACTTTCTGCCTATTTGATTTTTAGCCACTAAATTATTTAATATACTAGCTGCTAGAGTATCTTTATTTCTAAGCGAATAAATAACTTCAGCTCCTTCTCCACCACCAGCATTGATATGATTAGAAAGTAAAATCACATCTTTGGAATTTCCAAACTTTGATAATGCTACACTTGTTCTTTTACTTGGTGATAAGTCTTCGTCTTTATCACGAGTAAGCATAACAGGTACACCTAACTGTTTAAACCTATCATACATGTATTTGCTTATCATAAGAGTTAAATTTTTTTCCAATAAACCATTACCACTTGCTCCGCTATCTACTCCACCATGCCCTGGATCAATGACTACGCCCTTTAATGATCTATCTAAATAATCCATATAATCACCTCTAATATAGAATATGATTATATAGTTTATTTGTCACGAACTGGTTAACCCATATTTATAAGAGCATATCGAAAACGGACAATAATTATTGTCTTTCGAAGTATGTTTATTCTTTTTAAGATTATAAATACGTATTTTGTTAAATATATATTCATTATCTTCGTCTTTTATATATAAAAATATATTATTTTTTCTTAGCATTCTTTTTGTAATATGTTCTTTAACATAATATGTATCAAACTTATTATTAACATATCTACATTTATATATAGTTTTTCTTTTATTCATTATATCCATTTTAAAAATAAAACTTATATTATTATCGTTATTAACATGAGGAATATCTATAACTAAGTTATCATTTAGAATATAAATTACTCCTTTTTTGATAACATAATTGTTAGATACAAAATCAAAATAATATACTCTGTTGTTACTTAAGTAATTACTTATAATTAAAATAGTGAAATATATAAATAATATTATTGTAAAAACAAATAATGGATTTTTAATAATCTTTTTAAAGACTTTATTAAAACTTTCCTCCGGGAGAAGTTTCCCATGTACTACTTCCTCGAATGTAACATTATATGCTTTACTAAGTTCATTAACTGAATCTACAGATGGTGATGATATATTTGTTTCCCATTTTGATATAGCTTTTCTTGTAACAAATATTTCATCTGCTAAATCTTCTTGTTTTAAATCATCAAAAACTCTCATCTGTTTAACAAACTTACTGATTCTTTTTCTTGTATTAATTTTATCTTTGTTTCTTCTCTCTTGATCTGTCATTTTTTCTCTCATTGTATTTATTATTTTATCAAAAGAGAGAAATAAAAAAAAGAGCATTAAGCCCTTTTTTTAAAAGTATCCTGATACACCTACTCCGGCCATACCATCATATGAACTCATTACGCCACTACTAAATATAATTACACCGCCTAGACCTGTTGGTCCAAGAGAGTATGACATTGATTGAGCTCTAGTTAAATTAACTTTAGCATGTTGATAAGATACTAAAGCATTACCATGGCCAAATGAAGAACCATCACCATGTAATGTAGCAGAAATAAACATATCATATCCAGTAATATTGCTTCCGTCTTTTAGATTCATTGATATACCAGCGCCAGAAGATAAACCTTTATATCCAGCAGATCCTGAATTATAACTATAAGTATATTGTCCTGAACTAGTATATGCATATTGAGAACCTGTTACACCAGAATAAGAAAAATGTTGTAAATAGAAAGCAAAAACATCATATGATTTAACAGCAGGAACTTTTTTCCATTCTAGATGAGAAACAAGACTATAATTAAGATTACCAAGATATACTAAATTAGCGGTTAGTTTTTTATAGTTTGTTGTATGTGATGCGCTTGAGCCATATCTTGTTTGCTCATTCGAATCATCGTTATCACTAGATAAATTGTATTCCTCTTCAGATATTTCTTCTTCTGAAACAAGAACATCATTAATATAGTTTTCTTTTACATAGACAGTGCCACTATCAACGATTGTTTTATCTTTGTAATAGTCAAATTCATCCTGAGTTAAATAAGCAGTATGTCTTTCACCGAATAAAGTAATCATCTTATTATATTCACTTTCTGACATAGCAATGCCATTATTATTACTATAATAACTATCTGCCATTACACTCGGACATATCACTAATAATAAACTAAGTAATATTCCTCCTAGTAACAATTTTCTTCTCATATCCTTTTACTCCTTTCTGAGTAAAGGATAAGACACCTTAAAACAAGTGTCACGGAACCAAGAGTATACTACTTATAATAATTAAATATTGGTCTAATTAAAGAATAACCCCGGTCATCAAAAACACATAGTTTTTTACTTCCGTAATAAATCGATTTATACTCTTTAGAATCATTTAAGTAATAATATAAATACTCTGCTTTTGGTATTATTATAATAAATCCAATATTACCATTAATTATATAACTACTTTCAAATTTTCTTACAATATATAATTCGTTTCCGATTTTAAACATTTTACTAGATTTTTCTATGTTATCAATTATCTTCTTTTTATCAACATATATACAATTATCTATATGATCTTCTTTATCTTTTTCTTTTAACAAATCATTTGGTATTTTAACAAGGTTTCTAACCTCTTGAGTGTTTGTTATCATTGTTTATTGAAGTTTATTGGTTATAGGTTATTGAGAGTTTATTGGTTATGGG
>CAYOUK010000101.1:0-650 GCA_964407175.1 uncultured Muribaculaceae bacterium
ATTTAATTCAAAATCTATATCTTTCTTTTCCTTCTCTTTTGTTGGAACTATCATAGGCATTTCTTTATTTTTGGGTTTTAAACTATATATTAAAAAAGAATTTAATACAATCATAAAATCTAGCACTATAAGTGCTAGTATTATGTATAAAACAATTTTTCTTGCCCCTGTATTCATAATAGTCAAACTATGTTGCAGAATTAAATAATGCTACACATAGTGTTTTTTGAGTTATATTTGTTATTTCCATTTGTCCTGTAGTTGAATTCCAGTTAGCAACTACATTAGAATCAGAACAATGCGCTTATTTGAACACATATCTTCCATAAGTTGGAACAGATTTTGCTCTTTGACTATTTATTAAATCGGCATCTATAAGTTCATAATAAACTTCTATATCATTAGATAATCTCTTAAAGTATACATTACAAACAATACGTTTAGTTATATTATTTAATTCAAGAGTTCCGTCCTGACTCTTCCATACTGGAGTTGCTCTTTCATTGCAGTTTGTATCATAGTATACATAGCCCGTGCTTGCCGCAGGAAATTCAGTGACTTGTGATAAGTTTTCAAAATTTTCATCTTCAGTATATATTCTAGCAACTATATCACTTTCATAATATCCTTCTGTAATATTAGAAGTAAGG
>CAYOUK010000101.1:660-2753 GCA_964407175.1 uncultured Muribaculaceae bacterium
AAGAGTGTTATGAGTATATCCACCAGCGACTGTTAAATTAGCAGTTGCTGCAGTATTTGAGTTATTCTCAACAACTATTCTCATAGATATAGAACTTGGCTGAGCACCAATTACTCCTGCCATATTATTTTCATAATTCATCGAATAATAAACCTTTACATCTGGATTAGATGAACTATAGTTCAAAGCATATTTAGTAGCTTCTTCATTTAAACTGTTAAGGGTTAGATCAAGCGCTACTGTTTTTCCTGCTGGAACACTTACTACTCCATTATTAAAAGCCGAGTCAGTGCTCGATAGTGAGTAGCTAAGTTTAGCAATAGTAATAATAGCGGCGTTTAAAGTTTTACTTAGGGTAAAAATTGAATAAGTTGTTGTAGTGAATGTACAAAATATAGCTATAACTGCAGTTACAATATAAAACCTATATGTTGTTTTATCTAAATACTTTATTTTTTTATAATTCTTTTTAATAATTTTAAAGAACTTTTTTAAAGATTTTACAACTTTATCTAAATGTAATTTATTATAAATTATTTTTCCCTTATCTTTAAAAAAGTGTCTAGATTTTAATAGTTTTCTTTTCACTTTATTCACCATGTCCTACCCTAAACAATTATATATAAAGTATATCAAATTAAATACCTAATTTCAACACATAAAAAAAGAATAATTATCTTAATTATTCCTTATATTCAAAAACAAATCCCATTATACTGATTTCATCGCCTTCCTTAGCACCAAGTCTAGCAAGTTCTTCGTCTACTCCCATTCTCTTAAGCTTTTTAGCAAAACGATAAGCAGCTTCATCAGTATCAAATTTTGTCATTTTAAATAGTTTTTCTATTTTATCTCCTGTTATAACCCAAAGATCATTATCTTTCTTAATACTAAACGGTAATTCTTCTTTAAATTTATAGATTACTGTTTCTTCCATTTCCTCTGGACTATATAGGTTTTCTTCTTCAATTGTTTCAAGTTTTTCTCCAATAGTTTCAACTAGTTCATTTAATCCTTGAAGTGATGCTGCACTAATAGGACATATAGTTATATCTTTATATTTAGATTTAAACTTTTTAAGATTATCTTCAGCGTTAGGTAAATCCATTTTATTAGCTACTACTAGTACTTCTTTTTTTAATAGTTTTGGATTATATTCCTTTATTTCTTTATTAATTACTTCATAGTCTTCGATAGGGTCTCTACCTTCCTGGGCGCCCATATCTAAAACATGAACAAGTATTTTGGCACGTGTTGCATGTTTTAAGAATTTGTCTCCAAGACCGACACCTTTAGATGCTCCCTCTATAAGTCCTGGAAGGTCTGCCATTAAAAATGTTTTTCTAGATTTAGTAGTTACTACACCAAGATTTGGTGAAAGTGTAGTAAAGTGATATGAAGCAATTTTAGGATGACATGCGCTTATATTTGCTAAAATTGTACTTTTACCAACTGAAGGCATTCCAATTAAACCAACATCAGCGATCATCTTTAGTTCGCATTTAAGTACTCTTTCCTCGCCAGGCTCACCTTTTTCCATAAAGTGTGGTGCAACATTATCTTTAGTTGCAAAAGCTTTGTTACCACGGCCTCCACGGCCACCCTTAGCTACTACAACTTGTTCTTTATCTTTAGTTATATCTTTAATAACTAAGTTTGTATCAGCATCAGTTACAACAGTGCCTAAAGGAACTTTAATAATAACATCGTCAGCGTTAGCACCATATTTATTATCACCTTTACCATTAGAACCTTTTTTAGCTTTTATTATTTTATGATATTTTAAATCAACTAAAGTTCTAAGACTCTTGTCTCCTTCAAATATTATGCTTCCGCCTCTTCCGCCATTTCCTCCGTCTGGGCCTCCCATTGGAATAAACTTTTCACGACGAAAACTCATACATCCATCGCCACCTGGGCCAGCATATACTTCAACAGTTATTTCATCTACAAACATTTGTATCACCTCCATAATTATAAAATAAGACTTGATTAACATCTAGTCTTAACTATTTAATGCTTTTTGATATTCTTTTTTAGCAACTTCATTGAAATCATTATAATTTGGTAATATACCATTTCTAAAATAATAA
>CAYOUK010000102.1:0-2615 GCA_964407175.1 uncultured Muribaculaceae bacterium
AAAGACTTTTACTACAATTATAATATCCTTTGCCTTTTTGTACTTCTTTTATTTCCTCTATGCTTAAGTTACCTACTTTAGAGCAGATTTCTTCTGTGCTTAAGGCACTAAACTCTTTTTTTAAGACTTCTAATACTCTTTCTTTCATGTTATCACCATCTGACTATAATAATTATACACTATTTTTCCAAAAAAAAATACATCTTACGAATTAAGATGTAAACATAATCAAAAACGATAATATCATAAATGCTGCGCCCATAATAGCAGTTAATCTTGAAATAAGAAGTTCTACTCCTCTTTCTTTTTGGGCTTGAAATAATTCAGCGTTTCCACCTGTTATTATCTGACCAGCATCACTTGCTTTGTTACTTTGTAAAAGTACAAGTGCAACTAAAATAATTGATACTATTAATAAAGCTGTTTCCATAATTCACCTCGTGACAAACCATATTTTAGCATAATAAAAACAGTCTTTCAAGACTGTATTTTATTCTTTGTCTTTTTTTTCCTTACTTCTGGCTTATATGCAATAAATCTTGATGCAACTATACATCCAATTCCAGCGAAAGCTAATAAATATAATACTAGTTTCTTTTTAAAGAATCTAATTAGCTTACCAAGATAAGCGATTTTAGCAGGAGCTCTACCTATTATTTGACTATTATCAACTGGTTTTTCTGGTTTTGAGCAAGTACTACACTGAGTAGTTGTTGATACTGCATCAGTTGCTATAACAGTAGATAATCTATATGTTTTATCATTATAGACTAAGACTTTATCTCCTACTCCATAATCATCACCTTTTTTTACAATAGCAATGTCATCTTTATAAAATGTATCTACCATTTTATTATCATTTACAAGTACAAATGCATAACCAAATAACTCTGGATAATCTTTTAACATGATTTTTAATTCAAAGAATGCAAATCCATATCCAATTAATAGTAAAACCAAAATAGTAAGTATTACATTTCCAATATTATTGACTAATCTTTTTATTTTAATCACCTCATTTTGCTTTTATCCATTAGTTTGTCTTCGATAAGCATTAATCTATTATATTTAGATACTCTTTCACCACGAGATAGTGATCCTGTTTTTATAAAACCTAAATTTAATCCTACTGATAAATCAGCGATTATACTATCTGTTGTTTCTCCACTTCTATGACTAATGATTGTTTTATAGCCGTTTTTCTTAGCTAAATCAATGGTTTCAAGCATTTCTGTTACTGTACCAATTTGATTAGGCTTTATTAGTATAGCATTTCCAGCTTTTTGGTCAATACCTTTTTGTAAAAATTCTTTGTTTGTTACAAAATAGTCATCTCCAACAAGAAGTATCTTTCCACCGATTTCATTAGTTATTTTACTAAATGATTCTAAATCATTTTCTTCAAATGGATCTTCAATACTTATTATAGGATATTTATTTATAAGGTATTTATAATAATTTAGTAATTCACTCTTTTTCATATGAGTGTTGTCTAATCTATATGTCTTAGTTTCTTCATCATATATAGAATCAGCGGCAACATCTAAAGCAATAAAAACGCTTTTGCCTGGTTGATAGCCAGCTTTTTTTATTGCTTCAACAATTAAATCTAGTGCTTCGGTGTTACTAACAAGTTTTGGAGCATATCCTCCCTCATCGCCAAGACCAGTTGCTAAGCCTTTTTTCTTTAAAATATCTTTTAATTTATGGAATATCTCTGCGCCACATCTTACTCTTTCGTGCATTGATTTAACTACAGGGACAATCATAAACTCTTGTATATCAACACCATTTGATGCGTGTTTACCACCATTTAATATGTTCATCATAGCAATCGGAATAGAAATACTACCATCACTTAGATACTCATATACTTCTTTATTTTTAGACTTAGCTAAAGCTTTTAAAACACATAGTGATACAGAAAGTATTGCATTTGCACCTAGTTTTTCTTTAAACTTAGTACCATCTAAATCAAGCATTATCTTATCTATAGCTTTTTGATCTAACTCTTTATCTAAAATAGCAGGCCTAATAGTTTCATTAACATTTGTAACTGCTCTTTTTACACCTTTGCCATCATATCTTGTTTGAACATCATCTCTAAGTTCTAAAGCTTCTTTAGCGCCTGTTGATGCCCCACTTGGAACACCGGCAGACACAATAAAAGAATTGTCTATTTCCATTTCGGTATATACTGTTGGGTTTCCTCTAGAATCTAAAATTTCGTGTGCACATAGTCCAGTTATTTTTGCCATAATTTACTCACCTTTTACCCTATAATAAATTATAATATAGTACTATTAATTTTTCAAGTGACAATTCTTTTATTTTATGTTATAATGTTTCCTTAAATGAAAGGAGAAGCACCTATGGATATTAGAATATTATCAAATGAAGAATTCAATAGTTTTCAAAGAAATCATCCACTTAAAAACTTTATGCAAAGTATCGACTATGGTAAAGTAATGAGTGAAATTGGATACGGATATGAACTAATTGGATTAGTTTCTGATAAAAGTGTTTTGGCAGCATCACTTATTTTAACTAAAGTAAGTGACTTTGGTTTTAAATATGCATATACACGGACAGCAGATCTTTCATCTATTTCAAAA
>CAYOUK010000103.1:0-2565 GCA_964407175.1 uncultured Muribaculaceae bacterium
CTTCGATAGAGAGAACCAGGAAGTAATAAAAGCATTAAAAAAGTTACAAGAAAAGGTGAAATAAATGGAAAGAACGTTTAATAAATTAGTTAGAGATAATATTCCAGATAAAATTTTAAGTAATGGTGAAGAAGTTGTCACAAGAATTTTAGATGATAGTGAATATGAAGAAGAGTTATATAAAAAACTTTTAGAAGAAGCCGATGAAGTTATAAACGCTAAAAGTGAAGATGAAGTATTAGAAGAGCTAGCAGACGTTCTAGAAGTTATACAAGCTATAGCAAAACTAAATGGTAAATCAATTGAGGATGTTATAGAAACAGCTAATCAAAAAAGACAAAAGCGCGGTGGATTCGAAAAAAGAATCTTTTTAGAAAAAACATATAGTAAAGAAAAATAATATATACAGCAGGGAGTACAAATGAAATTATTCGATGATATAAAATCGTTAGAAAACAAAAGAGATAACTATATAAATAATTATATTAAAACTATTAAAAGTTTCCCTTATATTTATCTATGGGGAATAAGTGAATCATGTGATGAAGCAATAAAGTTTTTTAAAAAACATAATATAAAAATTAAAGGTATTTATAACATGAATCCTGAAAAGTATAATTATTCATATAAAGATATACCAGTTATAGAGCAATCGTTTGATAATATCGATATAAACGCTGCTATAATTGTAACGTGTTCTTATTATGAATTTTTTAGAGAAAAACTAATAAAAAACTATCCTGATATTGATAACAATCTATTTTTATTTGATGGATACTTTTTAGAAGATAAAAATGCTGATTATTATATAGAGAATAAAGATGTTATAACAAGGTGCTATAACAATCTAAAAGATGATTATTCTAAAGAATTATATGATGCTTTATTAAGATATAGATTTATAAGAGATCCAAAGATAATTAAAGATATGTTTGAGCCTAGAAGTAATTGTTACTATGATGATGTATTTATAAATAATTTTAAAAGTGGTTTATATATAGATGCAGGTTCATATAATGCTGATTTTATAACTTTATTAAGGAATAAAGCAGATATAAGTAAATCTAAGTTTTATATATTTGAACCAAATAAAACATTTTATGAAAGTATAGTAAATAATCTAGATAAGTCAATTAATTATAAAGCATTTAATATAGCATTGTGTGATAAAAAAGGTGAAATGGAGTTTATGAAACTTGAGTTTTCTACATCACACATAATAGATAAAAAATATAATGCTTATAAGGACGATAATAATAGTAATATTGATATAGTTAATACGAATACACTTGATAATGTAATTGGCGATGAAAAAGTAACTGGCATAAAAATAGATATAGAAGGTGCAGAAGCAAGTATGTTACTTGGCTCTGAAAAAACAATTAAAAGAGATAGACCAATTATTCTTTTAGCTATATATCATAGATGGGATGATCTGTTTAAGTTACAAGATTATTTAATGAGTTTAAATTTAAATTATAAGTTTTATTTAAGACATTACTCACTTAGTGTAGCTAAAACAATATTATATTGTATTCCAAGCTAGATACTTGGTATTATAAAAAATAGACAGTGAAAAAAGAGAAATTAGTTTTTCTCTTTTTCTATTATCATAGATATCATTATCGGAACAAGTATAATTATCGGAAAACAATATCTAAATAACGAAACGGGTGCCAAAAATAATGTGGCATATAGTCCGGCTATATATGATAGTGGTATTAAATAATATATTTTCTTTTTTATTATACACATTCCTATTGTACAAATGTATACAAGGAAATAAAATCCCGGTATAAATAAATTGGATATGACAGGAGTATTCTTCCATTCATTTTTTTCTATTATTAGTTTCAATGCTTTTTCATATAGAGGAAACTTACTATCTCTTTTTATTTCTACATAGTTTTTGTTCCATCTCTTTGCATCCAACATATTGTATTCTAAATATGGATGATACATTCTTTTATCATTATATGTTTTATTTGGGTACCAAAGTCCAAGAGTATTCATTAAGAATGCTTCAACATAGTTTTCGGGATCTTTTTTTCCAATTTTCATCCAAAAATATAAATAGTTTCCAAAGTCGTCTTTTGTTTTTGGAACATCTAGTTCTACTTTGATAAGATCAGCGATTTCTGGATTAATAGTATAATATTCAAAGTTATCTAAATCTAAATAGTACTTATCATAAAGCTTTAATTCTTTTTTATTAAGAATTGTATAATTATAATTATATACTCTTGCCAGTTGTTGCGAAGGTATACTAACCATTTCTCTTGTTGATGGTTCATTATAGACTTTCATTATTTTAAATATTGGCCCTGTATATATTTTAAACAGTATTATTGGTATAATAAGGATTATCAAGGTTAGTATTTTTTGCTGCTTTTTAAATACTATTATAAATGGTATTGCTATTAATAAAGCATATAAAGCATTATTTCTAACTATGCATGTAAGGAAGATTAATAATACTAGTTTAATTGCATTAGTCTTTTTTTGATAGTACTCTTCATTAGTTGATAACTCTATTAAATTTAAAAATACTAGTGCAAATAAACC
>CAYOUK010000104.1:0-2474 GCA_964407175.1 uncultured Muribaculaceae bacterium
CCTAGTTTATATATCATAACTAAATTAGTACCAATATTATCTAATTTTATACTAGATTTAACTACTATATTATTAGTTATACTTGTAGCAAAATAATTAAAATTATTTTCTACTATAGAATTAAATAGTGCATACTTTTTAATTATATTTTCTATCTTTTTAGTATCATTAGAACTTATCACATATATATCTTTATATGCTTGATCTAATACTTTTTTATAAAATTTTTTTATACTACTTAAACTAACTTTCTGAGCTGTTGTTACTTCACCAGAGAGATTATATGAATATGGTTTATTTAAGTCTAATGCTTTTAAAGACTCTAAAATACTTACATCCATAATGTTATCGTTTATGGAATCTATTTCATCTAAAACAGCATTCTTTGATTGTTTTAAAGTATTATCATCAATAACTGGATTTGTAATCATACTAAAAAAGATTTTATATATTTTATCTATATAATCTTCAGTATATTTTGGATCAATATAATCAAGCATTATTTCTAAAGTTAAAGCATTACCAATTCTATTAACTATTCCATATACATTTGTATCATATATTTCTTTTAATTTGCAAAGTTTGTTATTATCACTAATTAAAATATTTTTAAGTATATTTAAGTACGTTATTGTTTCTACTTTAAAAGGCAAAGTAAAGACCACTTCAAGAGAAGCGGTTTTAAACTTATTTGTTTTATATATATGCATAGAATATATATTGTCCATAATATCTCCCATTAATATTATGGACAGTATTTATAATTTTATTATATTTCTTTTAATAATCTATTTAATTCAACTGCATATTCCATAGGCAGTTCTTTTTTAAAGTCTTCGATAAACCCAGAGATTAACAGCTCTTTAGAAGCGTTTTCACTTAAACCTTTACTCATTAGGTAATTAAGTTTATCATCACTTAGTTTAGATACTGTAGCTTCGTGTTCAATAATTGAACTAGAGTTTTCAACTTCATTAACTGGATATGTATCACTTTTTGATAATTTATCTAAAAGAATAGTATCGCATTTAACAAAAGCTTTAGAGTTTGTTGCGTTTTTAGTTATTTTTACTTTTCCGCGATAATTTGATATTCCACCATTAGATGCGATAGATTTACTTATTATATTACTTCTTGTGTTTTTACCAAGATGAATCATCTTTGCCCCGGCATCTAATACTTGATTTTCTTTTGAATATGCGATGCTTATAGAATTTCCCGTTGCATTATCACCTTTTAATATACAACTTGGATATTTCATAGTTACACTTGATCCAACATTACCATCTACCCATTCCATAAATCCATTATCATCGACGATAGCGCGTTTAGTAACTAAATTATACACGTCTCTAGACCAGTTTTGAATAGTTGAATATTTCATAGTAGCATTTTTACCTACATATATTTCAACTACCCCAGCATGAAGAGAATTAATTGAATAAGAAAGCGCTGTACAACCTTCTATATAAGATAGACTGGATTCATCATCTACAATAATAATTGTTCTTTAGAATTGTCCAAGTGATTTTGAATCAAATCTAAAATAGCTTTGAAGAGGTCTATCTAGTTTTACTTTTGGCGGAATGTATATAAAAGATCCACCAGACCATAACGCTCCATTTAAAGCCGTAAATTTATTTTCATCATATTTAACTAAATTATTAAAATACTTATGGAATAAATCCGGATATCTTTTTAAAGCATCATCAGTCGATAAAAAGATTACCCCTTGATCTTTAATATCATCCATGGCATTATGATATACTACTTCACTTTCATATTGATTAGTAACGCCACCTAAATACTTATTTTCAGCATCGATAACACCAAGGTCATTAAATCTATTTCTAATCTTACAATTAACTTTATCCCAATTATCGGTATTTTCACCCATTTTACGATAGTAATTAATTGAATTAAAATCTATATCTATCTTAGGACCAAAATCTGGCATATCAAGTTCCTTGAATTTTTCAAATGATTTTAATCTAAATTCAAGCATCCATTTTGGTTCATTTTTAGATTTACTTATATTAGTTATCATTTCTTCAGAAAGAACTTCTTTCATAAGTACCACCAAAATAGATTATACACTAAAAAATAAAACATATAAAGGTATTTGTTTCATATATTTTATAAGAAAGGATTATTATGGAAATATTAAAAGTATCATCAAAAAGTACACCTTCAAAAGTTGCAGGTGCACTTGCTAATGTATTTAAAACAAATCACGAAGTAGAACTTCAAACAATTGGTGCAGGATCATTAAATCAGGCGATTAAAGCGATTGCGATTGCTAGAGGCTTTTTAGCGCCTGCAGGTGAAGATTTAGTTTGTATCCCCGCCTTTACTGATATACAAATAGATGGCACATCCAAAACAGCCATAAAACTAATAATAGAAGCTAGATAGCTTCTTTCTTTTTAGATATGTTATTAATAATATTCTTAGTTATAATCGCAATTACTACA
>CAYOUK010000105.1:0-2451 GCA_964407175.1 uncultured Muribaculaceae bacterium
TATTACATTTTTTCATTAAAAAAGAAGCTTATTTAGCTTCTTCTTGTGCTCTAGTTTTTATATTAAAGAAACAATTCTTTTTTATAAATTCAAATATTTTTTTATCATCATTTGTTTCATAATATTCAACTAATAATTTTTTATATTGTTCAACCTTTTCTACTGGAATGACAATTAGTCCCATACCTTTTGAAATAAGATAATGGTTTGCAAAAATAACTGCTGTTCTTTTATTACCATCTATAAATATTTGTTTTTTTACAATATATAAAAGAAGTTTAATTGCTTTATCAATTCCACTAAATGATCCATCAACTATTTTATTTATATCTTCTTTTATATCGGATTCTATAGGAATATCAGGTTGCCATGATGTTCCACCAATATTGACTGGAACATTTCTAATCATACCTGCGTTATAATAAAATCCTTCTTCAACTAGTTTATTAATCATACATAGGATTGAATAATCTGTTTTAGACAAGATTACATTTTTATTAAGTATAAACTCCCAAGCATGTTTTAAATTAACTATCTTCAATATATCATCTGATGACATATTATTTACTTTACCACCTTCGATAATATTCTTTGTATCCGAAAGTGTTGTTGCTACACCTTCTAAAATTGCTTGTTTATAAATAGTGCCTGCCAAATGTTTTCTCGCATAATCAATGTTGTTAATAATATCTACTTTTAATTCTTCATCTACATAATTTAAGTCTTTTAACTCTTTTTCAATTTTTTTTATTTGTTTTTTTAATTCTTTCGCTTTGATATTATTATTTAAAATCAAATTATATAATTCGTCAGAATATTCTCCTATATATTTTGTGAATTGCAATCCATTTTCTCTTGTATGAGTATAAATATATTGTTTATTATCTTTTTCTCTTATTTCAGCAGAACCATATACTAAAGATTCAAGTTCAACTATTTTACTTTGCTTTTGATTTAATAAATCTAATATTTTAATTTGATTTTCCATATAAATCACCTCTAATTAATTATATTATATCATATCAAATCAAAAGTGTGAAACTTTTTTGTGTTTTTATTGAAAAAAATGTTTCACACTGCGATTTCCCATTTAAACCACTTTTTCCTTCTCTTTTTAATCACCTGCCCAAAGGGTTTTGGGCAGGCTTATCAAAAGCTTGCTTCGCAAAAGGAATACAAGCTTTAAAACTTTATTATATATTTTAATCTAGTTTACTATAAACGGATCCGTCGTTGTTCCCGTTCCCGTATAGCTTGTATTAGCTGAAAGGGAAACTACAGGACGAACGCCGCTAGAATAATTGACATAGTTGTCGATGTAGGCATTATAATCATAGTAGACGATGAACACGAAAGCATAACCTCTGTTGAAGCTGAAAGGCGAGCCAAGCCAGTAATATGAACTATTATATAAATAATCTTGCATTCCACTCATAGCACTTCTTCCAGCAAGTATTTCTTCATCTACTGTTAGGAACCCTACTTTTGCGCTATATTCATCACTTGATTGTTTACATTTAGTTGTTGGTGTCCCTTTTAGTATTCTATAATATGGACAATATGCTATTAAGCCTGCCTGTTCCCTCATTTGAGTGAGTTGTTCTTCTGTCATTCCCAAGGCTGTAAATACACTATAATCTTCATCACCAAAAGTTGTTGTATCATTACAGTATGTACTTGTTTCTACTTTGCTATCTGCTGCGCTCATATTTGAAGTGTACCAAGTATCTAAAGTTATTTTTAAATTAGAGTCTGTCACTACTCCATTATTATCATATCTATACCCGACATATTTTGGATCATTATATGATTCATTAAATGGTGACTGTCCTATCATAGTGTCAGATCCTGTTTGATTTGGACATGTATTATTTACTGCAGGACCATTATATATTATTCTAACTGAACCCGTTGCAGTTGTTCTAACTATTTTCCAGCAGTAATTATTAAATATTAAGTTATTGTTTACTTCCCCATATGCTCCTCTATAATAATATATTGGATATGCATCATTGCCTGTTCCTTTTCTTGTATATACTCCTGCTTGTCCTTGATTTGCAGCAGTATCTGTAAACCATGATTCATCATCTTCGCCTTGTGATGCATTTTTCATCATGAGTGTTAATCCACTCATATTTGCATTTCCGCCTCCACCTGATGAGTCACTCTTAAATGTATAACATCCAAGGACTGGTTTAATAGTTACTTTTGTTGTTACACCTATTACTAGTTTTTCTGCAGCATATGCGACAACTGGAATAATTAATAATCCGATTAGAATCATGCTTACATGCTTCTTTGTTTTTGCACCTTTAGATAACACTAAAATTAGTATGCATGCTATTATTACAACTACCATTATAAGTATTATGGCAAGCCATACACTTTTTGATGTGATTGGCACCTTTATTATAGTTTTAACTTTATTCTTTACGTTATCAACTACACTCT
>CAYOUK010000106.1:0-2430 GCA_964407175.1 uncultured Muribaculaceae bacterium
ATTAATAGGTGGTAATTATGAGAAGAAAATATGAATTTAAAGGAGATTTTTTACCAACTGAGGAGAACTATCGTGAATTAAATCAAACATGGAGATTTCTATATAGAATAATTCAATATATTGCTATTATAATTTTTTGTTTATTTGTTTTATTATTAATAGTTAAGAGAAACTATGATATAGCATTTAAGTATGGGATTTTTATTTTTGTCTTAATGGTATTAAATATATATTTAGATCATAGTGTACATAATTTTAAAAGATATAAGAAAAGAGTTAATAATGATTTACAATTAATTGAAAATAGATTCTATGATGATAATATTTTATTTACTGTAGGAGATACTAAACAAGAATGGGATTATTCGAAGATTAATACAATTATTGAAGGGGATAATCTAATAATATTAGTAACAAGTGCATATAAAGGTATTATAATTGATAAGAATACTATGAAAGCTAAAGATATAGAACCATTTAAAAAGTTTTTATTAAGTAAATGTTCTGTTAGAAGTATTGATAGAGTACCTAAATGGATTCATGTCTTAAAGTCAGTATCTTGGATATGCTCATTAATTACATTTTGTGTAACATTAGTATTATTCATTACTAAATAAGCTACTTTGTAGCTTTTTTATTTGTCGCTTTTTAAGTGACCAAATAAAATTACAAATTTAGTAAAATGGCATCAGAAAGAAGGAAAGAGTATGAAAAAGAAAATGGAAACAGATGTAGTATTTCTACTAGATAGAAGTGGATCTATGGGTGGAATAGAAAATGATACGATAGGAGGTTACAATAGTTATTTAGATTCACAAAGAAAGAATCCGGTTAAAGTAACAACTGTATTATTTGATGATAAGTATGAGATGTTATATGATAGAGTTGACATTAAAAATGTTAATAAGATGACAAATAAAGAATATTATGTAAGAGGATGGACTGCTTTACTTGACGCTATTGGTAGAACAATAAATTATATGGATAGTAAGGGTGCTAAAAAGGTCTTATTTGTTATTACTACTGATGGGTTAGAGAACGCTTCCAAAGAGTTTAAAAAGGATAAGATTAAATCTATGATAGAAGCCCATAAAAACTGGGAATTTATCTATATTGGTGCTGATATTAATTCATTTGATGAAGGAACTAGTATTGGTATAAGAATGGATAATATTTCTAACTATCAAAAGGATAAAAGAGGTGTCTCTAAATTATTTGGAAGTGTAGCTAAAGCATCAAAAATGATGTGTGAAGAAGACTGTCTAGATAGTAGTTGGAATTCTGATTTAAAAGAATATAATTAAAATTTGTGTAAAGAGCCTTGCTCTTTTTTTCTTGGTAAAAAAAGCTATGATATAATTTATATAGGATAGGGTGTTACTAATGAAAAAAAGTTTAATTGTATTGCTAATATTATTATCAATAGGATTATTTGGTTGTGAAAAAAAAGAAGAATCTGTATTAGAAGAAGAAACTATTGTTAAGGAGATAAATGTTTTTAATAGAACTTATTATGATAAGAATCATATGATAAATAATGGGTCTGCTGAAGAGATTGCTTTGAATTCTGATGATACAGTTTTTTATAGAAAATGTGAAAATAGAGGAACTTGTTCTTTTTATACAGGAGTTTTTGAAATTAAAGATGATAAATTAATTGTTACTTTAAAAGAAACACAAAGTAAAAAAGAAGTAAAATGGGAAAAACTAAGTAAAGAAGAAGTAATGGAATTTGATATAACTGAAGAAAGATGGTTATGAAAGTGAATTTGTATTGGAGTAATAGTATGAAATATTTTAAATGTTTTTTTATATTGTTTGTATGCTTTCTAATTGTTGGTTGTGGTCCTGCTATTAAAGAAAAAGATAGAGATAATGTAATAAGGCAATTGGAAAAATTAGATTATATACCTAATGATTGGAAATTGGTTAAAGAGGATGAATATACTTCTTGGTCATTAGAATGGTCTGAAACATATTCTTATGATTATGTTATGAAAGATAGTAATGATGTATATCATGTCGTTTCTATTCTATCTCATGAGTCAAAACCAAAAGAAAATATTTATGAAATTAATATATATGACGATGTTATTTTTATTGATAAAGATAAATATGGTGATGGTGAAAGAACTTATGAGTTTACATATTCTTTAAAAAGTATTACTCTTAAGAAAAAAGGCTTTAAATGGAAAGTAGATGAAAACAAAAAAGAATCATATACATATGATACGACAACTTTTTTTAGAACAATACTTAATACTGATGAATTGGATTATAAGATAGATAATCCTGCTGTAGCTACAGTTGATAAAATAGAAGAAATTCCAAGTTCAATTAATGATAAAAAATCGTATAAAATTTATGTTAAATCAGTTGGAGAAGGAAGTACTACTATTAAGACATTTGCGAAAGGAAAAGAAGAAGATA
>CAYOUK010000107.1:0-245 GCA_964407175.1 uncultured Muribaculaceae bacterium
AAAATATGATAAATTTTAACATTTTTGCAAGAAAATTAATTTGAGTTCGTCATTTCTATGCAAAATTCTTAACGAATATATAAATATATTATACATTAAGAAGTTTACTAAAAAATGACGAACTCGACATTATTTCATAACAGCTCTTCTATTTTCTTCATATATACCATTTAAATCAACATTAGTACCAATACATCTCTCATAAGAAGCATAAGCACGAGAAGTAACAAATAAATTATCTTTCT
>CAYOUK010000107.1:255-729 GCA_964407175.1 uncultured Muribaculaceae bacterium
GATAAGGTGATAAACCAGTCATAGCACATAACTCAGCAAGAGTAAAAGGTTGTTTATCATACATATATTGAACACCTATCCATGTTTTTAAAAGCGGTACCCAACTTTGTTTATGATTTTTCTTAGCTAATTTCTGGCATCTTTCTGCCATATCTAAGCTAATAGCCATATCTTCTCTCGTTCTTTTAAAAAGGAAAGCATTAAAATAATTATTATTAGTTTTATCAATTACATACTCTATATAATTGGATGCGGAAAGCATGGTTAATGCCTCTTTGAGGTTCTCCAAATTATTCTTAGACTTCTTTACTTCTACATAATCAAGAAAGTCCTCGTATGAACCATAGAAAGTTCCCATAGGCGTTGTACATATAGCTAAAAATACCATAAAATTAAAATCAAGAAGATTAGAAAAACCATTATCCGCAAACATAATCTCTCTTTTCTTTTCTTTTAGCATAGTAATAGCTCTTT
>CAYOUK010000107.1:739-2287 GCA_964407175.1 uncultured Muribaculaceae bacterium
TCAACTTGGTAATCTACTTTTTCACCTCGTCCAGTTTTAGTTAATATAAGATTATATTTCTTTAACATAGTATTTTTTGCCCGAGTAAATTGACTTTGTATAGTATATTCTGCAATACCATATCTTTCACTTAATTCTTGTCTTGTCATTATTTTCTCCTTTGCTTTGTTAAAAAACTACAAAAAATTTGTCGATTTTTAACATCCTACTATATTTCTAAATACCCTCTATAAAATTTAACAAAAAAGTCCTACACCCTATAAAAATAGCAGGGCATACGCCCCGCTAAAAAATATACCCCCTGGAAACCGTAGGTTTCCTACCATATATACTCCCCCATTTCATCTTTCTCAATCTTTTTCAACCATGCGGGAACCCGCCCCTTAATTACACGAGTCTTCTCCCCGTGTATAATGCCCCAGTCATCTATGTATCCAATATCCTTAGACTCATCGTCAAATATAATCATCACCTTTACGTTTTTAGGCGGTTTCCTTAATGTGTAATCAGTATACCCCTTATAATATGCCATTATTTTAACTCCTTTCATACCGTAAAATCGTATATTTCGGATTTACTCTCGGTTTTTCTTTTTAACTATTTTTGCTTATCGTGCGGAATTGGCGCCTTGAAACGCCTCAAAGCAAGTTACGTCATCCATCGAATCCCAATCCGTGTTACATCAGGACCGCCTCCCGCTTCTTCAGTAACAGTATAACCTTTATTTTTTAAAAGACTGTAAAAAATATCCATTTCCGCAAATCCATCATAAACAGCAGGATACTCAAAGATAATTCCTGATTCTCCACGATATGCACCCGCCATAATTTCATGTTTAGCTCTTGCCATCACACCAAACACAATATCATCTTTATGAAGCATAGTTTTTCTTACTTCTTTTATATTAGGTATCATACATATCACCTCCAATAAATTTCATAATTAAAAGTTTTAGTCATTCTATCATAATTTTTTATAACTCTATATCCACATTCTTCTAACCTATTAATAGTTCCTGGATGATAAGGCACACTTGGAAATAAAAATGCTTCAAATCTACCTTTACTCGCCTGTTTAACTATATATTCTTCTATTGATTCAAGTTGATCATCAACTTCATTAACCTTTGTAGCTATTGTATAAGCTTCACCTGCACTAAGCATATTATCACCTCACTTTTATTTTCTATAAATATTATAACAAAAATTTTCAAAGAAAACAAATGCGGAAATGGCGCCCTAAAGTTACACGGAGGCCACAACCGCGCATCACTTGCAATCAAATAAAAATTTTGTTATAATTATTATAGAAAATGAAAAAGGAGAAAACGCTATGTGGACAATAGATAGAGTAATAGATGAATTAAATAAACTTGCGGCAGCTGATGGTCTTGGACGCATTGACGTACCTATCACCGCAAACTCAAGACTCACTACCACTCTTGGAAGAGTAAAGTATATGCGTGTTGGTGGATCTTATATGGCAAAAAGTATTGAGTTCTCTAAAGCTCTTCTTGACAGCGGCACTGATAATGATATAATCAACGTT
>CAYOUK010000108.1:0-2159 GCA_964407175.1 uncultured Muribaculaceae bacterium
TATGGGATAATTTGGTATAATTGTACTTATCAGAAAGGGAAGGCATTATGCAAATAAAAAGAAGTGATTTAAGAGTTAAAATTATGACTATCCTTTATCAGATTGATATATTTAAACATAATAACATTGATTATAATGTAGATGATGTTATTAAAGAAAATATTGAAATAGATAATGAATTTGTTAAGGATATTGTTTATGGTGTCAATACTTATTATGATGAATTAAATTCTATCGCTAATAAATATCTTGAGAAGTGGGATATCGATAGACTTGATAAGACAGGGGCAAGTATACTTAGAATGAGTTTATATGAACTTAAATATACTGATACTCCTAAGATTGTTGTTATTAATGAAGCTGTTGAGCTAGCTAAATCATATAGCGATAATTCTGTTAGAAAGATGATTAACGCTGTATTAGATAAATATATGAAGGATAATTTTAATGAATAGTAATTATATTACAGTTGGACAATTAAATAATTATTTGAAACGTAAGTTTGAAGCAGATGGTCATTTAGAGCATGTATTTATAAAGGGAGAAATTAGTAACTCTAAATTACACTCTAGGGGTCATCTTTATTTTAGTTTGAAAGATGAAACTAGTGTTATAAGTGCTATTATGTTCGCTGGTAATGTTAGAGAGTTAAACTTTGAACCAAAAGAAGGAACTAAAGTATTCGCTGAGGGCAAAGTAACTGTATATGAAGCTTCAGGAAAGTATCAAATAATAATTAGTAAAATGCAGCAGGATGGAATAGGGGCGTTATATATCGCTTATGAGAAGCTAAAGAAGAAGTTAGAAGCTGAAGGATTGTTTAGCAAAGAGCACAAAAGACCTATTCCAAAGTATCCATCTAGAATTGGTATTGTAACTGCACCAACAGGGGCAGCGATACGTGATATACTTTCTACTATAAAACGTAGATATCCAATATGTGAGACTATTTTGTTCCCAGCACTCGTTCAAGGTGAAAATGCCAAGGAATCAATTGTTAAATGTATTAAGGAAGCAGAGAACTATGATTTAGATCTTTTGATTGTAGGCCGTGGTGGAGGCTCTATAGAAGATTTATGGGCATTTAATGAGGAAATAGTCGCAAGAGCAATTTATGACTCTCCTGTACCTATTATAAGCGCTGTAGGGCATGAAGTAGACTTTACTATCGCAGATTTTGTTGCAGATCTAAGAGCACCTACTCCAACCGGGGCAGCTGAGATGGCAGTACCAAATATGGTTGAAGTATTTAAACTAATAGATAACTATAAAATAAGACTTAATGAAAATGTTAATAATAAATTAATTCTATATAATAAAAGACTAGAGGCTTTAAAAGAAAGTTATATTCTAAAAAATCCATCGGCGATGTATGAAGTACATGAACAAAAGTTATATATACTTATAGACAAATTACAATCTAGTGTTAAAAACAAATATGATGCATCAGTGATTAGATTTAATAATATTAAAAATAACTATATTATGAATAATCCTTTAGATCTTTTAAAAAATTAGAGTACTAGTTTAGACGGATTCATTAGTAAGTTGGAGCTTTTAAATCCACTAGGAATACTAAAAAAAGGTTATTCAGTAGTATCTTCTAACGATAAAATAATTAAATCATATAAAGAAGTTAGTGTTGGAGATACTATCAATGTTAGATTAAATGAAGGCTTTATAAATGCAAGTGTAACTGATACAAGAAAGGATGATAAAAATGGCTAAGAAAGAAGAAGAAAAAACATTCGAACAAGCGATTTTAGAGCTTGAGAAAATCGTTAAAGACTTAGAAAGTGGAAACGCTAGTTTAGACGAATCAATTGAAAAATATACTGAAGGAATGAAACTTGCTAAAGTATGTGGAGATAAACTAAATGACGCTACTCTTAAAATTAATAAGATATTAAAAGAAGATGGCAAACTAGAAGATTTTGAAATACCAGAAGAATAATCTGGTATTTTTTGTCGTATTTTGTCCATAATAATACTGGGAGTGACTGTATATGAAAAAACTTAAAGTATTATTAATTGGATTATTTATGCTTTTTCCAAGTATCTCGTATGCATATTCAAACTATATAATCCCTGGGGGAGAAAGCATTGGAATAAACATTAAACAAATGGGGTTTTAATAGTTGGTTTTTACAAAATAAATG
>CAYOUK010000109.1:0-1729 GCA_964407175.1 uncultured Muribaculaceae bacterium
AAAATTGTCTAATACTGGGATATTGGTTTTGTATTTAATCACCTTTAATATGTCTTCTTTAGTGATTTCAATCTTATTAGTATTTTCTTTTAAATCCTTGATTTTTAATTCTAGTTCTATTACATCGTTATACTTTTCTTTACAAAGAAGTTTTTCTTTTTTCTTTTCGAGTTCTGTTAAAATGTTTTTATTGTTTGGCCTTTCGAATCTAACATGAGCGCATACTAAATCTAGTATATCAATTGACTTGTCGGGATTATATTTATTAAATATATATTTGTCTGAATATTTAATAATATCTTTAATGTTCTTTTCACTAATAATTACATTATGATGTTTTTCGTAATTTTCTTTAATATTTTGAAGTATATATTCAGTATCTTTTAGCGAAGGCTCTTCTACCTTTATTATTTCAAATCTTCTATCTAATGCTTTATCTTTAAATATTGTGTTTTTATATTCCTTATAAGTTGTTGCACCAATTATTTTGATATCTCCTTTTGCCAAATAAGGTTTTAATATGTTCGCTGCATCTACTGCCCCTTCAGCACCTCCACAATTAACAAGTGTATGTATTTCATCAATAAACAAAATAATATTCCCAGCGCTTATCACTTCTTTAATAATTTTATTTAATCTTTCTTCGAAATCTCCACGATATCTAGTCCCTGATATAAGACTTCCAGTATCTAACTCAACTATCTCATAATCTGATAGTTCCTCTGGAACTTTATTATCATGTATTAGAGTTGCAACTGCTTCTGCAATAGAGGTTTTTCCAACGCCAGCTTCACCTACTAAAAGTGGATTATTTTTATTTTTTCTAAGCAAAACTTCTATTACTTCGTTTATCTCTTTTTCTCTTTTAAATATATGTACATGTGTATTATCTAATCTTTTACCTATGTTAAATATATACATATCATTTCTGCTTTTGGTCTTTGCACTTAATCTAGTGTATAGTCCCTCTAAATCTATGCCCATATTAAGCAGTATCCTTATTGCAACCCCCTCACCTTCTTCAAGCATTTCAAGTATTAAGTATTCTGTTTTAACTTTAGTTTTATTCTCTCTTGCATCATCTAAAGATGAGGATATTATTCTTTTTAAAAGAGGGGTATATAAAGTAATTTCACTTTTTTTATAAGACTTTCCAACAGCTTTTATTAAACTTGTTTTAAACTCTTCATATGTAAGATTATAACTATTTAAGATACTTTTAATTTTATAATCGCTCCTTAAAACAGCGAGCAAAAAATGTTCACTTCCAACATAAGGATGATTAAGATTAAGCATTTCTTTCTCAGACTGTTTAAGTAAATCTCTTACTTCAGGTTCAAAATCACTTTTCAAAATTATCACCTCAAAAGTATTTTATAATAGAGGTTATAAAAAATTAGTCTTATTTTGATATCACATTAATAAAATCTAATAGAGGTGAAAAATGAACGGTTCATATTATAAAAACCCCACTTTTCCAGGGGCCAAGGAAAATCTAGAAGATACAATTAATTACACAGCAAATATTAATACACCACAAACTGATGGAATCCTTGATATTGAGCAAAGTTATATTGAAAATGTATTAAGACAAAATAAAGGAAAAAAAGTAAAAGTTTATTCATCATTTGCTGATTCTACATCTTGGCGAGATAGAATGTTTGAAGGTTATATAGAAGAAGCTTCAAGAGATCATTTGATAGTTAGATTATTAGATGATAGATGGATT
>CAYOUK010000109.1:1792-2022 GCA_964407175.1 uncultured Muribaculaceae bacterium
AAAAAAGACTGATTAAATCAGTCTTTTTTTATTTAGTTGTCTTTAAAGAAACCGTTTTTAAATACTTTTGCATTCTTGTCATATTTGCTGCTTCCAAATAATCCAACACATGCATAGAATACTTTTCCAAACAATCCTGCAAGAATTATCCAAAGCCAATCATCTTTCTTGCCAAATTTGATAGCGGTATTATATCCAATATTCAATCTAACAAATAATAAAATTAAAAA
>CAYOUK010000110.1:0-1923 GCA_964407175.1 uncultured Muribaculaceae bacterium
TCTAGTTTTGGACCATAGAATGCTGCATCACCAATTTTTTCCTCATATGGAATTCCTATATCATCTAAGATTTTTCTTAGAGCACTTTCAGCATCATTCCACATTTTGTCATCAGGATAAAATTTAACTTTATCTTCTGGATCTCTAAGTGCAAGTTCAAACTTAAAGTCTTTAATATTCATTTCTTTATATACTTCGAGAATTAAATCAACTACACCTTTAAACTCAGATTCTATTTGTTCTGGTGTACAGAATATATGTGAATCATTTTGACAGAAAGTTCTAACTCTTTCAATACCCTTTAGTGAACCTGAAGATTCATATCTGGAGTCTCTAGCTATCTCAGCAATTCTAATTGGCAAATCACGATAAGAATGAATATCATTCCCATATATAACCATATGATGAGGACAGTTCATTGGTCTTAAAACATATTAGTACGTGTTTATATCCTCTTTTAATCTCTTTATTTCTAATATATGTTTCTAGATTATTCCAAAGAATAAAACCATTTGGTAAGTACATAGGAAGACCTCTTCCAACTAAATCATCAATTAAGAATATACCAAGATCTTTTCCAATCTTTCTATGATCTCTTAGTTTAGCTTCTTCAAGTTCTTTTACATAAGCATCAAGTTCTTCTGGAGTTTCAAAGCATACACCATATATTCTTTGAAGCATCTTATTGTTTTTATCGCCTTTCCAATACGCACCAGAAAACTTAGTTAGTTTAAAGTTTTTAAGAAGTTTAGTAGATTCAACATGTGGACCACGACAAAGGTCTGTAAAATCTCCTTGTGTATAACAAGATATTACAGTTGTATCTTCATCCATTCTACTTATTAAATCCATTTTATATGGATCATCTTTAAACATTTCAAGTGCTTCATCTTTAGATATTTCATGTCTTTTTATTAACTTATTATCTTTAGCACACTTTTTCATTTCTTTTTCGATTTTAGGAATATCTTCTTCAGTGATAACTTTATCTCCTAAATCGATGTCATAGTAAAATCCCTCTTCTACAACTGGACCTACCCAAAATTTAGCTTCTGGATATAAGTGTTTTACTGCTTGCGCTAGTAAATGTGCACAACTGTGATTAAGCTTGTTTAATTTTTCATCTTCTTTAAAATTTACCATATTATTTTTCCCTCCTTCTTGCTTCCTTTAATACTAGTGATGGTCTTAGATAAGCACATATGATTGGTCTTCTTCCAACAGTAAATGGTGCTTTAACTAACAAGACTGCACCGGACATTATGGCATCAGCTTTTACTATCTGGTTTGGTATTCTTTTTACACCTGGAAATCCAAATTCCAATAAATCAGAATGACTTGCAGAATATGCGTTGGCCGGAATATCTTCATCTACGTAGTTGCTTAAAAAATATGCCATATCCATCACATAATAATTTTTAAAATCCTTCCCGTCCATTTTTCCCCCCAAAAAAAGATGATACCAAAGGAGCCCATCGGGCGGTACCATCCTTAATTTAACTCTTAACTCTTAACGCGAGCGACGTGGCTTATTAGGCCCTCTAGAAAGTAGTAAATTTATCATTTGTAAATGAGTTTACACCATCCACTCACTCTCTTTGTTACTCTTGATAAATCCATGTCTTTCATAAGATTTACAAATGTATATTAACACAGGTTATATTCTTTTTCAAGTATCAATTATTTTATAGCCTTTAGTTTATCATCTTCATCGATTTTACTAATTGGATGATCCTCATATTTGTTTTTATACTTTAGTTTACAATCATGAGAATACAGATACTTATAATATTCTCTTTTTATAGTGATCTTATCGATTTCTCCATTATTATAAAGATATATCAATTTATTTAAATATGCTTTTCTTAAAAAATCATCTACTTTTATTTCCATATCTCTAATTTTTTTAATATATTCGTTAGA
>CAYOUK010000111.1:0-1899 GCA_964407175.1 uncultured Muribaculaceae bacterium
TACTAGAATATAGATGATAATATTTGGTTTTGGTCAATATGACATCAATCATCATGCAAAAAAGCACTCAATCATCAAGACTGAGTGCTATTCCAAAACAAATGGCAAGCACTCAACCTTAAATCAAATGCTTCCTTTTTATGTTTTAATAGTACCATATAATATATAAATTGTCTATAATTAAGTCTTGAATTATTGTCTTAAAATATATATACTAACAACCAAAGAAGAAGGCCGAAATTATGAATGAAAGAGAAAATGAACCACAAGTAATACTTATGAGATTACCAGTAGTTTTTAGGTATCCAGTTTTAGATAATAGATCTTCTATTAATTTAGATGAAACTGTTTTGAGAAGTATTCTAGAAAAGATTGAAAGAGATGAAGAATTTACGGAAGAGGAAGATAATGCTCTCGACTTGCTTGCAGATTTAGATTATCTAAGTTCAAGCGCTGATGAAGAATTAACTGATTTAGAAGATGAAGTAATAGAAGCTGCAAGAGAAAATATCCCGAGCTTTATTGAGCATATAGAGGAACTAAATGATAATGAAGTACACTATTGTAAATTTTTTGTCGTCACTGAGATTAACAAGAATGGGATTAGACTTGTCTCAACAGATGATACTAATGAAGAATTACTAGATGATGTTGTTACCTATATGGAAGATTTTTATGGTTCATATGTTTATTTACACGAGTTTTTCGCAGATAATCGTAATACTGAAAAAATGTTTCAACTATTTGAAAAGAGGATTGATTCTACTTTAGAGTGGCCATATGATAATTTAATTCTTTTGTTATATAGGTTAGAAAATATGTATTTATGTGTAAATGCTATTGAAACTGAAAATGGTGATATATCATATAATGAGTATTTTGTAATTGATGAGAACACATTATTTTCAAATTATGATTTTGTAGATAATATTAAACAGACAAAAACTAGCAAAGAAATATACACTGAAGTAGTAAATTTTATAAATCAAAAGATGTTACAAAAAAGTGATGATGACTATGAAACTAGTTATGATAAATGATATAATAGATAAGGTGATACTATGAATATAGAAAACGTAGAAGAAGTATTAAAAGATGAATTTAAAAAAATAGATGATTTATGTTTTTTAAATAGTAAAAAAGTAATAGATGCTTTTCATAAAGAAAAGATAAGTGAAGCGCACTTTGCATCTACAAGCGGATATGGTTATAACGATATTGGAAGAGATGCTATTGAAAAAGTTTTCGCTAGTGTACTAGGCGGAGAAGATGCCATAGTTAGAAATCAGTTTATCTCTGGTTCTCATGCTTTAACGGTTTCGCTTTTTGCACTTCTTAGGCCAGGGGATACAATGCTTAGTATTTCGGGAGAACCATATGATACTTTAAAAGAAGTTATTGGAATAACTGATAATGAAAGCTCTCTTAAATCATTTAATATTAACTATGAAGAAATAGATTTAAAAGATGATGATTTTGATTATGAAAAAATAGAAGAAGCATTAAAAAGTAAAACTTATAAAATCATTTATATTCAAAGAAGTAGGGGCTATTCCTCTAGAAAAAGTATAACTATAGAAAAGATAGAAAAACTTGTTCAAAAAGTTAGACTTATTAACAAGAATCAATTAATAGTTGTAGATAATTGTTATTGTGAATTTGTAGAAGAAAAAACACCACTTGAAGTTGGCGCAGACTTAATAGTTGGATCTTTGATTAAAAACTTAGGTGGTGGAATTGCACCAAATGGAGCATATGTTGCAGGCAGCAAAAAGTTATGCGAATTAGTTAGTGAAAGACTAACTCTCCCGGGAGAAGGAAGAGAAGTTGGGCCAACACTTGGAATTAATAAAGAATTACTTCTTGGACTTTATATGGCACCAAATGCTGTTAGAAGTT
>CAYOUK010000112.1:0-1855 GCA_964407175.1 uncultured Muribaculaceae bacterium
AGTGATAAAACTGAAGATAATATTAGTATATTAATTACTTTAGGGATCTTTTTTTGATATGAATAGTAAAAGAATATAATACTAACTATTAATTCAAATAAATTTGAAAGAATAGTATAGTAAATAAATGATTCTAACATAAACTGTCCCATTGTCCATGCTAGAGCTATAACTTCTAAAAACATAAATAAAACATTTAAAAACTTCTTCATACTACCACCGTAAAAATTATAACATAAAAAAAAGCATTTTGTATGCTTTTTTAATCATTTAGATTTCTATATACTAGTGTAGCAAGAGCTGAACCTACTAAAGGAGCAACTATAAAGAGCCATACTTGTTTGAGTGCTTCACCACCCATGATTAAAGCTGGCGCTAAACTTCTAGCTGGGTTAACACTTGTTCCAGTTATAGGAATTCCTAGAATATGAACAAAAGTAAGTGTTAAACCAATAACAATTCCTGCTACTTGAGCTTTGTTCTTTTCACTAGTTACACCAAGAATTGTGTAAACAAATACAAATGTTAAGATGATCTCAACAAGTAATGCTCCACCAAGTGTAATTCCAATAGATGATAGATCTCCATATCCATTAGCACCAAGATTAACTGTAGTAATAATAGATTTAGATAAAATTACATATAGTAATCCTGAACCACAAAGAGCACCCAATACTTGAGATATTACATAGCAAATAAAGTCATGTAAACTCATTCTTTTATCTAGAAGCATTGCTAAACTAACTGCTGGGTTAACGTGACAACCTGATACATTGCCAATAACATATGCCATTGCAACGATTGATAAACCAAAAGCAAGAGAAGTAGCCACAATATTACCTTCTGTTAGCATTGCAGTTCCGCATCCAAATAACACAAGAACCATAGTACCAATAAATTCTGCTATATATTTCTTCATAACCATTAACCTCCTTTCTTAATAATATTAATATATATAAAATAATATTATTCTAAATTACCGAGCGAATTAATTTCATTTATTAAATGTAAATCTTCAAAAGATATACCATTTTCAATGATACATCTAACATCATTTACAAAACTCAAATCGCTCTTTAAATTCTCGATACCATCCGTAATATCTTCCTTTAAAAGATTAATGCCGAGTAACTTGTATTTGTTTGATATTATATCACTAATTTCCATTTCATTAAATATATTTATATCATCTGTAAATGAAATATTAGGATTATAAGCATATTCTGTTAGTTTGCTAAATAATAAGTCATCATTTATTTCTATCTTTAATGCCTTATATAAAACTTTAAACATCATGTAATTTGATGCAAGAAGTTTAATAATATCTAAATAAGTACTAGTATCTTTTAATTTAGTAATTATTAAATCATCTGTCTTATTTGTTTCATATTCATCTAAATTACTAATTATATTTTTAATAGCTTCGTTTTCTTTTAAAATTAGTTTTTCATCTTTAGTATTATCTACATATTTAAATAAAGCTTTGTGTGGAAGTATTTTTGATACAATCTTTTTTCTTTCTCCATCTAATTTACTTATTTCTTTCGCTTTATTTTTAAATACATCTTTTAGATTATCTTTATTCTTATATCTTTTAATAACTTCATCAATAAATGGTTTAAATATATTATAAGACTCTAATTCTTCAACTAAATAATTAATCTTATCTATATCACTATAGTATTTTTTCTTTTGTTCATCATCTAGTTCATTAAATGTTCCACTTACTATAAATCTATCAAAAGCTTTAACTCTTGATACTGAATCCTCAAAATAATCATCAGGATTCTTTGTACCATCTAAAAATGGATTAACTAAATTAAATTTATCTTTAAATTTAATGTCTTTATAGTTA
>CAYOUK010000113.1:0-1774 GCA_964407175.1 uncultured Muribaculaceae bacterium
CAGGACAAAAAGAAATATATGGTATTATAAGTGTTCTTAAAACACCATTTTCATGGATAATAATATATGTATTTATAAAGATACTATATACTATATCACCAGATAAGATATTATCTAGTAAAGAAGTCACAAGAGGTGCATTGTTTACAACAGTCGGATGGATAATTGTTACGTATGTATATTTATATTATGCGAATAATTTTGCAAGTTATGCACTTTTCTATAGTGGTCTATCTAACTTAGCAATACTTATGATTTGGATATATTTACTTGCATATATATTTGTAGTAGGTATGGGTATTAATTATCAAAATGATATAGATAAAAATGGTATTAAAGAAAAAAAATAAGACATAATAAAGTCATGCACACAAGTATTACTTAGTGCATGATTTTTTCTTCGATCGATTTATTGAACTAAGATTCAAATTCATCATTGAGGAGTAGTACTTAAGTCCCAATTTAGGGACTTTTTGTTTTTTTAATAAAATGTGCTATAATAAATACAAGAGATTGAATAGGTTTTATTGTGGTTATAAATACAGAAGAAAAAAGCAAATAGTGATAACTATTATAACGAACTTTCAAAATATTTAAAAATTTAGAATTATATATTAAAATGGAGGTGTTTTATGACAGAAGCAGAAGAAATAGAAGATATATATAGTGCTGGAAGAGAGAATCAAAACAATGGAAAGAGTTTTACAGATGGATTTTTATTTATTCAAAAGGTACTTAGCGATAAAAAAGAGGTTTTACTTCCAGATGGTAAAACTGTAGTATCGTTAGAAAGTTATGAAAGAATTAAACATATTATATATGGGGATAATATTGAATATTACAAACGTGTTATAGAAGATGGTAATGCAACAAGTGAGGATATCGAGAATTATATTGAGTGTAGGGTATATGTTAATGATTATGATTGTAGATTTAGATGTAGAAAACATTTTAGAAGAAGTGAATGGCTAAGAAATAGAATCGCTTGGTTAGATAAGCAAATGGAAGAAACTGTTAGACAAGGTAAACCTGCTCGTTGGGAATATGAAAGAAAACAGGAATGTGAAAGAGAATTACAGGATTTATCTATTTTAATAATCAGTGAATTTGCTAAATCACATGAAGAACTTAAAAATGATCCAATTATTGCACAGTATATGCAAGCCAATCCTGAATATGCTGAAAGACAAAAAGGTGTATAATCATGCATTATTTTTATGCATGTTTTTTTACTTGACTTTAATATTATTATTTGATAATATACCATTCGTTAAAAAGGGTGGGCATTTATGGAATCTAGTAAGTATAGTGAGATAAAAAAAAGAATTAAACTTGTTAATAATATTGGTTGTCGTTTTCCTATATTAACTAATATGTTTCCAAACATCAGTGATATTGATTATTATACTGCGCTTAGTCATATAATGATGGAGTTATTAGATCAAACTACGAGAAAATTTGAAAATGGTAATCTAACTCTTGAAGAATATGAAGAGGAAAAACATTATATAAAATTACAATATGGTATTTATAGATATAAATCATTTATTTGCGAATATAATGAACAAATAGATGAAATTACGGAAGAAGAAAGAAGATTAAACCCGGGTTGTTCTCCGCTTCATAATGAAAAATTAAGAGAACTACTTAGCAAAAAAAGTAGTGATCAAAAAAAATTAGATGAATTACTAGAGGCTTATAGCAAACCTTACGATAATAATCATAGTAAATTAGGTTTTAATAAAAATGATTAGTTAAACATCATATTAAAAAA
>CAYOUK010000114.1:0-1761 GCA_964407175.1 uncultured Muribaculaceae bacterium
TCGCTCGTGGTGATATACATGTTAATGGAGCAACTACTTAAAATTAATATAGAAAATATATCGAAAAAGATGGGGCCGGGGAAAGACGTTTTCAAAAGATTATAGTTAGAGAACCAAGTGTAGAAGATACTATTACAATTCTTAGAGGTTTAAAAGAAAGATATGAAATACATCACGGAGTAACTATAAAAGACTCTGCGCTTATCTCAGCGGCTACGCTATCAAATAGATATTTAACTGATAGATTTTTGCCAGATAAAGCAATTGACTTAGTTGATGAAGCATGCGCTACAATAAGAGTTCAAATGGACTCTGTACCAATTGAACTTGATACTCTTCAAAGAAAAATAATGAAACTTCAAATAGAAAGAGAAGCTTTAAAAAAAGAAAAAGATGACATTTCTAAAAAAAGACTTGATGATATTGAAAAAGAATTATATGATTTAACATCAAAAGAAAAAGAAATGCGTATTAAATGGAACGAAGAGAAGGATATTAAAGAAAATATTATTGATAAGAAAAAAGAACTAGAGAAAGCAAGATTTGATTTAGAAAATGCTAAAAACATTTATGATTATGAAAAAGCTGCCGTTCTAGAACATGGAACTATTCCAAAACTTGAAAAAGAGTTAGAGGAATTTAAAGAAAAAGAAAACAATAAACTACTTAGTGATGATGTAACTAGTAACGATATAGCAAATGTAATATCAAGATATACTGGAATCCCAATAGCAAAATTAGTTAGTTCTGAAAAAGACAAGCTCCTTTCTCTAGAGGATAATCTAAAACAAAGAGTAATGGGGCAAGATAAAGCAATTAAACTTGTTAGTGATGCTATTATTAGGTCACGTTCAGGAATTAAGGATCCAAATAGACCTATTGGTTCATTTATATTCTTAGGACCAACAGGGGTTGGAAAAACGGAGATTGCTAAAGCTCTTGCCGAAACTCTATTTGATGATGAGCATCACATGATAAGAATTGATATGAGTGAATATATGGAAAAGTTTTCAGTATCAAGACTTCTTGGAGCTCCCCCAGGATATGTTGGCTATGAAGAGGGAGGAGAGCTAACTGAAGCAGTTAGAAGAAATCCATATAGCATTATTCTATTTGATGAAGTTGAAAAAGCTCATCCAGAGGTTTTAAACTTACTTCTTCAAATATTAGATGATGGAAGATGTACTGACTCAAATGGTCGTACTGTTGATTTTAAAAATACTATAATTATAATGACTTCTAATGTTGGAAGTGAACATATTTTAGATGATGAACCAAATAAAGTGTTAGATGAATTACATAACTATTTTAAACCAGAATTTATTAATAGGGTAGATGACGTTATAGTATTTAACAAATTAACTAAGGAAGTATTGTCTTCAATATTAGATAAGATTATAAAGGAAATTGAAACAAGACTTAAATCAAGTGATATTAAAATCAATATAACTGATAAAGCAAGAGAGTACTTTATTGAAAATGGATATAGTGAATATTATGGGGCAAGACCACTTAAACGATTAGTTAATCATAGTCTAGAAACTATTTTAGCTAAGAAAATAATCGATAATGAAATAAAACCAAATCAAACTATAACAGTAGACTATATAGATAATAAACTAGAAATTAAGTAAAAACACTTGAAAAAAATGACAATATAAGATATAATCTTAATTGTCATTTGATGCGGGTGTAGTTCAATGGTAGAATTCCAGCCTTCCAAGCTGATTACGAGGGTTCGATTCCCTTCACCCGCTCCAT
>CAYOUK010000115.1:0-1635 GCA_964407175.1 uncultured Muribaculaceae bacterium
ATGAGGAAAAATGTTATCAACACCACCACAATGGATATCTAAGTTTTCCCCTAGATTCTTAATACTAATGCCTGAACATTCTATATGCCATCCTGGGTAACCAATTCCAAATGGGCTATCCCACTTAAGTTCTTGATCCTCAAATTTACTTTTTGTAAACCACAAAGCAAAATCCCCTTGATTTCTTTTATTGCTATCTTCTTCTACTCCATCTCTTACTCCAACAACCATTTCATCTATTTTATGGTTTGTTAGTTTATAGTAATCATCTACTTTTGATATATCAAAATAGACATTATCACCTGACTTATATGCATATCCATCATCTAAAAGTTTTTCAATCATAGTGATATACATATCAATATTTTGAGTTGCCGGAGAAATAATCTCTGGTTTTTTAATATTTAGAGTTTCTAAATCATCGAAGAATGCATCAGTATAAAAAGCTGCTATATCTAAAACTGTTTTGTTTTCTTTTTTTGCACTATCTACCATCTTATCTGTGCCTGAATCAGAATCGCTAGATAAATGACCAACGTCAGTTATATTCATTGCTCTAGTAACATCATAACCAACATATCTTAAAGTTTTTTCTAAAATATCTTCACATATGTATGTTCTAAGATTACCAATATGTGCATAATGATAAACAGTTGGTCCACAAGTATACATATTTACCTTGTCAGCTTCAAACGGAACAAATTCCTCAACAGTATGTGATAATGTATTATATAACTTCATATGCGTCAACTCCTATGACTATTTTTAACACGTTTTATTTATAATGTCTATACTTTTGATAAAAGTTTATTGATTTTATAATTATTTAACTCTTTAGTTATTCCTTTAAATCCCTTCATATCAATATTAGACTTATCTATTATATCATTAATTTCTTTTCTTGTGATGTTCAAATTAACACTTTCTCTTTTTATATATTTTATTCCATCTTTTTTACTTATATTCTTTAACTTTATTATTTTTGTTACTTTATCATAAAGAACATCATCTTTATATGATAATGTTCCATTTTTAAAGCCAACTTTCTTTTTTTCTTTAATAGAACTTGTTAATATTATTGTTACATTTTCAAAATGAACTATTTCCTTGTTGTATAGTTCTATATATCCATTATCTATTATTTTTGAGAATAACTCTTTTACTTTTTTTGATGCTTTTTCTATTTCATCAAGAAGTAATATTGAATATGGGTAATCTCTAACTTTTGCAAAAATACAATCGTCGTTTTTATATAGAGTATTATCAGAGCCAACAAGCTTCGCTGTTGTATAATCTTCTGAATATTCTGACATAGGAAGCATGATAAAATTTTTATCACCAAACAACGATGATGATAATTTTTTAGCAATAAGAGTTTTGCCAACGCCAGTAGGACCTACAAGCATTATAGAAAGAACCTTTGAATTATCAACGAGATACTTTGCTTTTAGAAGATTTACAACTTCTTCAATCGCTTTCTCTTGGCCGATTATATGTTTATTTAAAGTCTTTGGAAGAGAATTTAACTTTTTATTAAAATTGTCTAATACTGGGATATTTGTTTTGTATTTTATTACCTTCAATATGTCTTCTTTAGTGATTTCAATCTTATTAGTATTTTCTTTTAAATCCTTG